>NZ_JBQEPA010000014.1:0-163514 GCF_052056495.1 Phyllobacterium sp. 22229
AATCGTCTCGGCTCGCGCCGAAAAGTCGCCGCCGGCAATGGCACGGACGGCCTTGGCGATGGATTTGAGCGGCCGGACGACATTTTGGGCGAGCCGCCAGCCGACGATGATGGCTCCCATCAGGCCGAGCGCCAGGATGAGACCAAGCGCCACTGCATCGCTGGCGCTCCATAATTCAGTGTAGGTCGCCTCCGGAAAGAGCCAGTCATAGACATAATAGGCATATATGAACCAGCCAAACGCCAGCAAGGCCAGAGCCGACAGCGTCAGAACGCTCATGGCAATGACCAGTTTTGTGATCAGGCTCTTAGCCATAATGATCCGCCAGCCTGTAGCCGACGCCGCGAACGCCCGACAGGAGCCGGTCAGCCCCGGCGGCGGCAAGCTTACGTCTGAGATTGCTCATATGGCTGTCGACGGTGCGCTCAAGCGCCTCGCCTTCCGGCAAACAGGCATCGACAAGCTCCGAGCGCTCGAACACGCGATTGGGTGAACGCGCCATGTAACTCAACAGCCGGAATTCCGTGCGTGTCAGTTCCAGCACCGCCGGGCCGGTCGGGTGCTCGACCGATGCCAGATAGGCACCCGGATCGACCGTCAACGGCCCCACGCGCATCGGCTGCTGGACGTCGCGGCCAGTGGCCCTGCGTAACACAGCCTTGGCGCGCGCAACCACCTCGAGCGGATTATAGGGTTTGACCACATAGTCATCCGCCCCGATCCGCAGCGCCTGAAGCTTGTCGAGGTCCTCGGCCAATGCGGTCGCCATGATCACCGGCGTATCGCCGCGCCGGCGGATTGCGGCAAGAACTTCATAACCATCCAGGCCCGGCAGCTTGACGTCCAGAATGATGAGGTCCGGCTTGAGACGCTGATGATGCGCCAGACCGATCGTTCCATCGCTGGCACTGATGGTTCTGAAACCTTCGCGGCTGAAATAGACGTCAAGTATCTCCACGATTTCCGGCTCGTCCTCGATAATGAGGATCAGTGCGTTTTCCATAGCCTTTCTCCCGCTGCCAATCATGATTGCCACAAGAGGCGCTTGTACCGTCAAGGTCAAGAATGGAACAGGCATCTCCATGCAAGCTCCACACAACCTTCACATGTCCTGAAGGCGGGCGATCTCGGCGGGACATTGGCATGGGGATAGTGCCGGACTTTGGTCCGTTCACAGTGATCGCGATGCAGGCGGTGAGCGTTTGCAGCTTCGGTCCTTTTGCTCCTGGCGGTCGTGATGATTCCGCGATCGAAGCAGCCGTTGAGAGATACTATGACGGCGTGCATACAGAATTCAGCCGGCGCCGTCTCCAAGCTCTATCGTCATTGAGTATTCCGCCCGAATATCCCAGCTAATCGCTCTTGATTGCGACCCCGCCTCTTGCCGATTCTTCCACCAGATCTCCATTCAACAGTCACGCAGTCTCAACAGCGATGGCGCAGAGATCGCAACCATCCATTCGCGGCCAGTTGCCTCATGAAACATGGTCGTTCGATCATCCAGATCCCTTGAACAGCCGTCGAAAGCGAAAAGGCCGAGTTGAAAGTGTCATCCTTTGCCCATTTCATCAAAAGCCTGAGTGAGGTTGAAATTACGCTTGTGGTTTCCTTCCTATCTTTGATCGTTTTGGCCCTCGCCTATGTGTTTGGAAGATGGTGCGGCAAGACCGGGCCATGGGCCAGGCCTTCAAACAATTACGGTGTGACGGAAGATCAGTTCAAACGATCGCCGGAACCCGGAGCGGAACACGCGCGCTTGCGGCCTACCGTTCGGCGGTGACTTTCGATGACGCGCTTGACGTAGCCACCCTGCACAAGAACGTCGACCTGCTTGAACGCCGGTTCAGAAGGCAGTATCCGGGAGCGGTCCGGGTGGTTGGCCATGCCGAGCCGCGTTTCGCGACAATCCTGTCCCAAGCTAGGTTGATCTGAGTTCGAACAACACCGGGAACCTTTTGCTGCAATTATCATCTATGGTGGCTAGAGGAGTTCAGGATGATGGCATTGCGAGCAAAGTCAGGTTTCCCATTCGGTCATGGGGACGATGTTGAACTTGTTCGACGCGCCCTTATCAGGGACGCCGATGCTTTCCGCATAATAATGCGGACGCACAATCGCCGGCTTTACCGCATTGCCCGCGGCGTCATTCGGGATGACGCCGAAGCCGAGGATATCGTTCAGGAAGCCTATTGCTCTGCCTTCTCTCATCTCGACCAGTTTCGAGGTGAATCCTCACTCGCAACCTGGCTTTCCCGCATTGTCATCAATGAAGCATTGGGACGTTTGCGCAAAAAGCGGCGTGCACCGGATTTTGTGACTGCGATAAGCCAGAATGCAGACAAGCGGATCATCCAGTTTCCCATCAAAACAGGTGAAGACCCGGAGCGGTTAATGGCACAGCGGCAGATTTTGCAAATGGTTGAACGGGCAACCGATGCTCTTCCCGACGTGTACAGGACAGTCTTTATCGCGCGCGTGATCGAGGGGCTCAGCCAGGAGGAGACTGCGGACCTGCTTGGTATCAAAACTGAAACGGTGAAGACACGCCTGCATCGCGCTCGTGCGCTTGTACGCAAACAGTTGGACGATCAGATCGGCCCGGTCTTGATGGATGCCTTTCCATTCGCTGGACAGCGCTGCGCCCGTTTGACAACAGCAGTCATGAAGCAGCTCGGCTTCATCGAGTGAACTCCGGGAACCTTTTTCGCTATTCAACATCAAATGGCTGTCAGTGGAAAAAGCGACCCGGATACCCTTCCGGGTGAAGGAGGTATTATGTTCTGTCGAACAATGACGGCCCTGGCCGTTCTTTCCCTATTGGGCAGCACTCATCTCGCTCATGCAGCGGACAAGCCAACCGACCCGCAAATTGCACACATTGCCTATACGGCAGGCATCATTGACGTCGAGGCTGCAAAACTGGCGATTGCCAAATCAAAAAACAAGGATGTTGTTGCATTCGCCAGGGACATGGTGCGCGATCATGATGCGGTCAATACGCAAGCGCTCGCACTGGTCAAAAAGCTGAAGGTCACGCCCGAGGATAACGACACCAGCCGTTCGCTCGTCAAGGCCGCTACCGCCGAACGCGCCAAGCTGGACAAGTTCGACGGAGCAGCCTTTGACAAGGCCTATGTTACCAACGAGGTTGCCTATCACAAGCAGGTCAATGGCGCGCTTGAAACCTTGCTCATTCCTTCTGCAAAAAATGCTGAGCTTAAAAGCCTTTTGGAAACTGGACTGAAGATATTCCAGGGGCATGAGCAGCACGCCGAACATGTAGCAGCTGGTCTCAAGTAGAGCAGACACATGGTATTACAACTCAAGGCGTGGATCTCAGTTGTCCTGATAATGGGTCTGGGGTCCATTGCTGCCAGAGCGGAAACCATACGGGTCACAATCGAGAAAATGGTATTCACCCCAGCCGTCATCACCGCAAAAGTTGGCGACCGGATCGAATGGATCAACAAGGATATCGTGGATCATACGGCAACAGTGAAAGGCAGATGGGATGTCGTGATCTCCTCCGGCAAAGCGGTAACGCTCCAGCTTGAGCAAGCGGGGTCCGTTGATTTCTATTGCCGCTTTCATCCCAACATGAAGGGGCGCGTCACGGTGACCCCCTAGGATGCACCTTTGTCCCACCGACATCTCCGGCCAGGATCACCGGGGTTCGTCTACCACTCCCTTCCATCTTCAAATCGGTCATTGTAGCCGGCGATTTTGTGTCACCACACGCACTCACTTCGTCTACTCTGTGCGCGAGGACGCCCGTGTTGAGACTTCAGAATACCGAGCTTCCATGGGCGAAAGGCCATCTGGATTGGGCTGCGTGAAGATGCCGTAGAGTTCGGGGCGCCGCCCACGGATCCAGCGTTGCCCCGTGCATTTGTCGAGCAGTGCCAGATCGAGATCAGCAGTGACGATCGCATCGTCAGCCAACCATGTCTCCGCCAAAATTCGGCCGTAAGGATCGAGAATCATGGCATTTCCGGTTCGCACTTCATCCTCGTCCTGGCCTACGCCATTGCTGAAGATGAGGAACATACCATTATCGTGCGCGCGTGATGGTAGCCAGCGCATGAACCATTCGCGGCCGTTCGGTCCCCGAATTTCCGCCTCGATGGCCTCCGGATCTTCATAACGGCGTACCCATTTTTCGACAGGTATCCGTTTCATTCCGTGCGGGCTCACCGACTGGCCGCCTCCGGCCTGATGGGGCGCGATCAAGAGTTCTGCGCCGAGCAAAGCAGTTGCTCGGGCGTTTTCGACGAGATTGTTGTCCCAGCAGATCAGAATGCCTGCGCGTATGTCCCATGGAGTGTCGAAGACGGTGAACCGATCGCCGCTCGATATCGCGCGATGCTCCCAGGCATGCAGTTTGCGGTGACAGTGGATTTGACCATCCGGCAGACACACGGCGTAGGAATTGTATATGGCACTATCATCGCCGAGCTCCAGAAAACCCACGCCGATCCCGATGCCATGTTCTCGCGCCAAACCGGCCACATACGATATCGATGGCCCCGACAGTGGCTCTGCAAGTGTGTGGATCGCTTCGGCATCGAGCTTTGGAACGTGCCAATAGCCGCAGATGCACATTTCCGGGAATATCACCAGCTGGCTGCCGTCGCCTACGGCTTGTTGCGCAAGGGCAGTAACCCGCCCGAGATTATAGGTCTTGTCATTCGCTCGATGCTGAAATTGGATAGAGGATACTTTCAACATGATTGCCATTGCTCCTTATATCTGGCGCAATTTGACCATATGCGTTTCATTCCGTAAAATGATAACTTTGATGAATTTAAGTCGTAAATCGAATGGATATCAAACTACTCCGCTCCTTTGTCCTCCTCGCCGATACCGGTCATTACGGCAAAGCGGCAGACAGGCTGTTCGTCACGCAATCGACCTTGACCAAACAAATCCAGGCACTGGAGGCAATGGTCGGCGGTCAACTGTTCGAGCGCGGGCGACACGGCGCGAGGCTGACGGTGCTTGGAAAGCTGCTCGAAAAGGAAGCACATAAGCTCTTGCGATTGAGCGATGAGCTCGATGTGAGGATGCGCCGTGCCAATGCAGGTCTTGCCGGTCACCTGGATATCGCGTTCGGAATTTCGACACTTATTCTCGCTCCCCGGCTGATTGCCGACTTCAGGGCGGCGACATCTGATTGCCAGATCACGCTCGACGATATGCCCTCCAATGAACAGCATCAGCGTCTGCTCGACGGACGGCTCGATGCCGGCTTTTGCCGAGCGCCGATGGAAGGAGAAGGGTTATCCTTCATGCCGTTGCTTGAGGAGCGGCTGGCGCTTGTGCTTCCGCTTGCCATGACTGAACCGTCCTCAAGTCAGCTATCGACGTTAAACAGTCTGGGTTTCGTTGCGCTTTTGCCAAGCCGTGGATCGGGATTGGATGCACAGATCGCGCGCTGGTGCTCAGCCTCGCACTTCAAGCCGCGTATCATTCAGTATGCCGACGACATCCTGACGGTTCACGCCGTCGTTGCCGCAGGGCTGGGGGCGGCGTTCCTCCCCTGGTATGGCGTGGAAGCCTTGGGCGGACGTACGCGCCAATGGCAGATGTCCGGCCCTGAATCAGGCTGGCCGATTGGGTTGTGCTGGCGCAGCGCAAACAGCAATCCCTTGTTGTTGCGGTTCGTCGACCATATTTCGAAGCACCGGTGAGACGGCCGAATGCTCACTCTCAACCCCGACGCTCGATGATCTGATCCGCTACCGGCACGCGGCGATTTCACAAGCCGCTTTCGGGTACTTAGATGCCACGGTCCAGCCGCCCGACGGTGTGGAACGATCGTCTCACCGACTTGAGGATTGGGCTCGTGAACACAGAAGCATTCTTCACCAAAATCGGAACCTTCACCCATCTGTCAGAGAAGGCCGTGCGCGCCTGGTCATCACCCCTTAGCTCGAGGCAGTATAGCAGGGAGGAGCCCTTCATTCGGGCGGGCGACGTACCGACGGCCTACGCCTTCGTTGTCGAAGGTCTATTGTGCCAGCACTATGTCGGCCGCGACGGCGACCTGATCATTAAAAGCTTCTTCCCCGAAAACCGCATTGCCGCTTCAGTCAGCGCGACCTTGCTCGGCGAACCTAGCCTATTCACGATAACGGCCATTGAGCACAGCATCGTCCTCGAATATGACTTCGCAGCTTTCAAGTCGCTCGTCAGTGACTTCCCAGACATTGCAGCGTTTTACATCAGCTATATGGAGCGCCATTGGATTATCGAGAAAGAACCGGGCGAGATTGCGTTTCTGTATGACGACGCGATGCAGCGCTATATCGATTTCAGCCGCAGGGAGCCGGAACTGCATAAGCGTTTGAAGCAGTATAACATCGCCGCTTGCTTGGGTATCACCCCGGAAAGCCTCAGCCGGCTGCGAAGAACAATCGCCATCACAAGGCCTGACAGACGCTGACGTGATTTCTTACCAAACATCAATTCTTTCGCGACCGGATTGCTCCATTTCTGTGGGCAAGGAACCACCGTGACGGTCACGGTGAGACGCCGAACGGCGGAGGGATTAGCCTGATTATCATCGAATCACGGATTGGCGAGCACTCGACTCCATCGCGGACGTTGGCATCGCTTGGCTCACTGACTACAAGCGAACTTATAAGATAAGGAGGATCACGATGACCGAAGCGCTGGATGAGGGACCCTTCTTTCACGGCACAGTCGCGGATTTGCGCGCGGGTGATTTCCTCACTGCAGGATACCGGTCGAACTATCGTCCCGAAGTGGTGATGAACCATATCTACTTCACTGCCATTGTGGACGGTGCCGGGCTTGCCGCTGAAATCGCGGCTGAACTCACCAAAGGTGGCGCAATCCCGCGTGTTTACGTCGTAGAGCCGACCGGGACATTCGAGAACGACCCGAACGTGACCGACAAGAAATTTCCTGGAAACCCCACGCGGTCGTATCGCAGTAGCGCGCCGCTCAAGGTCATCGGCGAAATCACGCATTGGACCAGATTGACGCCCGAAGCACTACAGGTATGGAGAGAACGACTGACCGCGCTGCGCTCAGACGAACGAGGCGAAATCATCAATTGATGCGAGGCGACACGCTCCTGTGCTCATTAAGCGACTGAACCATTAAAAGGAGACGATTAGATTTCCACCGCGAATTGAACAACCAGGCCGCCCCGTACGCAGAATGGCAGCTTTGAAGAAATGCCGTCGCCTGGCTGGAGGGCTGTGGCCTAAACGTGGTTGCTATCTTCATGGTCGGCGCATCGCGCGGCGGTTCACGTAGTCGACGATGAACCCAGCCTGACCTGCGACCGGCCAGCCTCCGTACGGCTTGCGTGGGAATTCGCATCACTGTGATCCAACAGACTTGAAAGTTCCACGCGATCAATGACTAAGATCGATTGGCCTGAACCATCTCGCTACCTGTTCTGAAAGCGGCATCCAAAGCCTTGTGGCCGCTGCCAGAAAGCCACGATTTGAACGAGAGTAGTTCCGGATTGAGTTCACGCATGACGTTCAGATCAACGAGTTCTGCCAGTGGGCCATCCTCCAGGCTGGACGCCATGTGCGCGAGATCCACATTAGCTGCCAGTACCTCATCTGAAAACCGGGAATAGGTGATAGGTTTGCCAGCGATTTCGGTGAAGGCAGCCTCCAACTCGTGACCTGTAACTCTGTCGCTGGCGATTTTTAATGTAACGCCGCCAAACCGAGCTTTGTCGGTGAACATCGCCGCAACAATTTTTCCGATGTCTTCCACAACAGTGAGCTGTATCGAGTGTTCGGGGCGGATCAGGGAAATCAGCCGGCCTTCGTCCAGGCCAAAGCCGGGCCGCACGAGCATCTCCATAAAGATCATGGGTCGGATAATGGTTGCTGTGAGCGACAGTTCGCGGATATGTGCCTCGATACGAGGCTTGGCATCAAAGCGCGGAACGCCCGTCAATGTGTTGCCAACGCTAGCGCCCGAGGAATAGATGAAGTGATCGACGCAGCTCTTTGTGGCCAGATCTGCGATGGACGTACCGTACCTGACCTCATCCTCCGCCGACAGGTTGGCTGGCAGCACGCTGAAGACGCCATGTACATCCTTCATTGCAGCAGCAATTACGTCGGTGTGTTCGAACGATCCCTGCACGATTTCAGCACCGGCGTCCTTCAATGCAATAGACGCGGGTTTTGAAGGATCGAGCACGAGGGCACGAACAGGCCATCGGGCTTCTAGCAACGCCCTGGCAACCGATCCTCCCTGCCGACCAGTGGCTCCGAAAACTAAAATTGGACGTCGATCATTTGTCATGGGATATCCTCGTGCAAGCAGGCAGCGTGGTGTATGATACAGCCAATCTGCTTCCTGCCAATTTGGCTTATTTGCACCACTTATATTCGTATTGTGGCGAACTGGACGGAACTACTTTTCGGTCGCGGTAAATTATCGAACTTGTCTTGCCGCGCGCCGCGCAAGCGGCATTGAAAAAGCTTATTGGATCAACAGGCGCACCGTTCGCATCCTTATCGTTGTCGTTATACTCGATTTCGTAAACTAAATTTCCATATCCGCCGGAGTAGGCATCGCATTCCGAAAAAACTTGGCACTCTTCCACGATTGCGAAATCGAAACCGATCTGCGACGCGCCAATGGATACCAGACTGGATGTATTTTTTTGCGCAATTGCGAGTTTGGCAGAATGCGCACGATTGACCAGCAATTTCGCAAATTCCGTATTGCTGGCTTCTGTTAAAACGCCTTTGGAGCGTGCAAAGGAGTCAAGATTGTCCGGTTCGACCGCATTGAAACCATCCGCAGCGCACTTATCAATCCAGGGACCAACTATCGCTATGAGCGCCGAACGCTTCGTCTCCGTAGAGGTATCCATCAGATATTCGTCTTCCCATTTTGGATCGGTAACATACTCACCGTTTTTCTTAACCAATAACTCCGGATGATTTGATTTCCACCAATCAGCATCGGCCGGCTGGGTTTGAAAAGTATTCACGTAGCAGATGTTGTATTTACCAGGGACAGGTGTAACTCGCCGGTCGCGAACAACGACTGCTACCTGGTTTAGAGGGGTATATTCGCCTCCAAGCTGATAATCGAATTGGCCATGAGCTGGTGGCAGTGTCACAGCTTGAGCATTGACCGAGAAAACAATATTGCTCGTTGCGACGATGGCGAGAACCGTCTTTCGAAACCATAGTACTCTCATTTGGGGTGATGACCTTGTCTGGCTGTTTTCCCCGCCTCGAGCAGGTCGCTCTGGCGTGGCAAGTGACGGATTGGATACCGGCTGGGAACAGCTGGAACATTTGTGACTAGTCCGTAAATTGTCGTCAAGGGGGATTACAACATCGAAAGCCAAGATTGTGTCATGTGAGTTCCCTGCGCGATTGTGATCGAACCAGCAGACTGCCGCAATTTCGGCAAGTGTTACCCGAAATTTTCTATCAAGCCCGCCGCATCATTCATGGAAGGAGGACATTGAATGCAAGAGCGTACTTTCCTTTGGCGGTTTGATATGAGGCACATCTTCTGCTCCTCCTATCCGCAGGCGTCAGCGTAGGTCGTGAGCACCCGCGTTATTGCTGCTTGAGTAAGGGCTGCTGCGGTAGGAGGGGTCAATCCATTCATGACTTCCGGCCACGCCATGGCAAGATGCTGGCTGATTAATGTTTCCGGCAAAAGATCATCACCAAGTCGAGCCATCAATTCGGCCACTGCCTTCAGCGCGGACGGATGTGTCCAGTAATAACGAATGCGATCCGAATAGCTGAAATGTCGTTGGATCCGTTGTTCGTTGGCAGCTCCCGGATAGTACTTTGCCCAGTGTTGTGGTTCCTTGATCATCAGGCTTTCCATTGTTACCTTCAAGCTGGGAGGTGTCCCGTTGAGTTCGGCGGCGATGAGATCAAGACCGTAGAGCGCTTCGCGAAGCGCAAACGTCAAACCCGGCCCCACCTTGAGAATGGCATATCCATCGCGAACCAAAGCCTGCAAAGCCGCTGGCGTTTGGTAATCTGTGGAATGCGCTTCAAAGATGATGTTGGGAAGCGAGTGAAGGCTCGCCGACAAAGATCTGGCTGCAGCGGGATTGTAGGCCACCACGTTTTGATTTCCAAACTCAACGCCCGGCTGCACGACCAGTCCCACCACCCGTTCGAACGCGCCTTCCAGTCCACGCGCAGCAAAGAACGACCTATGGATTTCAACAGTTTCACGCGCTGCATTTGCTGAGGTGATTTCGAGTTGTTCGACCTCCTCGAGCGCTCCGCCTGGAACTGGAACTTCTGTACCGATTACATAAACCAGTGACGCGGATGCATGACGCTCTGCAACGAATGCGAGTTCGGCAGCCCGGCTCGCCGTTGCCTCGTCGCCAAGGGCTATTGGCTCCCCTGCGCAACCCATTGAACAGTCCAGGTGAATCTTCTCAAATCCCGCCGCGGCGTAGGCAGCAACCATGGTACGGGTCTTGTCAAAAGCCTCATCAACCGGCAGATGCTTCCAGGGATTCGGACCGAGATGATCGCCACCAAGAATTAGTTTGGAGATGTCGAAATTTTCCTCTTTCGCAATGTTTTCAACAAATTGGCGAAAGGCGGCCGGCGTCATCCCTGTATAGCCGCCATCCTGATTGACCTGGTTACATGTTGCTTCAATCAGCACAGGTTTGCCCGTTCTCCGTCCATGCGAGAGAGTTGCGCGGATGACGCCGGGGTGGGCGGAGCAAACCGAAGTTACACCTTTAGGCTTACCTGAACGGTGAAGAAGAGACAGTGAGCGAAGCAGGTCTGTAGACATTTCAATCTCCTGAATGAGTGAATTGAATCAATATCAATCAAAAAAATGATTGACAATGATTCTTTTATGCGGAATCAGTGCGCTATGTTGATTTATTTGGAGGTAATTCTGCGCCAGAAACAGGCTGCAGCTACGCAACTGGGAAATCCTTTATGGCGTGTCCTCAGTGGGGGCGGTTGTGCAGAGCGGCGGGCGCTTCAGTTCCGGCGTCCGTGCCAACTGGCCTAGTATGAAGATCGCGGCGTGTTGAACCGCTTGCCAAATAGTCAGGGGCGATGTCGCCTTTAATCAATAAAGGCGATGTGGCTCGGAATTCAGCCCTGCAGTCTCGGAGTCGACGACAAGAGGGAAAACAACCCGGTTTTCTACCGGGAGGCGACGCGGATTTTTCCACGAAAATCCGCGTCGGTGAAATGCAAAAAACAAGCTTCTGAACAAAAACAATAGGGGATCAAATATGAAAATTGAGTGCTTTCTTCTTGGCTCGGCCGCGGCTCTGCTTGCGGTAACTGGAGCACGTGCTGCCGATGCAATTACCGTAGCCGAACCAGAAGCCGTTGAATATGTTCGCGTTTGCGACGCCTATGGCAAAGGCTTTTTCTATATTCCTGGTACAGAGACATGTCTGAAGATCAGCGGCTATGTACGCTATGACGCCATGGGCGGCGATGATGTCTATAAGGGTGGCAAATATGGAACGTGGCAGAAAAAAACCCGTGCCACTCTCCGGTTCGATGCCCGTTCCGAGACCGAACTCGGCACATTACGCTCGTACATCGAAACAGAATTCAATTATGAGAATGGCTCAACTGCTGACGGCATCAAGCTTCCACATGCCTACATCGAGCTTGGCGGCTTCCGTATCGGTGCAACCGACGAGATCTTTGGTTCATTTGTCGGATATGCAGGGGACATTATCAATGACGATGTCATCAATTATAACTCGGATGAGACCAATCAGGTCAGCTACACTTTCACCGGCAGCAATGGTTTTTCGGCTATCATCGCAGCGGAGCAGGGAGATGGTGTGTATGTCATCGATGATTACACGCCGCACCTTCTCGCGGGTGTGAAGTATGAGCAGTCCTGGGGAGGCATATCAGGTATTGCCGGTTACGATTCCAAGGCTGAGGAATGGGGTTTTAAAACGCGTCTGGATGTAAAGCTTACCGACAAGGTGTCCGCATGGGTCATGGGCGGGTATCAAACGAATTATGATGACGCACCGTTGGCCCGCCGCAACTGGTTTGGCACCTGGGACGGAGACTATGCCATCTGGGGTGGCCTGGCCGCCAAGGTTTCGGACAAGGCTACCATCAATGCACAGCTTGCCTATGAATCCGAAGGCACACTCGCTGGTGCTCTTAATGTTGCATATGAAATCGTTCCCGGCTTCACGGTCACGCCCGAGTTCAACTACACCAAGTTCGACGGTGCCCGTAAGAATGCTTCCCTCGCGAAAGGTGGCAACGATGATGCGTTCGGAGGGATCATTCGTTTCCAGCGCAATTTTTAATTTGGAATAGGGTAACTGGGCGGTGCTGGGGCTGATTGGTTGGAAACAGCGCCGCCAGTTCGATCATCCATTTGCAACGGAGCGACGTCTCTGACTATCGCACCTGGACAGGGTCCTTCCATCGGTTGGCGAAATGAGAACGTTTGATCCTCTTACTTGTACGTGGCTGGCAGGTGAGAGGCAATGTGCAGTTGCGAAGCCTGGTTCGGAAAGCTTCAACTTCATATCAGTAAAACAATCAATAAAAATCATGAATATGATTGACATTGATTTATATATGCAGAATATTCGCATGAAAGTGAACAATCGAGATGCTTATTCCCATGAAAATCGACCGTGCCCAAGCGATACGCCAATTCCTGTTTTCCAATGGATCATCGTCAATTGGTGCGATCGCGCTTGCTGTAGGTACGTCTATCCCTACGCTTCGTCGCGATCTTATTGAGCTCGAAGAGCAGGGTGTCGTGGTGCGAACGCATGGTGGCGCACGGCTTGCCGATCAGTTCGAGGTTGAGGTTGCTTTCGAACAGCGCGAAGCGCAGGCGTTGACCGCGAAGCGGGCCATCGGTGATCTGGCGCATGATATGCTGCGCCCGGGTTCATCGGTGTTTCTTGATTCCGGCACAACGGTATTGCAGCTAGCGCGGCGTATTCGCGTTAATCCGATGCCTCTCAACGTCTTCACCAATTGTCTACCGGCCGCGCAGATGCTGATTGATGTCCCCGAGGTAAAGGTCACGCTTCTGGGTGGCCAGCTTCGCAAGGAAAATTCGTCTGTTGTTGGACCTTTGGCGGAGGACATGCTCGGGCGGCTTTGGTTCAATCAGCTTTTCCTTGGTGCGGGTGCAATCGCTGATGATGGAGCGATGAGTTCCATCGATGAAAATGAAGCGCGGCTGAATTCAGTTATGGTGTCGCGGGCTGAAAATCGCATTCTTCTCGCCGATTCAGGAAAATTTGGCTCGCGACTTACTTACCAAGTGGCGCTTCTAACCGACGTGCAAAGTGTTGTAACGGATGCCGCGCTTCCCAAGGAATGGGTGGAGCGTATCCAGACGATGCGTGTCGACCTGCGTCTGGCCAAGCCGGCGAACGGAGCCGCCGCAGGATGACAACTGTTCTGGGGCTGGATTCCGGTGGCACGAAGACCTTGGCGGTTATTGCTGACGGGAGCGGAAACATCCTTAGGCATTGGACCGGTCCCGGGTTCGATCCGATGGCGGGCGATCGCTGGATCAGTGACCTATCGGATGCTGTTTCCTATCTTTGTACCGACGAAAACCCGGTTGCCGCTGTTCTGGGTTTGCCTTTCCATGGCGAAATTGCGGATGCGTCTGATCGGCAGATTGCCGCGGCGCGCTCAGTGTTCGCCTGCCCCCACCTTGTTCTCAACGATGTAGAAGTCGCGTGTGACGGTGCATTTGCCGGCGGGGATGGTGTCCTTCTGCTTGCTGGAACTGGCAGCATGGCCTGGGCAAAAGTTGGGACGCAGAGCCTTCGTACCGGTGGCTGGGGAGAGGCATTTGGCGACGAGGGTTCGGCCTATTGGATTGGCCGTGAAGCGCTGTCGCTTGCTTCGCAGACGCTTGATGGGCGGATTCAGGCGCCGGAATTCGCCGCGGCAATGCTTAAGGCGTGCGGGACTGACCGTTCGGGTTTGCTCGCATGGGCCTATGGACAAGAGAACCCACGTGCAAGCTATGCAGCGCTTGCTGTTCAAGTGAGCATGCTTGCGGAAGCAAACAATGGCACTGCCCGCGATCTTCTCAGTCGGGCAGTGCGATATCTGGGCGACCATATCATCGCAGTACGCCGCCTGCTTGAGCGGCCTGAACTTGCGTGGTCCTATGCGGGCGGCCTGTTCCAGTCATCGTATATTCTTAAGGAGGCACGCCTTTTGCTTGGCGAGCCTTTGCTGCCGAAATTGCCGCCTGTTGGAGGCGCACTTTGGCGTGCCGCCGCGCTTGCAGGCAGCGAGCCCGGTGACGATTTCATCCGTTCGCTTGGCGCATCGCTGGAAAAGCTTTCCTTTGTAACAGGAGCTGAAATACAATGAACCGTCGTATAGTGTTGTCGGGCGCTGTTGCTCTTTGTTTGAGCTCAGCCGGTCTGCCCTTTACCGCCACAGCTTCCGAACCGCTCTCGGTGCTGCTTCCGCCGTGGGTGACCCTTCCCAAGGAAATGACGGATAAATACACCGCGGAATCAGGTGGCAAACTTGATATCCAGACGCTCGGTTGGGACGAGATCCGAACCAAGATCGTCACTTCAATGATGGCAAAGACTGCGCCTGCGTCAGTGACTGAGATGGATTGGTCCTGGGTTGGACAGTTCGGGAGCGCGGGCTGGTACGATGATCTTTCCGGCGCTTTGTCCACGGAACTTAAAGCAGATCTGCCGACGACATCGATCTTTACCTATAATGGCAAGCTGATCGGTATCCCTTACAACAATGATTTCCGCGTCCTCATCTACAACAAGGCGCATCTGGCGAAGGCTGGTATCGTTCAAGCGCCGAAGACGCCCGATGAATTGCTGGCAGACGCAATGGCCGTGAAGGAAAAGGCCGGCGTGGCATATCCAATAGGCCTGCCACTTTCGGCGACAGAGGGTTCGGCGACAGTCTGGTACCTGCTGACCAAAGCATTCGGCGGCGATCTTTTCGATGCCAATCACAAGCCACTTTTTACCAATCCGGAAAGTGCTGGCTACCGGGCGATGTCCTTTGAAATACAGGCATTGAAGGACGGATTGATTGATCCCGCTTCGACATCGCTGAAGGATGTGGAGATCCAGGAATTGTTCAAGTCCGGTAAGGTCACATTCGATATCGCCGGCTGGGCGGGTAATCTTGCCGTGTATACCGATCCAGCAAAGTCGCAGGTTGCGGCCGATGCTGCTGCTGCCCTGGTTCCGAGTATTAACGGAAAATCCCGTACGATCGGCTTGCCCGGTGCGTTGGCGGTTCCTGTTTCCGCCGGGCACAAGGACACAGCCCGCGCCTTTATCGACTGGATGCTCGATCCTGATACGATGGTCGACAACTATGTAAAACTTGGCAACCTGCCAACCAGGATTTCGGTTCTGGAAAAGCTCAACCGGGATGGCAAGCTGACGCAGGGTGACGTGCTGGTTGCGCAGGCTGCAATGGTTGAACCGCTTTTTCCAGAGGGAACACCCGGCTGGTATCCTGAGTTTTCAGCGGCTGTCGCAAACAATCTCAATGCCGCCGCCAAAGGGCAGGTTTCCGTAGAAGAGGCTTTGACCGCGATCGCCGCTGCGGCCGAAGAGGCGCAACAGTGATGACCAGCCGCTTCATTCCGAAGCGACCATTGTTCGGACAGGAGGCACGGCTCGGGCTTTGTCTCACCGCTCCAGTCATCCTGATCATGGGCGTGCTCGTTATTCTGCCGCTGATCCTCACTGTCGTTGAGAGCTTCTACAGGGTTGAACCAATGAAGCAGGGCATTCCCTTCATCGGCTTCAAAAACTACGCCAACCTCATGCTCGACAAGGATGTGCTGAAAAGCTGGAATAATACATTTATCTATGTGGTCATTGCCGTTGCAATCGAGACCTTGGGCGGACTCGGTGCAGCGCTGGTGCTGAACAAGGTAAAGATCGGTCGCAGGTGGCTTCTGGCAGTGGTCGTGCTTCCCTGGTGCCTTCCGCCTGTCGTCAACGCCATTATCTGGCTGTGGATATACAATCCAAGTTACGGGCTGCTGAATGCCCTGTTGCGTTCTGTCGGGCTGATTTCCGAGAGTCACGTCTGGTTCAATGACCGGTTCACGGGTCTCTTTCTGGTTGCGGTTGTCCATGCCTGGCGCATGCTGCCCTTGACCGCGATCATCCTGCTTGCCGCGCTCCAGTCGATCCCGGCAAACCTCTATGAAGCAGCACGTCTTGATGGGGCTAGTGCATGGCGGCAGTTTTGGCTCATCACGCTGCCATTGATCTCAGGTGGCCTTGCAATATCACTCAGCCAATCTACGGTCTTCGCCTTTAACCTGTTCGATGAGGCGTGGATCCTGAATGGCAGTTCCATCGGCACGCGCAGCCTGATGGTCCAGGTCTATATGTCGGCCTTCCAGAACATGAAATTCTCCCTCGGCATGGCCCTGTCTATTATGGCGATGATTGCTTCACTGATCGTCTCGGCGATCTATGTCCTGAGGGTCTACAAAGAGACGAGGTTCGATTGATGCGCCGTCTCGGTTTTTATGCAGCACTTGCGATTCTCATCCTCTGGTCAATCGGTCCGGTCTACTGGGCATTGGTCACGTCAGTCACGCCGCCCAATGCGCTCGTCAGCGATCATCTTCGGCTCTGGCCGGAGCAGATGACATTCGAACATTACGCCAAACTCTTTGGCGCGACATCGACAAGCCAGGGCAACGAGGTACAATCGGTGTGGCCGCAATTCTCGCGGGCGTTCTTCAACAGCTTGCTGACTGCATTTGCGGCAACGGTTTTGACGGTCCTTATCGCTGCCTTCGGCGCGTGGGCCTTTGTCCGTTTGCGCTTCCCTGGCCGTGATCTGATATTCGTCGTGATCGTCGGGACGCTTGGGGTTCCAGCCTATACAGTGATGATCCCGCTTTACCGCATCATGATCAGCGCGGGGCTTGTTGATACCTATACCGGCGTTGTTCTCATTTATGTCTCGGCCTTCCTGCCGCTCGCGCTGTGGCTCATGCGTAGCGTGTATCAGGCGATGCCACTTTCGCTTGAGGAAGCCGCTTGGCTTGATGGAGCATCGAAGCTCTACACGCTTGTGCGTATTGTTCTGCCTCTTGCCGGTCCAGGCCTGGTTGCAACAGCCATCCTCACGTTTCTTTCGGCCTGGGGGCAATTCATGGTGCCGCTGGTCTTTTCACCAACGCTCGATACCAAGCCCCTGACCGTTCTCATTCCAGAGTTCGTCACCCGCAACTATGTCGACTACGGGCTGATGAACGCGGCCGGCATCGTGGCCATCGTTCCACCGGTACTGCTGGTGATCTTCCTCAACCGCTTCCTCGTGCAGGGCCTCATGGCCGGTGCGAGCAAATAAAGGACATGACAGAATGAATTTGACCGAGAAAGTCATCAAGGAGCAGTTCCCTTTCTGGGAACAGGCGATGAAACAGGAACTGCCCGACGTGCCGGGAAAAACGGTGGTGATCACCGGTTGCGGTACGTCGTACTATCTCGCGCAGTCTATTGCCGTTGCCTTCAACGCGAATGGACGAAGTGCCATTGCCGTTCCCGGCGCCGAATGGGCACGTCGCATGAAGGACTATCTGGCGGACCGCTCCGATATCTGCGTTATCGGCTTGTCGCGTTCGGGAACAACGACAGAAACCGTGCAGGCAATCGAGAGCTCCCGGCAGGCAGGCATCCCGACGATTGCCATCTCATGTGAACCGGAAACGAGCCTTCTCAAAGCTGCTGACGTCGCGATCTATCTGCCGACCCACAGCCAGGAAGGGATCGTTATGACCGCTTCCGCGTCGCTGATGCTTCTTGCCGGCCTTCGGATGGCCGGGGTCCAGTTGGGTTCCGTTGCCCACGCTAAAGATGCGCTTGATGCGGTCGAAGGTGCAACGCCACTTCTCAATGGCAGGAGCCATTTTGTCTATCTCGGGGCAGGGGCACTGTATGGGATGGCAACTGAAGGCTGTCTGAAACTCCAGGAGATGTCGATCACTTTCAGCCAGGCCTTTCACCCTCTTGAATACCGCCACGGCCCGATCAGTCTTATCGACGATCAGTCGCTGGTTGTCCTCCTCTACTCCGCCGAGACGGTGGATGAGGAAGCCAAGGTCGCCCGCGATGTCCAGTCGCTCGGAGCTAAGGTGATCGGCCTTGGCGGGCCGGGTGACTTCAGCATACCGCTCACCCAGAGCGGTGCTGCCCGTGCGCTCGAGCTCCTCCCGGCCCTGCAGGTTCTCGGCGAACGGGTCGCCAATCAGAAGCGGATCGATACCACGCAACCTCGTAACCTGACCAAAGTGGTCGTATTGCAGTAAGGAAAATTCGATCATGGCCAAAATTTGCCTGATTGGTGCGGGCAGCACCGTTTTTGCCCAGAATATCCTGTCCGACGTTTTGTCGAACCCCGATCTCGCCGATAGCGAAATTGCGCTCATGGATATTGATACCGAACGACTTTCGACTTCGGAAATCATGTCCAGGCGAATTGCCGATACACTCAGTTTGAAGAGCCTTCGCATCACGTCCTATACTGATCGCCGCCTCGCAATGAAGGATGCCGATTTCGTCATTCTGATGATGCAGGTCGGTGGTTACAAACCGGCAACGGTGGTTGATTTCGAGATCCCAAAGCAATTTGGCTTGCGCCAGACCATTGCCGACACACTTGGTATTGGTGGGATTTTCCGGGCGCTGCGTACGATACCAGTCATATTCGATATCGCCAGGGACATGCGCGATGTCTGTCCCGGCGCGCTGATGATGAACTACGTCAATCCGATGGCGATGAATTCATGGGCAATGGCGGAGGCTTTTCCCGATATTCGATATGTGGGCCTTTGTCATTCGGTGCAGGAAACCTCCGGATATCTCGCCCGCTCGCTTGGCGAGGACATTTCCACCATTGATTACCGCTGTGCGGGGCTCAATCACGTTGCCTTCTTCACCAAATTCGAGAAGCGCCACCCAGATGGACGTCGCGAGGATCTCTATCCGAAGCTTCGCGCTATTGCGGCGAGTGGTAATTATGACAAGGAAGAGGCAGTTCGCTGGGAGACCTTGAAGCATTTTGGTCATTTCGTCACCGAGAGCTCAGTCCATTTCAGTGAATACACGCCTTGGTTCATCAAGCGTGGCCGTGAGGATCTTCTGAAACAGTATCAACTACCGCTGGATGAATATATCACCCGTTGTGAAGATCAGATTGCCCATTGGCACGTGCTTCGCAAGGAACTGGAGGATGCCGGAAAGCCGCTCGAGGTTTGCCGGTCGAACGAATACGCTTCGGCCATCATCCATGGCATGGTGACAGGCACCAATTATCTCATTTATGGAAATGTGCGCAACGATGGCCTTATCGACAACCTGCCGCGCAATGCAGCCGTCGAGGTGCCATGCCATGTGGACCGCAATGGCGTACAGCCGATCCGGGTGGGCTCTGTACCAGTACAGCTTGCCGGCATCATGCGGATGTCGCTCAACGTGCAGGAGCTGACGGTTCAGGCAGCCCTTACAGGCAAGCGAGAACACATCTACCATGCTGCTGCTCTTGATCCGCATACCGGCGCAGAGCTATCCCTGGATCAAATCCGCGACCTTTGCGACAAGCTGATTGCTGCTCATGGCAATTACTTGCCTGCCTATCATTGAGGGGCAGGCCATGGCTCATGTATCACTCAACAACATCATCAAATCTTACGGCAGTTCGCAGGTTATGCATGGTGTGACATTCGATGTGGCGGATGGTGAATTCGTCGCACTCGTCGGTCCTTCCGGATGCGGAAAATCCACACTTTTGCGGATGGTCGCCGGCCTGGAGGACATCAGCGGCGGGACGATTTCCATTGCCAACCGGATCGTCAACGATGTCGAGCCGAAGGAGCGTGATCTGGCGATGGTATTCCAGAACTACGCGCTTTATCCCCATATGACGGTTCGCCAGAATATGGGATTTTCGCTTAAACTCAGAAACGCACCGAAGACCGAAATTGAAACACGGGTGGCGGAAGCTGCAGGAATATTGGGCCTGAAGGATTATCTCGACCGATTGCCCAAACAACTGTCTGGCGGGCAACGACAGCGTGTAGCCATGGGGCGCGCCATTGTCCGCCAGCCAGCTGTGTTCCTCTTCGATGAGCCACTTTCGAATCTTGACGCGGCGCTGCGTGTGCAGATGCGCGCTGAAATCCGCGCCCTCCACGACCGGCTCCAATCAACATCGATCTTCGTTACCCATGATCAGGTTGAAGCCATGACAATGGCGGACCGGATCATCGTTCTGCGATCGGGACGCCTGGAGCAGGCGGGTGCACCACTCGAACTTTACGACCGACCGGCCAACGCGTTTGTGGCCGGGTTTATCGGATCTCCCGCCATGAACCTTCTGAGGGGGCAAGCCGTCGATGGCATGATCAAGCTGACAACGAAGCTGTCTGTTCCGCTTCCGGCTGCTGCTGACGGCCCGGTGATATGGGGCATTCGCCCGGAACACTTAAGTCTCGTGCCTGCAGGGAGTGAGGGGGCTCTGCGCGTCCGGGTGACAGCGGTCGAAAGCACGGGCCATGCCACGTTCGTTATGGGCGACATGGATGGCATTATGATCACGGCCCTGTTTACTGACCGCCCGCCACTCAGCAAGGGCGATCAGATTTATCTCAAGGCCAGCCCCGAAAAACAGCATCTTTTTGATACGACCACAGAGGTGCGCATCAACTGACCTGCGCTAGCTGGAGCGAGCATAAATAAGTGTGCACTGGCCCGAGGGACGGCAGCAACACTTCAAAGAACAATACGAGGAGAACTAAGCCATGAAACTGCTGAAAGCCACCACCCTTGCGCTGTTGCTGACCACATCCTGCGCCTTTGCCGATACGGAAATCACCTATCAATTCTGGGGTAGTCCCCAGGAAGTTGGCGTCTGGAACAGCGTTGCCCGTGCGTTCGAGACCGAACACCCCGGTATCAAAGTCAAAATCGAAGCATCCGACTGGGACAGCTATTGGGAGAAACTCAAGGTGAAAGTTGCTGGCGGGACTCCGCCTGATGTCTTTGCCATGGATGCCCCGCTCTATAAGGATTGGCAGTCTCGTGGCGTATTGTTGAACCTGAAACCCTATCTGGACAAGGAACCCGGCATTCTGGACGGCGTCTATCCATTGACGTTGAAGGCTTACGAAACGCCGGATGGTTTCTATGGTTTGCCGCGCGACTTCCAGACCATCGTTCTATATTACAACAAAGACATGTTTGATGCCGCCGGTGTCGCCTATCCGAATGATGGCTGGACCTGGGAAGACTTTCGCACAGCTGCAAAGAAACTGACCAAAGACAAGGATGGCGACGGCAAGACCGATCAATGGGGCTTCTGGGAAGCCGGCTATGATATGGAGCCGTTCTGGGGGGCTCTGGTCTGGTCTTTTGGTGGCGAAGTCGTCAATCCAGAGACGCACAAGACGCTGATTTCGTCACCGCAAGCGATGGCAGCTTTCCAGTTCATGTCCGATATGTGGCTGAAAGATAAATCCATGCCCTCGGAACAGCAGCTTCGCCAATATGGTGCTGATGGATTTTTTGCCGGCATTTCCGCGATGGGTGTTTCCGGGCATTGGTCAGTTCCCGAATATAGCCAGGTTGCCTTCAAATGGGATATTGCACCCTTGCCAAAAGGTCCCGCCGGCCGCGTAACCTCAGCCAATTCCGCCGGCTTCGTCATCGCGAAGGACAGCAAGCATCCAAATGAGGCTTGGGAATTCGTGAAATATGCCTTTGGCGAGAAAGGACAGACGGAGCTTGCCAAGATCGGTCTGGCCATTCCGGTTCGCAAATCCATTGCCGAGCGCCCGGCCTATCTCGACCAGTCGACGAAAATAGATCATTCACTCTACGTCAAAGCGCTGGACTATGCGCATCTGAAACCTGTCTTCAAAGGCTATGAGGAATGGTCTGGTGCGGTCGGCGATGCGCTCCATATGGCATGGACCGGCGAGATGAAAATCACAGATGCACTTGCCGAAGCTGTTGCCAACGGTGACGAAGTTCTGGCCCGGAGCAAGTGAATGAGTGCCCTAAGGCCAATGGGATCCGAACGCTGGTGGGTTTGGCTTTTCCTTTTACCCACGCTTCTTGGCTTGGCGTTGGGCACTTTCGGGTCGATCTTCGCGACTATTGGCCTGAGTTTCACCAATTGGGATTTGCTGACGCCACCGCAATGGGCAGGGGTTGATAATTACGTCGATCTTCCTGCGGGCAGGATGTTTACCAAAGCGTTCTGGAACACGCTGGCATTTTCGGGCCTCTATGTCCCGCTCACGGTTGTGCTGTCGTTGGTTGTGGCGATCGGCCTCAACCGGCGGATAAAGGGTATCGGCTGGTTTCGGGTGATGTATTTCCTGCCGGCGGTTTGCTCGCCGACGGCGACGGGCCTTCTATGGAACTGGATCTATGCCCCGGACAACGGTGTTCTCAACGCGGCTGTTACTGCTGTCGGAGTATCACCAGTCAGTTGGCTTGGGCCGCGCATGGCGCTTTATTCAATCGTTGTCGTCAACGTCTGGGGTGCCATCGGTGGCGGAATGATCATTTTTTTGGCCGGATTGCAGGCGATTCCAAAGGAGTACTTCGAGGTAACGCGGCTGGACGGAGCAACTGCCTGGCAAAGGCTGCGTTTCGTGACCTTGCCAGCCTTGGCACCCAGTCTGTTTTTCCAGACGGTGCTGACCACAATCAATGCCTTCCAGGCATTCGATTACATCTACGTGCTGACAAGTAGCGGAAATGGCAATTCGACCATGCCAACGCTGGTATTCTCGATCTATCGCAGCGGGTTTCGTTTTTTCCGCATGGGGGATGCTGCAGCGCAGGCTGTTGTGCTGACGGCAATGATTTTCGCGCTCACGCTTGTCTATTTCCGGCTTCAGAAGAAATGGGGTGAACCATGATCCGAAAGAGCAAAGCTGACTGGGCAGCGTTCCTTGCCCTTTCGACAGGTGCCATAGCCATGGTCGGGCCGTTCATATGGTTGATTTCGACAAGCTTGAAGCCAATGGCGGAACAGTTCGACATGACGCTCGTGCCGCGTCATCCGACCCTTGCAAACTATATCGAACTCTTTCACATCATGCCGTTCCATCTGCTGATCTGGAACAGCTTGAAAATATCGGCGATCTCGACGCTGGGGCAATTACTGACCTGCTCAATGGCGGCTTTCATCTTTGCGGTTGTGCGGTTTCCAGGACGCAATGTTCTTTTTGCCTTGCTGCTCCTCACGCTCATGGTCCCGGCGCAGATCACCGCCATTCCGCAATTCATAATATTCAAGTTTCTCGGACTCTACGGAACGCAGGCGCCACTCTATGTACCTTCGTTTCTGGGAGGCGCTTTTGGAACGTTCCTGATGCGGCAGTATTTCCAGACGATACCGCTTGAACTGGCGGAGGCGGCGCGGATGGATGGTGCATCGCTCTCACGGATATTCTTTACAATCTACCTGCCGCTGGCAAAACCGGCGCTGGCTGCATTTGCCATTATCGCCTTCATGTTCTCCTGGAACGATCTTTTTACAGCGCTTATCTACCTGCCGTCCGATGTGGAAAAAACGACACTGACCGTTGGTCTTGCGCTTTTCCAGACTCAGTATTCTGGTCACTGGACTCTCATGATGGCGGCTTCCGTGATTTCCGTCGCCCCGATAGTGATTGCCTTTTTCCTGGCGCAGAAACATTTCATCTCAGGCATGGCGATGACTGGAATGAAGTAATGGCGCCTTTGCACTGTTTTATGTGTAGGCATGCGGTAAAGGCCGCAAATTACGCGGCCTTATCAGCGGCAATTGTTGTGGCATAAAGGCGCTCGGCCTCGACAAGTGCATTCGCGCACAAACGCTCGATTGTCGTGATTGCAGGCAGAATGATCTTCCTAGGCCTGCACTCCTCCACAAACGGGAAGCCAAGTAGAAGATCGTTGCCCTGCAGTTTTGCGCAACGCATCATTGTAACAGCTGCGTGAATAATCCGTATGTTGCAGGATGAGCACCAAACCTTCAGATCTTATTTTGCGAGATTTGGTAATCGCATACCTGGTAGCGGTTTGAAATATCACTCAAAGAGCGAAGTGCGTCGACCAACAAGTTAAAGTCACACTGCTAAAGAGGGAGAGGGTATCGAATATGGCGTGCTCGTTACGAGCAATCCGGAATATTGTTGATTTGCATTGAGAGCTGACCCGGGATTGCGGGAAAATATCACTGAGAATTGACCCATGTTTCAATCATCCCCTGTGGTTTCAGCGGGGGCACTGGAGTGATCGACATGGCGTTACTGAGCGTAATCCGACGCTGGCATTTTCGGGATGATCTATCGATCCGGGAGATATGCCGCAGGACGGGCCTATCGCGGAATACTATCCGCAAATACCTGCGTGGCGGCGACGTGGAGCCGAGATTCAAGGTACCGGAGCGACCGAGCAAGCTTGATCCGTTTGCAGATCGTTTCTCGGTCTGGCTGAAGACGGAATCCAAAAAGAGCCGCAAGCAGAAACGGACGATGAAGCAGTTGCATTCTGATCTTGTGAGCCTTGGCTATGACGGCTCCTACTGCCGCGTTGCAGCCTTTGCTCGCGAATGGAAAGCGGACCGGCAGAGAGAACTCCAGACAACAGGACGCGGCACGTTTGTCCCCCTGGCATTTGAGCCGGGTGAGGCGTTCCAGTTCGACTGGTCTGAGGATTGGGCGGTGATTGGCAATGAGCGCACGAAGCTGCAGGTGGCGCATACGAAGCTGAGCTACAGCCGCGCCTTTATTGTCCGGGCCTATCTGCTGCAAACGCACGAGATGCTATTCGACGCGCACAATCATGCGTTCCGCGTCTTCGGCGGAATTCCTGGCCGCGGCATCTACGACAACATGCGCACAGCGATCGACAAGGTTGGCCGTGGAAAAGAGCGCGACGTCAATATCCGTTTCATGGCAATGGCCAGCCATTACCTGTTCGAACCCGAGTTCTGTAATCCTGCAGCCGGCTGGGAGAAGGGACAGGTGGAGAAGAACGTTCAGGACGTGCGTCATCGCTTCTTTCAACCGACGCCGCGCTTTCCGTCACTGGAAGCCCTAAATGACTGGCTTGAGATTCAATGCAAGGAGTTCTGGGCAAAGACCCTACATGGTCAGATGCGCGGCACCATTGCCGACATCTGGGCAGAGGAAGCGCCGGCTCTCATGCCCGTTTCCAGGCCGTTCGATGGGTTCGTCGAGTACACGAAACGGGTCACACCAACCTGCCTCGTGCATCTGGAGCGCAACCGCTACAGCGTCCCCGCTTCTTTCGCCAATCGGCCAGTGAGCCTGCGGGTCTATCCCGATCGTATTGTTGTTGCAGCAGAAGGTCAGATCGTCTGCGCGCATCATCGCGTCATCGATCGTTCCCATGATCGGCCGGGACAGACCATCTACGACTGGCGGCACTATCTGGCTGTCGTGCAGCGCAAGCCGGGCGCTCTGCGCAATGGTGCTCCGTTCGCCGAGCTACCGGACGCATTCAAGAACCTGCAGCAATATCTGCTCAAGAAGCCCGGAGGCGACCGCGAGATGGTCGATATCTGGCACTTGTCCTTCAGCACGACGAGCAAGCCGTGCTGAAGGCCGTGGAGATGGCGCTGAAGTCCGGGGTTCCCACCAAGACGCATGTGCTGAACCTGCTGCATCGCCTCGTCGACAGCAAATCCTTCACGCCTCCAACCCTCGACGCACCTCAGGCACTGACGCTTACCAACGAGCCCAAGGCCAATGTGGAACGGTACGACACCTTGAGAAAGACGGAGGTCCGCCATGCGTCATAATCCGGCAAGCGGCGCGATCGTTATCATGCTGCGGCAACTGAAGATGCACGGCATGGCCCAAGCCGTCGGTGAACTGACCGAACAAGGAGCGCCGGCGTTCGAAGCTGCCATTCCCATCCTGTCGCAACTCCTCAAGGCGGAGACGGCCGAACGAGAGGTGCGGTCTACGGCCTATCAGCTCAAGACGGCACGCTTTCCTGCCTACCGCGATCTGAACGGATTTGACTTTAGCAGCAGCGAGATCAACGAGGCGCTCGTACAACAGCTTCACTGCTGTAACTTCCTCGACGACGCCAACAACATTGTCCTGGTCGGCGGCCCCGGTACGGGCAAAACGCATGTTGCCACAGCGATCGGTGTCCAGGCCATCGAGCAGCATCACAAGCGCGTTCGGTTCTTCTCAACTGTGGAGCTGGTCAACGCGCTTGAGCAGGAGAAGGCTCAAGGTCGCTCGGGGCAGATCGCCAATCGCCTCGTGCATTCCGACCTGGTCATCCTTGACGAGCTTGGTTATCTGCCATTCAGCGCTTCAGGTGGTGCGTTGCTCTTCCACCTGCTGAGCAAACTCTACGAGCGCACCAGCGTCATTATCACCACCAATCTCAGCTTCAGCGAATGGGCCAGCGTCTTTGGTGATGCAAAGATGACAACCGCGCTGCTCGACCGGCTCACCCATCATTGCCACATCCTTGAAACCGGAAACGACAGTTTCCGCTTCAAGAACAGCTCGGCTCATGAACCCAAAACAACGAAGGAGAAGCCTAGGAACTTGACCACCACCAACACGAGCGATACCTAAAGGCGGGTCACTTCTCGGCGCAAATCCCGGGTCAGCTCTCAGTGCAAATCAACAGACTTCGTCCTCTTGTTTGAAATAATCTGTACAAATAAGATCAATCAAACCCGCCATTGCCTTGCCCGAACTGGTGGCCACTATTATACGGCAAGGCACATCTCCATCAGCTTCGCTGCGGCTTGGCTCTGATGTCGCTCCTTATGCCTCAAAGCCGTAAAGGCGCGAGGTGGGAGAGAAAAGTCCACTATCGTCAAATCGCCCTGTCTCACGAAAGATGCCGAGACAATGCTGGAGAGGGCCGCGGCGCAACTGCCTTCTAGCAGGGCGGAAAGGACGGCCTCATTTGAGGGTAAGGTCATGGCGATTTTCAGACATGACAGATCGCAACCGCCAGCGGTCAACGCGGCTTCAAACTCCGAGCGTGTACCGGAACCCGCCTCTCTCATTATCCACTGTGTCTCAGTCAGGAGCTCCTCTCCCTTCACCCCCTTCCTGTTTGCGAAGGGATGGGAGGGGGAAACGACAACGACCATTGCATCCTGCGCTACGGGGCGGCTCGAAAGCGTGGGATCATTGATCGTACCCTCGACAAAACCGACCTCCGCCAGCCCGTCGTGAACAGCCTGCGATACGGTCTTCGTATTGCCGACGGTCAATCGAATGTCGATGCCCGGGAATGCCCGATGGAAGCGCATGAGACGCTGCGGCAGCCAATAGCTTGCAATGGTTTGGCTGGCATAGACATCAAGCGTTCCGCGTTCCAAGGCGCCGAGTTCACTGAGCACGAGTGCTGCCGAACGAGCCCGAGCCAGCGTGGCTTGTGCCTCTGCGACGAAGATTCGTCCAGCCTTCGTCAATTCAATGCCGCGCCCGACGCGGTGAAAAAGCTGAACCCCGTAGAACGCTTCAAGTGCTTTGATCGAGGCGCTGACAGCCGATGGCGTAAGGCCAATGGCGGCGGCGGCCTTGGTAAGATGCTCGCGCTCAGCGACGGCGACAAAAATGGAAAGCTGTTCGAAGGTCATGGTTATCATCAAGTTTCATCGAATGAAACATACAACATTATTCGATAGAAGTCCACAAATGAAGGTGGCATCAGAGGGTGGAAACACGAAGGTCCTCTCATGTCCATCAAGCAATACGTATTTTCCCATCTACCCGGTCTTGCCCTAACGATAGCCGTCGCAGTTGTTGCGCTGGCCATACAAATCATCGAAGTCGATTATTTTGGACAACCCTGGATCGAGGGGCTGGTCTTGGCCATCCTGCTCGGGACGGCAATCCACACGATATTTGGTCTCAATCCAGCATTCAATGCGGGCATCCAGTTTGCGTCCAAGACCTTGCTGGAGATCGCCATCGTCATGCTCGGCGCATCGATCAGTCTTTCCGCGATAGGCGATGCAGGGGGGATGCTTGTTTTGTCCATCGCAGCGGTCGTAGCGTTGGCGCTAGGAGCGAGCTATATCATTGGTCGGGCTCTGGGTCTGCCCGCCAAGTTGGCCATGCTCGTCGCATGTGGCAATTCGATCTGCGGAAATTCTGCCATCGTTGCGGCAGCCCCCGTTATAGATGCGCATTCAGATGATGTGGCGGCATCAATCGCCTTCACCGCAGCCCTTGGTATCTTCGTCGTACTGCTTTTGCCGCTGTCTCAGATATATTTCGAAATGAGTGACAGGCAGTATGGGATCGTTGCCGGCATGACGGTCTATGCTGTTCCACAAGTTCTCGCGGCAACAGTTTCTGGAGGCATTCTGGCAACGCAGATCGGCACGCTCGTCAAGCTGATCCGGGTTCTCATGC
Source organism: Phyllobacterium sp. 22229 (assembly GCF_052056495.1). Lineage (NCBI taxonomy): Bacteria > Pseudomonadati > Pseudomonadota > Alphaproteobacteria > Hyphomicrobiales > Phyllobacteriaceae > Phyllobacterium > Phyllobacterium sp. 22229. The sequence goes on from NZ_JBQEPA010000014.1 coordinate 28,453, forward strand.
TCGGGCCAGTGATCGTTCTGCTCGGTTTCACGATGGGGGATCGAACGCGCGGCAGACCGTCCCTCGGTCGAATGGTGCCATGGTTCATCGTCGGCTTTCTCGGCATGATGGCGTGCCGCTCCCTTGACCTCATTCCTCATGTGGCGCTTAAGCCTGTCAATGAAGCATCGACAGTCCTCACCATTATCTCAATGGCGGGCCTGGGGTTGACTGTCAACATCCGCACGGTCGTTCATGCAGGAGGCCGAGTTCTGGTGGCGGGGATTTTGTCGCTTCTCGTGCTCGCGGCAATCAGCGCGGCGGTCTTGTTCGTGCTCAGCATTCATTAGAGCGCGTCACGTCCGATTGGGGCGCACAAAGGACGTTTTAACACTTCGATAATCCAAAAACCGGACGTCACTTTGGAAAGCAGTGGCCTGCTCACTTCAGCAAAAAGCCCATCTCTTTCACGACGGATTTCAGCTTGTCGCGTCCCGACAAATGGCTCGGTCCACTCACCCGTTTGCCCGAATGCTCGGACCAAGGGGGGCGCTTCATCTGCTGGCTATTATAAAATTCCGCCATGACCGTGTCATAATCGTCGATGCGGCTTATAGCCTTTTCCAAGGAATAGGTTTCGCGAAATAGAACTGTATCCTGTGAAAGTCTCGGCTTGATGGCTGCTGGTCGAGTTTCATCGGGGTAGCCAACGCACATGCCGAAAACGGCAAAAACGCCGCTTGGCAACCCCAGCAGGCGGGCAACCTCCAGAGGACTATTACGCATGCCGCCGATGAAAACGACGCCGAGCCCCATTGCCTCGGCTGCCACCGCCGCGTTTTGTGCGGCTAATGCCGCATCAATACAACCCATCAGGAACAGTTCGAAATAATCGAGACCGTCGGATTGAATATCCTGTTCCGCGCAAACGGCGCGCAATCGTGCCAAGTCAACCAGCCATATGATTTGCACCGGTGCCTCGATAATGGCTCGCTGATTGCCGGCGAGGGCCGAGAGAGCCGCCTTCCTCGTCACATCCGTAACGGCAACGGCGCTCCATGTCTGAAGATTGGACGAGGTGGACGCAGATTGCGCAGCAGCTATCATCGTTTCCAGCGTAAATTCTGGAAGAGGCTTGTCCAAATAAGCGCGAACCGAGCGGTGGGACAATAGATTGCCAATAGCGGCATCTTCGATGACGTTAAGTGCATCCTTTCTGCCATATCGCTCGGAAAGCAATTTCTTGAGCGAAGCGGCGTCTCCAGCATCCATGCCCATCGCGATCTTAAAACTTTCCATCACAGAGTGCCTTCTCTCAGTCGCCACCTTGCCATTAATGTTTGCGCAGTCGATTGCGAATTTCTCCCATCCAAACGCTGAAGGCCGGTAATTTGTCACGCTCGAAGAGCAAATACATGTGACCACATAAGCACCGGCTGGAAGACACGGGTCAAGCTCAAAGACCGGGACATATAATGCAGAAATTGCATGCGGCGCGGACGCACAGAATTGCTTTGTTAAGCTGCAAATGATGATCAGAATCCTGCGGTGCTTTCGTCCGTCTCCGCCCGCGATAGTGCGGCGTCAAATTTGCGTTGGGATATTTGGTGGCCGTTTAGGGCACGCCGTTACAACCTAGGGGCGGTTGGCAGGACTGGATACCCGCTGCAATCCGTACAGGGCAATGGATTCTATCCGTACTGTCACAGCCCCTTCACAGTGTGCCGTTTAAAGTCGTCCGACTTTCGCGGTAACGGGTGGAAAATGTCGTTGAGATAGAAAGGTATTTCCAATGGCTAAAGTCGGCGCAGCTACCAGCACGAATGGTGCTTACAATCCCACATCCACCAATCCCGACGCCGTCAAGACGTGGGACGAGGCAAAGAAGCAGGCCCAGGACGCGGGCATTCTCTGGGAGCGCCCAAAGGATGACAAGCGCTCGGCCGATGACATCCTCAAGGATACGCCCATCCTGCGCGATCTCGGAAATCAGGAGCACGTGAGGGATTTGCTGCAAGACCGGGTGGGCGGTGACATCAAAACCGATGCCGACGCCGCTTTCCGTGCGGCGCAGATCCTCGAACATATCGAAAAGCTGGATGGCGACGGCAAACGGATTGCCGGCGGTGACATCGGCAATGGACGCGTTGACGGTTTCACCCGCGGCGGCGAAGCGCGGCATAATACCGAGGCCGGCCGCTTGAAAGATTTCGGTGAACAAGGCTTCTCAGTCCTCAAAGGTAAGTTGCCTCACGCATCGACCGCCAACGGCAACCCGGAAGCGCGAAAGCAGGCCGAGGATCTGGATATCAAATGGGAGTTGCCGGAGAGCGACAAGCGTTCTGCCAAGGATATCATCAATGACAATCCTGTCCTGAAAAACCTCGGCAACCAGAGCAACATCAAGGACATGTTGAAGGAACAGGTCGGCGATTTCGAAAACGACGCCAATGCCGCCTATCGCGCCAGTCAAGTGATCGACCGTGTCGTGATGTATAACGAGAAGGGCGAAGTTCTGTCGGGGACAGATGTTTCCAACACCAGCATCGACGGTTTCACCAAAGGCGGAGAAGCCAAGCACGGCACCGAGGCGGGCCGCCTGCAGGACTTCGGCAAATACGGCTTTTCATCGCTGCCGAAGATCAACAAGACGGAAGACAGCAGCTACAAGGATTTCATCGACAAGAACAAGAGCGCCGACGAGACCTCGAAGATTTTTGCCAAATATGCCTCGCTGATCAACCAGAACTACGACCTGATCAAGGGCAAGACCGGTGCCGGTGACGGGCTGACGATCAAGGATTTGCAGAATTTCAAGGATCAGAATCCGCAGATCGGCAATGATCTCAAGGAAGCGTTGAACTTCTGGGCGCAGCCCGGAGCGTTTTCGAAGCTTGAAACCGGAGCCAACCCGTTGACCTCCAAGCCGGATGGCAAGCTCAGCAAAGACGACATAACGGGCTGGATCAAAAACGAGGCTCCGAAGGACTCGTCGTCGGCCATGTCCTTCCTGTCGAGCATCGTCAATAAGAATGTCGTCAGCGGCGTTGATACCAGCAAACTGAACAAGGATATTTTCGAACATCCGGAAAAGCATTCCACCGAGGACAAAGCGGCTGCGTTGCAGGAATTGCTGCTTGCCCAGCAACTGGTAGTCAAGGGCGGGCAATCGGGCATGTGGGGGGACGACTACTCCAAAGTTGCCATTTCCAACATTGCCAGAACCAATCCCGACCCGAAGGAAATCCTGAAGGACATCGACAAGCAGATCGACATCCTTCAGGGCGACCCGGAAGTGGTCAAATATCTCAACGAAAACAGCGCCAAGCAGATGGACAAGTTGCTTGAGGGCAATAAGGGCCTGAAAGACGCACTGCAGAAGACCTATGAGGACGACATCAAGTCTGGCAAGGCGCTCGACAAAATCTGGGACAGTGCGAGCAAGGATGGCAAGACTGATCAGCGGTCGGCCCTCGCTGAATTCGTGACGAATGCGAAGCTGTATCAAAGTGCGCTGAAGATGGACCCGAAGGCCGCGGCGAAGGATATCCAGGACGCCGTTTCAAAATCCAAGCATATCGGCGAGTTCAAGTCCTACTACGAAAACCAGCTCGTTTCTGGTGATCGCCTGAAGGCTATGCTCAAGGATCACTCCTTCCAGGATGCGGTCAGCACGTTCTCCATGGAGACGGCACTCTATGGCTCGGTGCTGCCGCCGGAATTCACGGAGAAGCTGGATAAGAAGCTGAATGAAAATTTCACGAATCTTGCAAATGAGCACATCGCCGACGGCGGTTCGTTCAAGGATATCCAAAAGGTCTTTGGTCTCGAAGGAAGCGGTGATCTCGATGTGGCAAAAGTCCAAAAGCTGATCGAGGAGGTCAGCAAGACCAATCCGGATTTCTTCCTCAACAAGGATGGGGTTCTCATAAAGCCGGAGCAGATCGTTGCAAGCCTGAGGGGAGACTGGGATTCCCTGCGTCAGGGCACAAAGACGTTGAAGGAGGTTATGGATATTAAGGGCTCGACAGGGGCGAATGCGACGGACAAGGGCATTCTGCATGGCGTCAGCGGGCTCTTGATGGCTGGTATCACGATTGCCAGAGGCGCCGGAAGTGGCGGCCCGTTGAGTGACAAGCAGAAGGTCGACATCACTATCGGTTCCGTTCAGGCGGTGACGCTGCTGGCGGAAGGCGGCGCCAAGGGCTATCAGGATTATCTGAAGGGATTGAACAGCAATGTGAAGGAGTCACTCGGTAAGCTTAATGATAAGCTCCGCTTCCTTGTGTCTGATCCGGCCAAGATGCAAGTTGAACTGAATGACAGGATGGGGAAAAACGCGAAATCATTGGAGCAATCCGCCAAAGGTGTCGGGGCCATTGCCAATGTTATCGGCAGTGCCTATTCGCTCTTCGAGGGCGTGAAAGCGTTGCGCTCCGGGGACAAGGTTTCCGCCGGGATGAACCTGACCTCCGGCGCGTTGGGCATCATGGCCGGCGGTGCCTCCGCGATCGAGGCGGGGGCTGGGCTCTTCTTCCCCAATTTGGCGAAAACGGCGCTTTCCGCTCTCGGCTTCACCGGTGGCGTCCTTGGCATTCTCTCCGCCGGCGCCGGTATTCTGGCGATGCTCCCGTCGCTTATCCAGGAAGGCAAAGCCCAGCAGAAGGCCAACGATTTTGGCAATCTGCTCGGCAGTTATCTGACGAAATACGAAATCGACGGCGTACCGAACGGCAATATCGGCGATCTGCCCGACAGCGCCTGGCCGAAGGACACCAGCGTCGCGTCGTAAAGACATGACTGGCCGATGTGCCGCGGGTCTTTCGGGATCTGCGGCACATCGCATGACCCGCGGTAAACGGGAGCTTGCCGTTATTTCTTAGTCTTCGACTGACAACGCTCTGCCGTTCCAGTTGAGAAGAAATACTTCCTTCCGCGCCTCGCCATCCTTGTCTTCGCCGCCAACGATGAGTATTCCGTTTGGCACGGAGAATGAAGCGCCATACGCAAGACCACGCGGCAAGTTTCCAACTTCTTTCCAATCCCTGCCATCGAACGCGTAGACTTCCTCACGCCAGCTTTTTGCAATGCCATCATGAGTGAACCATTTTCCAGCATCGGCGTTGGATTGCGCACCTTTGAAATTAGCCCCTCCCGCCACCAGACTTGCGCCGCCCGAGGAACCTGCAAATGCGCCTGCCACACCCTCCTGGCGCGCGTCGGCCGTGGGCTTGGGGAGGGGCGGAAGTTTCTGCCAAGTTGCTGTCTGATTCCGGATCGTCACTGATTTGACATCCGGAGTGCGCAATCCAGGTTTGATCTCGCCGCCTACCAGCGTGAATGCATTGTCCCCCTGGCTGACAATCGCAGAGTCACAATTGGGCAGGTATGGATTGTCACCAAACGAGCCCCATTGACCTGTATTGGGATCAAAGGAAAGCACCTTGGCATTCCACCTGTAATCCTCCGGCTTCATGCTCATGTACGAATTGACAAAGTTCTTGAAAACCTCCGGGTTTTTCTCTTTGTCAATTCCGGCGATGCCGGAGACATAGTTATCAAACAAGTGCTTGTTGTACCCGCCAACAATAGCAATTTGTCCATCGCTCAAAGCAATCGCTTTGCCGCCGGAGAGGCCGACAGGCGTTTTTGTGTTCATTTTTCGCCACGCATCGGATCTGGTATGTCAATCGGCGCGCAATGTTGGCTCTGACGCAGTTTTGGTGGTCAGATGCCTATCCGGCGCCAATGACGCGGGCCTGAAGGAGGTCGATTTTCCCTCGGCCATACATCTGGCGTTTTACAAGCTTGAGCTTGGTAATCTGCCCCTCTGTCTGTCCATTTGACCAAGGCGAACTGATCGCGGCACTCACGGCTGCCCAGTCTTTGGCGACACCCTTGGCGAAGGCCGCGACCAAGCTTGATCGGGCGCGTTCCAGCCATGGTTCGAGATCGGCGAGAGATTTCTTGCGGATCATGGCTTGGAAAGCGGCGACGACTTCCCGCGCTTCCACGAGTTGCGGCACGCCGCCTTCAATCGCGGCAACCGTAACGGTCTGAGACTTGGAGAGATCGTCGCGACCGATGGTCATGAGGCGTGCGACAGCCCGTGCCGACGGTGTACGGCTCAACGCCTCGCAATCCATCTTTTCCGCCTTTCGTCGACGCGTCGCCCATTCGGTTACGACGCGAAGGCAGCCATGGAATCCCTGGCGCGTCAGCTCTCGCCACAACTGTGTGCCATTGCGGTGACCGGCACTCCATTGAGCATCGAGCCATGGGAGATAAACTTCAAGCGAGTTCGCCCGCACGCGGAACACGTCGGATCGCTGACCGCGTAGCACTCGCCTGACGAGGCCACGACTGTGACCGGTGCGACGAACGATTTCTTTGATTGCAACACCGGACTTGGCCAAGTCCAGAATGACGGCGTTCGTGTCTTCTCGATGAAGATATCCCTGATATTGGATCCGCTCAGCGGCCGTCAGCAGGTCCGGATTGATCGTTGCGGACCCGATCGCTGTTCTGATCTGGCGCATGGATTTCCGGACGGCGTCGAGGAATGCCCGACTGGCGTTCTCCATCAAATGCCATCGATCGGCCACTTGGGTTGCCTCAGGCAGTGCCTTGGCTGCAGCAAGGGCGTAGGCGCCACCGCGGTCGCGGGCGACAATACTGATCTGTTGCTGATCCGAAAGCCAGGCCTGAGCGGTTGCCGGCTCTCGGTCCGGCAGAAGTGCAATGGTTTTACGCCGTTCGAGATCGCAGATGATCGTCCCGTAACGCTGGTTGCGCCGCCACGCCCAGTCGTCGATGCCGATCACCGTCGGCGGGACGAAACGCGGCGTGCCGCGCCGTCGGACGACGCGCAACAAGGTGTCGTTGCTGACCGGCACCATTAGTCTGTGGGCGAAAGCCGCCGCCGGCCGGCCACCCAAAGCAAGCCCGAGATGATGGACGATATGATCAAGCCGCGCCGTACGCCGCGCCCACGGCGCCAGGACATCTGTCTCGAAGCGCTCGGTAAAAATCCTTCGGCCACAAAGCACCGCGTCGCAGTAGAACCGGCGCGCGGCAATAACCAATCGCACAGACTTTCCAGCGATGGGCAGATCCGTCAGGCGTCGATGATAACGACTGTGTATCCGCTCCGATCTTGTTCCGCAGCCTGGACAACCGCTGGATATATCCGTCGATCGGACAGTGAGTATGATCGCGTCGCCAGCAGAAGCTGTCTCATCGATGACAAAGCCTCGAGGCACGAGTGCGGAGGGGCGAAGCGAATGAACCATGGCGCTGATTCCTTTTGCAAAACAAACGCCAGCCGACGCCCAGAATTCATCAAAAGTGAGTCAGAGCCAATATTCCACGCCGAAACATCCGCTCAGAAACGCCATATTCGCCCGCAAGGCATGCCAAAATAACCGCTGGCATAGCCATTTTGCCACGATCCAGAGAGTCTATGAGACACTCATCTTTGTCTTTATTTTATCTCGATCGACCGTGGTCAATCGCACATGGAAAAATGGGTCAACTGGTGATGAAACTCAACAACAGTATTTTACCTTGATGAAAGCTAAGGTTACGGTGCCGTTGAGAAAGCTTGTTCAGAGGCAATCCTTGTTTCAAAAGGTCAAATGATCAGTTGATGAAATTCACCGCAGCACTGCGCATCACAACATTCGCCATGATGTTGCCAACCCAAGCCCTTGCGGATTGCGATATCACAGATACTTTGCTCAAGCAGGCTTACCCTATGGCAGAGCAGGCTGCAGACGGTTTGGCTGTCAAAAGTGGTGGCTATGCCCAGGTGATCAATCCCGACAACGTGGTGTGCAAGGCCTGGCCCTACAGGCCGGAACTCACTTTAGCTGCGATACCGATAGTCGAGGCCCGCCCTCCTGCCGAGGGTGAGAACAAGGGCGATGTGGAGATTATCGTCTTCGATCGCACCATCGGCAAAATACTCGCCAGACGTCTTGAGACGGGTATGGCCTTCTCCGATGCGATTCGGTTCAGCAGCCTCGAACTCGATACGGCCCGCTACGATGTGAGCAGTGAGCTGCGCGCCTTTGGTCTGCGCACTTCGCAATATGGCAGTTCGCGTGTTAACCCCTATGACGAACATGCCCTGTGGCTCTACACTTTTAACAATGGCGGCATTGAACGGGTGCTGGATGGATTGATTGTGGAGCGCACGAATGGGGAAAATGACGGGGACTGCAGCGGCAGCTCGACGACGATCAAGCGTACGCTCACAATTGTTCCAAAAAAGGAACCAGGCTATCGCGAACTGCGGGTCGAACAGACGGTGATGCACGAGACGTCAACCAAAACGGCCGCGGAATGCCATTCCAGCAATCGCTTCGACCAGCCTGTGCACTTCAGTCTGGCCTATCGAGACGGCCGCTATCGCCCGGTTGCGGGTGTTAACGTCGGCTCTGACAATGGTGATGTCGACGATGATTTATTCTCCAGCATCACGGTAGGAGCTGGCAAACCCTAACAGTGTCTCGCATTCGTATTTCGCAAGTCGGTTGAGCGTACTTTGGACGCGCCATCGACATTCCCCTCGTATCATCGGGTCTTTGGATTTCTCCACCTCAGTCGACGTGACTCGATATATCGATAAGACCTCTGAACGTCGCTGATGTCGAAGGCCTCGGCGAGCGATTGCGGAATATTCGTCATTAATCGAGATAACATAAAGCTGGCTGCTATCGGCCTTTCCAAAGGAAGTTTTTGACAGCTTTGCAGAGCTCGATTGGCTGAAACGCAAAGTCGTCTGCGGCTTTCATCAAAGGGGTCAATCAGCGCGCGTTTGTTTGCCTTCACTGGCTATCGCCCCGCGGGTGAAACGGGCTTCTCAATGAGAAGTCCTATCCTGCCAAGACAAATCACCCCCTCATCTCCATCGAAAATGAACGGCCGGCCAACCCTTGGGCGCGCCGGTCCCAGCCATGGCCGGACGGCGCTGGAATAAGGCGGGCTAGGTTTGTGCACGCTTGATTTGGGGCACAGGCAACCGATCTTGAAAGTGACCCTTTTGCAGGGCAATCTTGGCGGGGAGTGCAGAGGCTGTTGCTGCCCGCCGGCAAACATGGCACACCGGGGCAGCTGGCGCCTGCGCTGCAGGATGGAAAGAACCGGCCGGGAGACAGAGCACCGCATGATGAAGTCCAGTCTTGATCATCTGCCCGAACGCAAGCAGCGGGAGCTCATGCGCATTGTCGACCTTCTCCTGGAGGAATTCGAGGATGCGCTGAAGGATGCAACGGCCGACTTCAAGAAGAAGGGCCGGATCCTGAAAGTCATCCTGTTCGGCTCCTATGCGCGCGGGGACTGGGTGGATGAACCCCACACCATGAAGGGGTACCGGTCCGACTATGACCTGCTCATCCTTGTCAACAACCGCAAGCTGACCGACTTTGCCAGCTACTGGTACAAGGCGGCCGACCGGCTGCTCCACGACAAGGGCGTTCCCACGCAGGTCGGCTTCATCGTCCATTCGCGCCGCGAGGTGAACACGGCGCTCAGGCAAGGCCAGTATTTCTTTTCCGACATTCAGCGCCAGGGCATTGTGCTCTACGAACTCGACGACGAGCCGCTGGCCGAACCGCGCCCGCTCACCCCGGCCGATGAATACAAGGTGGCAAGGGAACATTTTGAGGGACGTTTGCCAAACGGCCGTGAATTCTACGAGATTTACAAGTTCGCCATTGAGAAGGGTTGGACAACAAAAGCTGCTTTCTTGCTTCATCAAACGATCGAAACATACTATTCAACCCTGCTGCTCACCCTCACCAATTACGGCCCGGCATCGCACAATCTGAGCTTTCTGCGCACCTTGGCCGAAGGCCGGGACCGGCGCCTTGCCGAGGCCTGGCCGCGCGACCAGCAGCGCTACCGCGCCTGGTTCAATACGGTCAACGAAGCCTATGTCAAATCGCGCTATTCCAAGCATTACGAGATTAGCGAGGAAGCGCTTGTCTGGCTCGGCGAGCGGACCGCCATCCTGCATGACCTTGTCGAGACGATCTGCAGGGAACATCTCAGCGAGCTTGAGGCGAAAGCGGCCGGCTAGTTCAATGTTTTCGTAGCTTAGCTAGCCCTGATGTTACGGATTGCATTATCCGGCCTTTCGGAGACCCTGTGCGCCAAAGATCAGTCTGCGGCAAGCGGTTGAAACATGCACTGGATTGGACTGCCGCATTCGACCGATGCCGTGTGGCCGGTCGGCCGATTTCCAGAAGCCCTCAATCGCCGCTGGTTGTCAAAGCCAGGGTAGAGGCATGCCGTGGCTTTGACGATTGGTGTGGCTAGTGTCCTATGCCAGCTCGAGCATTGCGGCAGGGCTGAAGCTTTTCAGGTTTTCCGTGTCGCCACTGCGAACTTTCTTGATCCACGAGGGATCGTTCAAAAGAGCGCGGCCCACGACGATCAGGTCAAACTCTTCGCGTTCAAGACGGCGAACCAATTTGTCCAGGCTTTCAGGTTGGGAACTCTCGCCGCCGAAGGCGGCCAGGAATTCGCCGGACAGTCCCACCGACCCCACGCTGATTGTGGCAGCGCCCGTCAGCTTTTTGCCCAGCCTGCAAAGTTCAATCCGTCTTCGCCGTCGATTTCCGGAAATTCAGGCTCCCAGAAGCGCCGCTGCGAGGCATGGAATATCCGCGTCAACAGCCAGTCCGGCAAAGGTGGCGTCGCGTGGCTGCTCGAACAGGACAAAGGTCTCAGGCTGCCACGCGCACTGCAGGTGCATTTCAGTCACCGCGTGCAAGCGATCGCCGACAGTTTGAGCCGCGAGATAACAGCGGAGGACATCTGGGCCGCATTTTGCAGAACATACTATATTGTACATGCCCAGGCATTGGAACTCATTGAGTTACGGGAGAGTAGTCCCCGCCAATCAGCGTCTGAGCGGGTCTTTTCGGGCCGGATTATGCGCGGAGGAATCGAAGTCTCCATCCTCGATCGAGGCAACGGTCTTGTTTCCGCAGCCATCGTGGCCGTTGCTGATCAGTTTGGGGTTGACCTCGAAGTGATCGACTATCATGAACATGCGCTGAAAAAGGGCGCGGATGCGATGGCCGCCGCCTATATTCAATGCACGGACTCGACGGGCTCGCACGTATTCGGTGTCGGGATTGACACTGACGTCGCTATGGCCTCCATAAAGGCGGTCTTGAGCGCGGCAAGCGCTGTTCATCAGGGATGCCCGTGACGACGGTCCCGAGCCGGTCTGCTGGCCGGCTCAGGAGTCGAAGAGGCTGCCGCGGCAAAGGCGCGGATCAAGAAAATGATGGCCACAGTCATAACCTTTGCGCTGGGCTGTGGTTTCGGCGCAGCCGGTTACATGCTTGCTCCCGCCGCGGCGTTCAGCCTGGTGGCCATTCTCGCGGTGGCCGCGCTGTTCGCCAGCACAGCGGGTGCGGAAGCGAACTAGCACATGAGCCGTTTGCCTCATTGACGACTATTCCGGATTTGGCAAGGAGAAGGACGTGGATGACATGCAGTATTCGACAGGCTTTTGCCGGTATTGTACAAGTTCGACGGATGCTACGGGTCTTGTTCTACGGTTCTGGTCATGATTTGACGGCACCCGCCGTGAGGCCAGCAATGATGTATTTCTGGGCAATGAAAAAGACGATGATCGTCGGAAGAATTGTGAGGGTAATGAACGCCAGGGCGAGCTGCCAGTTCGTGCCGTATTCATCCCGCTACACCATGATCCCGAGCGGCCAGGTGTACTTGCTTTCGGAGTTCAGCATGATCAGCGGCAGGATATAGCTGTTCCAGCTTTCAACAAACGAGATGATGCCAACCGTGGCAATGATCGGCCGGGCGAGGGGGAGTGAAATGTACCAGAAGAAGCGAATATAGCCGCAGCCGTCGACAAATGCCGCCTGAAACAATTCTTCCGGCAGATTGCGGAAATAGTTGCGGAACAAAAGGATACTCATGCCAAGCCCGAAGGATACCTGGGGCAGGACGACGCCCCAGTAGGAATCCAGCAGTCCAAGGTCACGAATACGAATAAACAAAGGCAAAGATGGCCGTTGCCGCCGGAAACATGAGGCCAATCAGGAAGTAATTCAGCAAAAAGCCGGAACCGAAAAACCGGACATGGGCAAAGGTGAAGGCGGCCATCGCCGAGACGACAAGCGTCAAAAATACCGTCAGGCCGGCGATGACCAGAGAATTGATCATTTGTCGCCAATAGCGGTCACCGAACAGGATGGCCATGAGCCGCAGGAATGCGCCTCTCTCATCAAGGACATCCTCAAAGGCGATGGTTTCAAAGTCTATGTGGAGCACAGTACCGAAGCCTTCGCAGATCCGGCGATCCATGATCTCAGCCTCATTGTACCGATTATGACGATGTCAAAGATCGGGAAGGAGGAAGCCAAGAACCTTGCGGCGGCGGTTGAGAACGGCGTTGGCATAGCCGGATATCATGGCGGAGCCGGTGATGCTTTTCGCGAATGCGTTGAGTATCAATTCATCATTAGCGGCCAATGGGTTGCCCATCCTGGCAATATTATCGATTACACGGTCAACGTGACCAGGCCGGACGATCCACTGATGCAGGGTATTGACGATTTCCCCTATACGTCCGAGCAATATTACATGCATGTCGATCCGTCGAACGAGGTGCTTGCGACCACAACATTCAATGGCGACCACGCGTACTGGATTGACGGCGTCGTCATGCCGGTTGTCTGGAAGCGCAGATATGGCAAGGGCCGGGTATTTTACTCGGCGCTTGGACACGTCGTCAGGGAATTTGATGTACCGCAGATACGCACGATATTCCAACGGGGCGCGAACTGGGCCGCCCGCTCAGGTGGCCTTCTGCAAAAGATGATCCGGCCGCGATGCCAATGCGCGGTCACTGCACAATACGCGCAACGGTATCGCGATTTACTGCGCGCCGGGGCAGGAAATACCCAGGCAGGGCAAGCTGCCGAGCCTAGCGCTGGTCGTTGTAAGGTTCTTTCGATTCCCCAACCAGTTTTGCAAGTTCGGAGAAAGACCACGGCGTCTCGGCGCCGGTATCGTTGGCGATTTGTAAAACTCTGATGGGAAAGCACACTGCATCCCGGTTGGACGGAGACATGTTTTCGGTGAATCTGTTATCGCTTCGCGCAGTTGCTTCCGCCTTGTCGAAGGCAACATCCAATTCTTCTTGAGAGATGATACCCTTCGAAACCAGCAGGCGGTTGACCGACGCGATAGCCAAACAGAGTCCTTCAATTTGCAGATTCGCGGCATGCATAGCGCTTCTCCTTTTAGTTTGAATGTTCCCTATGCCTTCAACGCGCGAATGTCTGGAATGATCCCGATCCAAAGATTGAGGCATGAACAAATTCAATTATCCTCGCGCTGAGAACGCAGTGCTTCCGATCAATCGGCTGTTATCTTGCTGAACGAGGATTGTCCCATCCTTCCAACCATTCATTCCGCCAAGGGCCAGGAATAGACGGCGTCCCGGCGACCTCGATCGCCGTGCAATCTCGACGCGATTCACACGCCGTAAGGGGTAGCACCGCCGTCTTGGACGACGCTAGGGGAGGGCGTGAATGCGCAGCGAGGAGAGGAGCGTCTGCTTTGACGTACGCAGATGATCGCGCGCTGCAGCAAGTGCCGAGATTTCGTCGCGCGATTTCAGGGCTGCGATCAGTCTTAGATGTTCTCCGATCGCCGCAGCATTGCGCGCGCGCTCGTCCTTCTTGTCCCATTGATAATGGTAGTGGAAAATCAAGGAGATCACCTTCTGGAATTCGGCGACGAAGCGATTGCGCGTGACGCTGCCTATTGCCAGATGAAAGCGCTCGTCCAGCAGGGAGAAATCATGAAAGCGCTCATCAATTGCCGCTGCCAGCGCGCGATGCGCCGCCTCGAGTTCCTCGATCGTGCGCCAGATCGGGTGGCTGTCGGGCAGCGCAATGAGCTGTGAAACCGCGTTAAGCTCGATCATCATGCGGAAATCAGACAGCTCAATCGCAAAATCAGAGGTGAATCCAACCAACTCCCAGCCATTTTTGGGCCGCCGCTTGACAAGTCCGAACCGGCTGAGCGAGGCCAAGAACTCCTGCAGGCCGTAGACGCTGACCCGGAACTGCCGTGCAAGTTCGGCAACATTGAGCGGTGTGCCCGGCGGCACGTCAAAGCGCAGGATCCAATAGAGGAACTGACGTTCGAGCTCTTCGGGAGAAACCTGACTGGCATTCACCGTCAGCCAATCGTCTGGAGATGGCGCACGCAAGAGCGCTTTCTGCCTTCCCCTCCATTTGATCACCCCTATCATATCCAAACGCTCGAGGATTGAACGGATCACCGTACGGCTCACCTCAAACTGCGCTGAAAGCACCAGTTCCGAAGCCAGAAGATCCCCCGGTTTCAACGCGGAACACTCATCGAGAACCGCATTGAAAGCCGCCCTGAAGCGCTCGTCCGTCCGTGCCATCGCCCGCACCTCCCTGTCGCTGCCTTCGATACATCAAGAGCGAATAGTCGACAATAATTAAAAACAATTGACAGCGGATTTCGCGACCTGCAGTCTGCACTTAATAATTTTATACCGCTCGGGAGGGGTGCCATGTCAGTTGAAGCGGACCGGCTTGTTGGCCGATTGGCCGGGTTCAAAATTTCATCCGATGCCCTGCACAAGCTTTCTGCACTGTTCACGCTGTTCATGCTGGTTGCACTTTTCGCTTTCGGCAATGCGGCCTTTCTGAGCGTCGGCAACGGGCTCACAGTGCTGTTGCAAACGTCAGTAATCGGCCTGCTCGGAATCGGAATGACGCTGGTAATCGTGACTGGCGGGATAGATCTCAGCGTGGGTTCGGTGCTGGCGCTTTCGGGAACCGTGGCCGGTCTTGCGGTGAAGGCCGGAATTCCCGTACCGCTCGGCATGGCCATGGGAATTGGTGTGGGCGCGCTGTGTGGTGCCGTCAATGGCATTGTGATTACGAAAATGCGCATCACGCCCTTTGTTGCCACACTCGGCATGATGCTGATGGCGCGGGGCATTGCCTTGCAAATCACCGGCGCCGCTCCGATTTCACAATTGGGCGAGGCATTCGGCAGACTGGGAAATGGTTCGCTGTTTCGTGTGATCGGCATGGGTGGAAATGGCCTGCCGAAAGTCATCTTCCCGGGAATTCCCTATCCCGCGATTCTGCTTTTGGTTGTGGCCGTGGCCGTCGCCTTCATGCTGCGCCGTCGCTCGATCGGCCGCCATATCTATGCCACGGGCTCGAATGAGGAGGCCGCTCGGCTTTCGGGCGTCGAGGTCGATCGGACCAAGTTTGTCGCCTACGTCATGACCGGTGCGCTCGCCGGACTGGCTGGGATTGTTTTAATGTCCCGCCTGGTCACAGCGCAACCCAATGAGGGCGTCATGTATGAACTCGACGCGATCGCTGCGGCCGTTATCGGTGGGGCATCGCTGATGGGCGGGGTTGGAACCGTTTCAGGAACGATGATCGGTGCCTTCATCATCGGCGTCTTGCGCAATGGTTTGAACATGGCTGGCGTCTCAGCCTTCATTCAGCAGATCATCATCGGCTTTGTCGTGATTATGGCGGTCTATGTCGATCAGTTGAGAAGCCGCCGTTAACCGGCACAACTGTCTTCATTGGAGGAGGAGAACATGAAGAAGACCTTGAAAGCATTGTTTCTGGCAAGCACGATGATCGCTGCCCCCGCCACCGTCATGGCGGGCGAAATCGCTGTGATCGTCAAGACGACCAATTCGAACTTCTGGCAGAACGTCAACAAGGGCGCTTCGGCCGCGATCGCTGGCCACAGCGAACACACCATGACCTTCAACGGCCCGGCAGCCGAATCCGCAATCGCCGATGAACTCAGCATGGTCGAAAACGCCATCAATCGCGGCGTGGTTGGCATCGTGCTTGCGCCGTCAGATCCCGATGCGCTTGCGCCGGCCGTCAAGAAGGCCAATGAAGCCGGTATTCCCGTCGCAATCATTGATTCCGCGCTCTCGGAGGCCGCCAAGAATACCTATCAAACCTTCCTTGCGACCGATAATTGTGCGGCAGGCAAGCTTGCCGCGACCATGATGATCGGAAAGGTCGGCACCGAAGGCAAGGTGGCCGTGATGTCCTACGTCGCGGGCGTCGGTTCGGAAGTGGGCCGCGTCGGCTGCTTCATTGATTATCTCAAGGCGAATTCCAAGCTGGAAATCGTTGGCCCGCTTTATTCGCAATCGCAGATGGCCACGGCACTCAACCAGACGACCGACGTGCTCTCCGCCCATCCGGATCTCAAAGGTATCTTCGGTGCCAACGAGCCGACGGCGGTCGGCATGGGCCGGGCAATCGTCCAGGCTGGCAAGACGGGGCAGATCGTCGCCATCGGCTTTGATGGCAACGAAGACCTGCAGGCCTTTGTCCGGGATGGCACGCTCGCTGCAACCATGGTCCAAGGCTCCTACCAGATGGGAGAACTCGGCGTGAAGGCCATTCTCGACATTATCGGCGGCAAGAAGGTCGAGCCGAAGATTGATACGGGCGTTGTCGCCGTCACCAAAGACAACATCAGTGCTCCCGAGGCCAAGAACGTTCTCTATTGAACGGCTAGCCGGGAGAAGGCAGGGCTTCGGCCTCTGCCTTCTCCTCCCATCAGGAAAGTCCCATGAACGCGCAAGTCTCAAAATTGCAGCCGCTGGTCGAGATGATCGATATCCAG
Organism: Phyllobacterium sp. 22229; assembly: GCF_052056495.1. NCBI lineage: Bacteria > Pseudomonadati > Pseudomonadota > Alphaproteobacteria > Hyphomicrobiales > Phyllobacteriaceae > Phyllobacterium > Phyllobacterium sp. 22229. The sequence goes on from NZ_JBQEPA010000014.1 coordinate 45,148, forward strand.
AAAAGTTTCGGTGGCGTGCACGCCGTGGAACATGTGTCGGTTGATCTCTTTCCCGGAGAGGTCGTTGGAGTCCTGGGCCACAATGGTGCTGGAAAATCCTGCCTGATGCGGATTCTTTCGGGTGCGATGACACCGAACACCGGCAGAATCAGGATCGGGGATGAGGATGTCCGGTTCCTGTCGCCGCAAGACGCGCGGCGCAAGGGGGTCGAGGCCATCTACCAGACGCTGGCGCTTGCCGACCACCTTGATGCACCGTCAAATCTGTTTCTCGGCCGTGAGCTGAAAACGCGCTGGGGCAATCTTGACGACAGGAAAATGCTGGAGGAAGCGCGCCGGATCCTGCATCGGCTCAACCCAAACTTCAAGAATTTGAGCGATCCTGTTTCTCAATTGTCCGGCGGTCAGCGGCAGGTCATTGCCATTGCCCGCGCCATCTATTTCAATGTGAAGATTCTCATCATGGATGAGCCGACGGCTGCGCTTGGACCGGCCGAGACAGCCATGGTCGCCGATCTCATCCGGCAATTGCGGCGTGAGGGTATCGGCATCTTCCTCATCAGCCACGACATGCATGACGTTTTCGATCTCTGCGACCGCATTGTGGTGATGAACCGGGGGCGCAATGTTGGCGCCTACCACGTCAAGGAAGTGACCAAGGATGACGTGCTGAGCCTGATCATCAAAGGTGAGATGCCCGACGGCTGGCGGCCGCGTGATGCGGCAAGCAGACTGCAGCCTGGTTTGGATTCAAATTGAGGAGAATAATGAATGTTGTGCGGCACCTGTGTCGAACCGGGACGGTTCGAACTCATCGAACGGCCCCTTCCATTGGCCCTGCCGGAAGGCTGGGCTTTTGTCGACATCACAGCGGTCGGCATCTGCGGTACGGATTATCACATCTATGCCGGCAAGCACCCCTTTCTCAATTATCCGCGTGTTATCGGCCATGAACTGAGTGGCCGGCTGGTCACCCCTGCCGGTGGCCTCAAGGCAGGCACACTTGTCGTGATCAATCCTTATATCGCGTGCGGCAAATGCCGCGCCTGTCTGCGCAGCAAGCCCAATTGCTGTGCGAACATCGCGGTCTTGGGTGTTCATTGCGATGGCGGTCTCTGCCAGCGTATCGCCGTTCCGGCGGAAAATCTGATCGCTGCCGACGGACTGGATGACATTCAGGCCGCCATGGTCGAGTTTCTGGCGATCGGTGCCCATGCAGTGGCCCGGTCGGGTCTGGCTGCCGGTGACCGTGTGCTGGTCACAGGCGCCGGACCGATCGGCATCGGGACCGCGCTCTTTGCCCGGCTCGCAGGCGCCGAGGTTCATCTTTTGGACGTGAGCGCGCAGCGGCTCGCCATAGCCGGCGAGAAATTCGGTTTTCAAGATTCGTATGACGATCCATCGCGGGTCCTCGACGGCGACCGTGCCGACGGCTTCGATACAGTCTTCGATGCGACGGGGGCTGCCGCAGCCATCGAAGCAGGCTTTCCATTCCTCGCGCATGGCAGCAGTTATGTGCTCGTCAGCGTCGTGAAGGATCATATTCGTTTCGACGATGCGGAATTCCATAAGCGGGAAACCCGTATTGTCGGCAGCCGCAATGCCGTCCAATCCGATTTCGAAACCGTCATGACGGCCATGCGTGCCGGCAAGATCCCCACGGATGCTCTTTGTTCGGTGACATTATCGCTGGCCGAACTGCCGGAACGCTTTCCCGAACTCGCCCGGGACAGGAGCGGACTGATCAAGGCGATCGTTAGGGTCTGACGGTGCCAACCCCGAAAGCGGGTATCCTATTGCGATGCTTGCATCGACGAATATGGGCTGCATGATCATGACAGGTCAGCTGGGGTATCGAGCATTGCTACCTCGGCAACACGCCAGCTTCCTCACGTAGTGCGTGCCTAGCATCCGGTGTGCCTCCACAGCTTTGTTGAGTAGGAATGTTCCGGCGACGTGAACCTCAAACGAGCTTGAGCCGATGATTTCGTTGAGCGTGCTGGTTGCAGTTTGGCTGCGATCGCCATTGTACATCAACAATTGCACGCCTGTTGGGACGTTTGGCTCGGGGAACCCGCCATATGGGCAAGCAACGCGGTCGCCGCGCTTTAAAAGCCGTAGCGCGCGGTCAGATGCCTCGCCACCTGAATCAAGCTGCATCTCCCGCAGCAAAATGGGCCATCTGTTCGTCGTATGCTTTCAGGAATGCCGGCCGCGCCGTCGCGCGCGCGACGTAGGTGCAGCAAGCAGGGTACTTTGTGAGCCCGTCAAATCGGTCTACCTGCCGCAGTACGTCCGCCATCAGAAGGTCGGCCACGGTGAATCGACCGGCCGCCAGCCAGTCCCTGCTGGCCAGCACCGCTTCCATCCGTTCAAGCCTGGCCTTCAGAAAGTCGTCCACAAACCTGGCCTCGGGCGATTCACCGGGATAGCCCATGAAGCGGAACAGCGCCCACGGCTGGCTCGGCAGGTCGACGGAGTTCAGCGCAGCGATCACCCACTCCACAACTTCGGCCCGGCTGCGCGAATCGGTGGGCATGAGCGCTGCGCTTTTCTCGGCGAGGTGCAGCAGGATGGCGCCGCTCTCGAAGATAATGAGGTCTCCATCGGTCAGCCACGGAACCTGGCCGAACGGCTGCGCTGCAAAATGGTCGGGGCCTCGATCTCGAAACGGCGTGCTCTCCACCCGATAGGCCAGCCCGGCCTCCTGCAGAGCCCAACGCACCCGCAGGTCGCGCACCATGCCGCGCGGCATTTCGGGAACCCAATCGAAGGTGGTGAGAATTATGTCGCTCATCTGTCGTCTCCAAGGAATACGGGAAGCTTGTCGAGAAGGCCGTTCCAGCCATGCTCATGACTATTGCGGGCCTCTTCATCGGGCAGGTGCTCGTGGGTCAGGGTCAACATGGTTCCGCCGTCGAACGGTTCAAGCCGGAACGTCACCAGGGACTCCCGTTCCTTCGTCCCGGGCAGATCCCAAGTGAAAACAAGCATTTTTTCGGGAATTACCTCCTGATAGATGCCGGTTGGATTGTGCTCGTCGCCATTGACCAGCCGGAACACGACACTGAAGCGGCCGCCCGGCCGCACATCGGCCACCACGCTGATGGTTGGTCCCGCATCGGGACCCCACCATTGCATCATCAAATCAGGTTGCGTAATGGCGGCCCACACCTTTGCGGGCGAAGCATTGATCCGGCGCACGATGGTCACGCTCGGGAGCCGGTCAGTCATTGTTCCCCATCCTCTTCAACGAGTGCGACAAGCCGGTCGAGACTTACCGCCCAGAAGCGTTCATACTGGTTGAGCCAAGTCATCGCCTCCCGCATCGGGGCGGCTGACAGGTTCACTGCCACGGTGCGGCCTGTCTTGGTCCGCGTGATCAGTCCGGCGTCGGACAGGACGTCCAGATGCTTCGTCATGCCGGGAAGCTTTAGCGAAAAGCGCCCCGCGAGATCGCTGACCGAAAGCCCCGGTTCCACCATCAGGCGCTGCAGGACGCCCCGCCGGGTTGGATCGGCCAGCGCCCAGAATGTGCGATCGATTCCTGATGTTTTAAGCTTCGCCATGTAGCGAAGTGTTTAACCTTTACATCGGTAGAGTCAACCATTTGATAGGGCTCTGCCGCAAAATATTTAACCCTCGCAAGTCGATAGCTCTCGACGGCAATCAGGGCGACTACGACGGTTTCCAACGCCGGACGGGCATTGGCACCAAATGGCAAGACCGATGGTCTTCCTCTGCTAGAAACGATCCAATGGGAATTTGCCGGTCGATCGCGCAATGATCGGTTGGATGGCGTTTTCTTGCCCCGTGCCGATCTCCGGTGGAATGGCACGGAAGCGGTTCGTCAGGGGGAATATTGTGAGCTGGGTCATGAAAAAAGGGCTGTGTGCTGGGTATTCGCCCGTGACATACGCAGCACTTTTTCTCCAATTTTTCCCATTGGCAACTGTGCCGATCAGCACAGTTGCCAATGGGAAAATGTGAAACATTACAAACAGCATGGTCTTGCTAGTGCAAGATTAGTTCATGGTCTATTTAGGGGAAGGGTGGAAAATGCAGTACACAAATGATCTGTTCAGTGGGCTTAAACGGCTCTGCGCCACGATTATTTCGATTATTGGCTTTGTCACATTTAACCCTGGTGCGGTTCGGTCGCAACCTTCAGCCGACGATCTGTCGCAGCAATTGGCCAATCCTCTGGCTAGTCTTATCAGCGTTCCCCTCCAAAGTAATTTTGATTTTAAAGCCGGTGCCAGCAAGAGCGGCTTTGCCTACGGGCTCAACATTCAGCCGGTTGTTCCATTCAGTCTGAACGATGAGTGGAACATCATATCACGTACAATTATACCGATTGCCTATCGTGATTATACGCCAGGTGGAAGCGTTTCCGGTTTGGGCGATATAAATGCCAGCCTTTTTCTATCTCCTAAAAATGCAGGGCCTGGCGGTTTGATATGGGGTGCCGGTCCCGTGTTTCTTCTTCCCACGGCCACTGATGAATATCTTGGCAGCGGCAAATTTGGTCTTGGGCCGACTGCGGTAGCGCTTGTCCAGCGAAAAGAGTGGACGGTCGGCGCATTGGGGAATCATATTTGGTCCGTCGCGGGCTCTTCGAGCAGGCAGGATGTCAGCGCCAGTCTGTTGCAGCCATTCGTTTCCTATAGTTTTGGCCACGGAAGATCGATGTCGCTTAGCGTGGATTCGACCTATGACTGGCAGGCTAATCAATGGACAGTGCCAATCAATTTGGGCGTTAGCCAGGTTTTCAAGATCAATGATCAGGCCATGAGCCTTCAACTGGGCGGGCGCTACTACGCCGATGGGCCCGAGGGCAGCCCGGAATGGGGCCTGCGCACAACCCTAACATTTATGTTTGCCAAATAAGCGAGCCGACTGTGCTGGCAATATAACAGCGAAATTCACCACTCCCAAAAAGGTGTAATTCCCATGCGATTTTGGCAAGTGATAGCGTCAACCACGTGAGCGCGACGAGATGCAATGGCCACCATCCCTATAACGCGCAGCCAGTTTCTTCTTCCTTTTGTCGGGATTCTTGATGAAATTGGTGCGCCGACAAATTCGCTTCTGGAAAAATTCCGGCTACCATCGTCTCTGGAAGCGAAAAGCGATCTCTACGTCCCGCTCTTGCCTGCGATCCACTTTATTGAGACCGCCCAGAGCACCCAGGGCATCAAGGATTTTGGCTTCTTGGCCAGCCAACGTCTGCACTATTCGCATCTTAGGGAAAAGACCAGAGCGCTGATCGCTCACTCCCCGACACTGCTGGTTGCGTTGCGGCACGCCTGCAACTGGGCGTCACGGGAGGATACGATCCTGAGCATGTGGATCGAACACGATAACGATCACGTGCGGGTTTGCAGCAGACTGGGCAGATCAAGTGCGCTCCTGCACCTGGAGCATGCGCAATGGCTCCAGAATATTTTCTCTGTCTACATCGTCCGGCAATTCGCGGGGCTCAACTGGATGCCGCCGGCGATGGCTTTTGAAGCGCGTTACACGCCGAGTGCGGCGACGCAATCCTTCTGGCCAAACGTGCGCTTCCTGTCCGAACAGCGTGCCGCTTGGATCAGCATACCGATCCCATGCCTTAGTCTCTCCAATCATTCGGCCGAATTGTTTCCCTCGTCGCAGGAGCACGAGGATGGGCCTTCAGGCTACGATATCGTTGAAGTGCTCAAACTGATGTTGCCATCCTATCTCGACGGAGCCGTTCCAACGCTTCCCGAGGTGGCGGAGATGGCGGGGGTCAGCACGCGCACCTTTCAACGCAAACTCTCTCACATTGATTTTGCATATTCCGATATACTCGACAGCGTCAGATTTGAGCGCTCGAGCGCCCTTTTACGTGATACTGATTCCAAGATTATCGATATCGCATTTGCTTCTGGATACTCTGATCCAGCACATTTCAGCCGTGCATTCCGGCGAATCGCTGGTGTTACGCCACAGCAGTTTCGCGCGCAGTCGCGGTTACGATAGGTGCGTTTCTCCCGGAATATTTATCGCCATATCGCGCCCTTTTCGCGCGAATGGGAAAATGCCGTCGCCGGACAGACATTGGCACAAAATGGCAAGACCGGTGACCCGCCTGTGCCTAAAACGGACAGATCAGAATTTGCCGGTCGATCACATGATGATCGGTCAGATGGTGTTTGCATGCTCCGTGTCTCCCCAGTGGAATGGCATGGGGTCGTTAGTCAGTTTGAAGAAGAGGTATATCCATGTTCCGCTCGGTTAAGATCAGTCTAGCAGTTGCTTCGGTGGTATGGGCCAGCGGAGCATTTGCCGAAACATCAGGCAGCAAAATGCCGGTCACAGTGGACAATTTCATCCGCGCTGAGACCGACCATTACCTTGCAGCCAATACGAAGGACATAGGCGGACTGGGCAAGTTCAAGCACTCGCGGGAGCCCGTACCGGTTGATAAGCAAACGGTCATCCGCATGAATCGAGATACGCTTTATTCGTTTGCAGTTTTTGATCTTGCTGGCGGGCCGGTAACGCTGTCGCTGCCTGACGCGGGCAAGCGCTATATGTCGATGATGGTCGTTGATCAGGATCACTACCTGCCAATCGTCGCCTACGGAACGAAGCCGGTTACGCTGACGCAGAAATCGGTTGGCACCAGATATGCCTTCGTCGCCATCCGGACGCTGGTTGACCCCAATGATCCGAAGGATCTCGACGAGGTTCACAAGCTTCAGGATGCCATCAAGGTCAGCCAGAAGGACACAGGCAAGCTCGATCTTCCAAACTGGGATGAAGAGGGCCTCACGGATGTTCGCAATGCGCTGCTTTCGCTGGCAAAATATCAGACGTCGTATCACGATTCCTTTGGAGCGCGCGGCGAGGTCGATCCGATCCAGCACTTGATTGGTACAGCCTCCGGATGGGGTGGCATTCCGGAAAAGGACGCCATGTACCCGAGTTTCACTCCCGAGAAAAACGATGGCAAAACGGTTTACACCCTTAACGTGCCAAAGAGCGTGCCGGTGAAGGCATTCTGGTCGATCAGCGTCTACAACGCAAAAGGCTTCTTCGAGAAAAACGACTACAACGCCTATTCGATCAACGACATCACTGCGACGAAAAATGCCGACGGATCGGTGACTGCCCAGTTCGGAGGCTGCGACGGCAAAATCCCGAACTGCCTGCCGATCGTTGAGGGCTGGAACTACACCGTACGGCTTTATCGTCCGGAGCCAACCCTTGTGAGTGGTGAGTGGAAGCTTCCCGAGGCCAAGCACTAAACCGAATCCCAGGGGAACCACACGCCGAGGGTGCCCGGAGCCATATCTTGAGGAACAGTTGGATGTTGTCAAAAATCTGTCAGATGGCCTTCCTCACCGCCGTCGCCTTATCTGGCCAAAGCATAAGTTCTGCTGTGGCGGAAACGGCTGTTGGGCCGAAGGTGACGGACCCACATTTCCATCTGATTCCGGGCTATCTGCAGTCGAGCGAGCTTCCCAACAGCCTCGTTTTACTTGGGCCCCCTCCGGCAGACGGAAGTGCGGCGTTGGCGCGTGACGAGGCTGCCAGAGAAGCTACAATGGCGCTGCGCGGAAAAGCGCGCTGGAATCTCGCGCGGAAAGACGCCGATTTGCAGTTTCCCCAGCCCGCAAAGAATTTTTCTTGTGCTATGGGCGCTGATATCAGCGAAGGGAAAACACCGCATCTCTATCGTCTGATGCAGCGAGTGCTGACGGATGCAGGGTTGTCGACCTATGGCATCAAGAACCGGTACAACAGAACCCGTCCTTTCGTCGTGCACAATGAGGGCACGTGTCAGCCAGACGAAGAAGCTGTGTTGCGCCAGGATGGTTCCTATCCATCGGGGCACACTGCTGCGGGCTGGGCCTGGGCGCTCGCTTTGGCCGAAGTCAACCCAAAACAAGCCGATAACCTGCTCAAGCGCGGATTGTCGTTTGGGCAGAGCCGGGTGATCTGTAATGCCCATTGGCAAAGCGATGTCGATGGGGGACGCATTATGGGCGCCGCAACGATTGCCAAACTCCATAGCAATCCCGAATTCCTTGCCGATGTTCAAGCAGCGCGCAAGGAACTGGAAACAGCCAGTTCCCCGGCAGCCGATTGTGCCGTTGAGGACGAAGTGCTCTCAGAACAAAAGCGCTGACAATTCTTTCTCTAAACACATCACCAGAGCTTGATGTCGGGGGGACCAATGCATCACCATAGGCTATTCGCGTTTTCGCTGGCTGCGTTCATCGGAGGCCAGCATGCGGCTGTCGCCGCAGATATTCCGCTGACGCCCGCCGTACCTGAGTTTGACAGGCAGGAGATCAAACCGGATGGATGGCGTTTTAGTGCAAGTCCTTATTTCTGGGCCGCTGGCATCAGCGGCACTGCAGGGCAATTCGGGTTGCCTCCTGCAAAAATGCAATCAGATTTCGGCAGTCTTTTCAATGACCTGGACTTCTCGTTCATGGGTATCATCGAAGGGCATTATGATCGCTACAGTCTGTTCAGCGATATCATTTATACAAAAATATCGACAGGTGGTCAGACCCCTCTTGGTGTATTCAGCAAAAGCGTCGATGTTACATCTCAAACCTTTTCCGGCTTTTTCGGCGGAGGTTACAGTCTGCTTGAAAATGGAAGAAGCCGTCTTGATGCTGTGGCGGGAGGACGCGTCTGGTATGCAAGCACGGAAATCTCCTTTAATGGCGGATTGTTCGACGGACACAGTGGACGCGACAGCGCCGCATGGGTTGACGCCGTCGCAGGCATAAGGGGAAAGTATTTCCTCACAGACAATCTGTATTTCAGTGGTTGGGGCGTCGTGGGGGCCGGACAGGCAAAGATCGATTGGGACGTGGCCGGAACAATCGGATACCAATTCAGGGACAACCTGTCGGCAGTCGCAGGCTATCGCGCACTTGGTGTCGACTACAGTCACGATGGCTTCGTCTACGACGTGGTTCAAAAGGGGCCAATATTGGGGATGGTGTTCCATTTCTAGCTCTGGCGAACGGAAGGGAAAGCGGCCGTTCTCCTATGGAGGCCGCGTTCACCGTTGTTGTTGATCGGTCTTGCGCATCAAAGAAGCAGCAATTTCTTCACGAGTGATAATACCTCTTTGAAGGGTAGTTTTGTCGCGCCCGCCACCGCGAAAGGAATGAGGGCTGCGGCCGCAACCGGCACCACGGCGCTTCTATCAACGAGGACAGTTGAAAGCTTGCGTGTCGCGTCATAGAGCTTGCTTGGGTCCGAAAGCTCCGTATCGGTCTCGTCCGCGGAATCGGAAAACACGTTCCGGCCAAGAGTCTTCCGCTCCGCAGATCGACAAAACTGCGTTGCCTGAGCTGCCAGCAATGAAAGGCTTTCCTCCTTCAATCGAAGAAGTGGAGGGGTGAAGGCAGATAGCGGATAGGCGAAGAAACCGATGACGATCGCAAGCCAACCGCTCATGACCATACTGAGCATTGTTATGGAGGGATCTTCGTGGGCCAGGCTCTTGGCGACGACCGACGCAATGCCGCAGCTCAATCCAAAGACAAAAATGGCGTAGGCATTGGGATAGCGTCCCAGAAAGGCCAATCCGCCCTTGCCGTCGGGGTGGGTTGCAACCAGCCGGAGATCAAGCTTTGCAAGTTTGCGCAGCATGCGCGCCCACAAGAGGTGCCTCCATCCTCCCCGCGCAAGAAGAAAGACGAACAATGGAAGGCTGACGCAGATCGACCACCAGCCGGCAAGCGTCACACGATTGCTGGCGGCGAGATGTTCGACCGCCCACGACGATGCTTGAGCCGCGTGGAGGTTAAGATAAGAGAGGATCGAGGCGAAAAGCGCCAGGACCAGGCAGGCAAACTCAGCCATGCGGGAATCGCGTTCGCGAAGCGTAGAGGCTACGATGCTTGCGGCGGCCGGGATGAATGTCGGAGCGATGATGGGTGTGCGCACAAGATGGGACAGTCTTGCCTTCAGGCCCGCTTCGACCTGTTGTTCGGCCAGAACAAATGCACCGATCCCGATGAAGAACTTTGCCCATACTCCGAGATCGGCAAGATAGGCTTCGGGACTGTGCTCCAATGAAAAATTGCGCGGCAAGCCAAGCAGAAAGGGGCCTCCCCAGGCCAAGGCCACAAACAGGGCGGCACGGGGCCCGACGCGGAGCGTATTGTGGCGAAGCAATTTCAGTTGCCGTTGAAGTTCGAAAAAGGGCCCGCCATGGGAGACAAGAAATTCCCCGAGATCAGGCGCGCCACTCGAGGGCGGATTTTGCGTATTCGCGGGGCTCTGGTTCGACGTATCGTTCATTTCCCAATCCATTTGTTGAAAGAGCGACCCTCGACAACACCAGCTGCGATCTCAGGGCGGCTGTGCGGGCGGCCGAGCAATTCAATGGGCATGAGCATGCATCAGGACGCGAACAGCCATAAGCCATCGCATCCTCTTTTCTCTTGTCACAAAGTTGATACAAGGCTTTTGAACGGGACATTGTGTCAAACCGCACAATCGGGAGAAGAAAATGGCGCGTATGTCACGAGCGAATGCGGAACGCATCATGTGCGAGGCCGGCTGGCTGGCTCAAATGCCCGAAGCCTTCCGGGTCCGCTTGTTCCAAAATGCGCTGCTTCAGAAATTTGACGCAGGCCAGGTCATATTCCGTCCCGGCGACCCGGCCGGCGGCATCTATGGTCTCGTCTCAGGAACTGTGACGGTGGATACCGCACCCCTCGACTCAACGCCGCGCCTGATCCATATCGCCGTCCCCGGCGGATGGACGGGCGAAGACAGCTTCATGACCGGGAAGCCGAGACGGATAGAGCTGTTCGCGCGCAGTGAGACATGGGTGATGCATGTGCCACTTGAGACGATGGAGCAGATGGCCGCCTCCGATCCCGACAACATTCGCGCTTTCGGCGTCATTTCGATCTTGGCGGCCGACAAGCTTCTCAGGATCGTGCATGATCTGCAGAAAAAAAGTGTCAGCTCCAGGATCGCTTCAGTCCTGCACCGCATGTCATGGGCGACGGACGTTCCGATTTCCGTTTCCCAGGAAAATCTCGGTATCCTGACAAACACCTCACGCAAGCAGGTCAATAACGCCATCCAACGTTTCATTGAGGCGGGTTGGATTGAAACCGGTTATCGCTCCATAACCGTCACCAATCCCCTGGCTTTGCGGCGGCATGCCGAACAGGACGTTGTGGACTGATCTGTTTCAGCGACCGGAGCGCTACGGCGAAACGTCGAGTTCTGCTGTCGCCGTTCGCATGCCATGCTCGATCGGTCTTTTCATTCATTTTACGATGGCCCCAAGATCATAAACTTAGATGGCGGATATTGTTTAATCACTATTAATCACTATGATTAAACATGACGACATGGAGCTATCCGATGCAAACAAAAGTACTGACTGCGCATGTCCCTCTGCCGCTTGCTCAGAAGGTTGACGAACTGGCTGGCCGATTGGACCGGTCAAGGGGCTGGATTGTAAAACAGGCCTTGGCGGCCTGGATCGAACAGGAAGAGGAACGGCATCAACTGACACTTGAAGCCCTTGCCGACGTTGACGCCGGCAACGCGATAGATCATCAGGCTGTGAAGGCCTGGGCCGCAAGTCTTGCAACAGATAAGCCGCTGCCTGTTCCGCGCTGATGCAAATCGAATGGACCCTTGCCGCACTGTCTGACCTGGCACGGCTTTATGATTTCCTTGAGCCCGTCAATCCAGCTGCTGCTGCGCGGACGGTTCAATCACTTACCGCGGCGCCGGAACAGTTGCTGCTTCATCCTCGCCTGGGTGAAGGGCTTGATGAATTCCAGCCGCGTGAGGTTCGCAGGATTCTGATTGGCCGTTACGAAATACGCTATGAGATCCAGAACCTGACAATCTATGTTTTGCGGATATGGCACACGCGTGAAGACCGTTGAATGATGAGGGTTTGTAGCGCTGATCGGCAAACGCTGATTTTTGTCTTTGATGAAAACCGCTTGGAGGCGAGCACGACGCGGTGCCCAGTACGATAGCAGTACTGCCCACGAGACATTGTGTTCTTCAAACAGCGTGATATTTTTTGCAGCAGGCCCGTTTCAATCGGTCTGTTGCAGAGAATGCATCTGGATGGGAGGCACTGCAAGAGTAGCAAGCCGCATGAGCTCCGACTGCCGCCGGACGCCGGTCTTTTGAAAGATATTGTTGAGATGAGTTTTGACCGTCGTCATGGCGATACCCAGCTCTTCCGCTGTGTCCGCAAGTGTGCGGCCGGCCACCAGGCAGTTTGTCACCTTCGTTTCAGCGGGTGTCAGTTTAAAGGCCGCTGCAAACGTGACAGCAGCATGCTTGTCGTCGGAATTTGCATCGATGAATACCGCGGCGACAGCCGCAGGATGTAATCTTGTTCTCACATCGCCACCGGTCATGGGGAGAACATGCGCGAACATGGGGTGCAGGTTGGTCTCTGTCAGCCGGATAGAAACGCCTGTCCGGCCAAGCTTGGATTCATCGCGTGATGCAAGCTTGATTGCTTTTTGCAATTCGTTGTTCGCCGAGCGCGAAGTAGCGATGAGCGAGCCGCCATTGCTCACAATGGGATGCCGGTTCAGGAGCATGTCTTCCGCCGACCGGTTTGCGTGCAATATTGCTCCACGCTCGCTGATCAACATGACCGCGTTGCGAAGTGCGTCCAGCGTTTCTGCCATGCGGTCCCGCTCTACTGTTCTCACGTCAAGAACGTTACTGATCGTTACCGCACGGCGCAGATGCGGCAACAAGAGCATGCCGTCTTCAATTTCATGCTTGGTAAAAATCCCGCGCCGATTTTGTTTGGCAAGTACCAGTTCCGAGAAATGTGCGGGTGTTGAAACCAGAAAATAATGGGCGATGTCTATGATGCCAAGTGGTTGCAAACATTCACGAACATAAGCCGAATTCTCAGCTTGGGACGCCGGAATTTCAATGGAACCGACAAACGGTTGATCCAGTGATGTTTGGCGTAGGAGCCATGGAGTCAGTTTGGCGTGGATCTCCGGAAGATGTTTATTCCGTTGTTCCAGCCAGTATGGTTCCCAGCCCGTACTCCGATTGATCAGGATGCGATCGCGTTTAATATCGTTGAGCGATAATATTCCGTGCTCGCATTCGAGCGCCTGTGCCACCTCAGCCAGCGTGTTGTCCCATCGCTGTGGATCGAGAGCGCAGTCATATATTGATCCGATCAACGCAGACAATTCCTGGTTCGATAGTGTTGTCACTGCCGTCTCCCTCGCCACAAGATGATCTGGTTTGGCGAAAAGGCACGCCTTGCCTCCCCCAAACCTATGGATGTACCAACCCGCCTCCGGAAATATAGTAGGCCGGAAGCGTTCATCGCGGTAGAGGGCCAAGGAGTTCAAAAAATGGGAAGAAGAGTGATGCAAGCAATGGGCGTTGCTTATTGTAAATAGTGCCGTTCAGGGATGAAAGCTGTAGAAGGTGAGAAGAATTAATATTGGTGCGTTATTCTCGGTTCCCTGATCTTTAAAGGTAAATATATATTCCTGTGCGGTTATATTCTATACAACGGTGGTTTTCTATTGGCGTCATCGAATGTGCTCCGATGCCGGTATTTTCTGCCATAAACGGGCATGCCGGATGAGTGGAATACCGCGATCAGATGGCTCGCTCACTGCTGAACAAAGTGGCCTTCCGTTACTTCCACATAATCACGCCGGGGTGCCTTGTAGCCGACAGGACGCACGGGGCTTTTCAATTCGCTGACGACGGTGTTGCGTTTGATTGCGCGCCGGGCCGGGTCGGGGACGGGGACGGCGTTCATCAATGTTTTCGTGTAGGTGTGTTGCGGGTTGTCGAAAACTGCGGCGCGCGGTCCGATCTCGACAATCTCGCCGAGATACATAACGGCCACGCGGTGGCTCACCCGTTCGACAACGGCCATATCGTGCGAAATAAACAGGAATGACAGGTTGAAATCCTGCTGCAGATCAAGGAGCAGGTTGACCACCTGCGCCTTGATCGACACATCAAGCGCGGACACCGACTCATCAGCGACAATGACCTTGGGATCAAGCGAAAGTGCCCGGGCAATGGCGATACGCTGGCGCTGCCCGCCGGAAAACTCGTGCGGATAGCGGTTGAACATGTCGGCAGACAAGCCAACCCGTTCAAGCAGATCCACGGCTTTCTCGCGCGCCTGCTTCTGGGTGCCCAGCCGATGGACGATGAATGGCTCGGCAATGGTTGCGCCGACGCTCATGCGCGGGTTGAGGCTGGCGAAGGGATCCTGAAAGATCATCTGGATGCTCTTGCGCATAGTGCGCAGAGCTGTCGGGTCAAGGCTGAGGACATTGGCGCCGTCGAGGAGCACCTCGCCGCTGTTGGGTTGCACGAGACGTGTGATGGACCGGCCGGTGGTCGATTTTCCGCAGCCGGATTCGCCAACGAGGGACAGCGTCTCGCCCTGGAACAGGTCAAACGACACATTCTCGACCGCATGAACCGCACCGGTCTTGCGCGAGAACAAGCCGGAGCGGATATCGAAACGGGTGGTCAGGTTCCTGACTTCGAGGATCGGTGTTTTGTGCCTGCCGACCGTATCGGCCGCTGCGGCTGGAATGGTGGTTTCGCCGGTTTTGATGTCGACAATGGGAAAGCGCAGCGGCCAGTGCTGCCCCTTCATGGACCCGAGGCGAGGCACGGCTGAAAGCAGTGCCCGCGTATAGGGATGCTTGCCGCGATGAAAGATGTCGGCGGTCAGTCCGCTCTCGACCGCTTCGCCGCGATACATCACAATGGTGCGATCGGAGATTTCGGCGACCACGCCCATGTCATGGGTGATGAAGAGGACCGCCATGCCTTCCTCTTCCTGCAGGACCTTGATCAGGTCCAGAATCTGTCCCTGGATCGTGACATCAAGGGCCGTCGTCGGTTCATCGGCGATGAGGAGCTTGGGGCGGCTTGCAAGCGCCATGGCGATCATGACCCTCTGGCGCATTCCGCCGGAGAACTGATGCGGGTACTCATCGAAGCGGGCCGCAGCATTGGGAATGCGGACCTTTTCCAGCAGACGTATGGTTTCGGCCCGCGCCTCCGTCGGTGTCATCGCGCGGTGACAGGTCAAGGCCTCCGAGATCTGCCGTCCGATGGTGAATATCGGGTTGAGGCTGGTCATCGGTTCCTGAAAGATCATCGCGATGTCATTGCCCCGGATATCACGCATCTGCCGGTCAGAGAGTGACAGCAGGTTCCGGCCGTTGAGGATGACATTGCCCTCGATGCGGCTGGTTGCCTTTGCCAGCAGGCGCATGATGGAGAGCGATGTGACGCTCTTTCCCGAGCCGGATTCCCCGACGATGGCAACGGTCTCGCCAGGCATAACCTCAAAGGACACGTCGCGTACCACGCTTTTCCAGCTGCCGTCGACGAGGAAGGACGTGGTCAGTCCTTCGACTGACAGCACGGGGCTGGTTGCGGGTGCCGTCAAAGGGGGCATCGTCATGCTGTCAGCGTCCTGCCGCATAGGCCTGCATCAGGCGCGGAGTGGCAGCGGCGCGCAGCAGTCCGTCTGCTTCGCGTTTCGCCGCGGTCAGGCGGCCCACGGTCCACGGGTCCGCGGGGGTGATCAGATGGCCCTTCTGCTTGAGCGCGTTCAATGCGTCCGCTCCGATGCTGGTCTCGATGGTGATGTTTCCAGGCTCGCTCGTGCGCGGATAGAAGGAGCTTGGGAAATGCGCCGTGTGGAACAGCGGCTGGTCGATTGCTTCCTGGAGATTCAGGCCGTGATGGACATGGCGCAGGAAGAACGGCAGCTGCCATTGGTCCTGCTGGTCGCCGCCTGGGGTGCCGAAGGCCATGGCTGGCCGCCCTTCAAACAGGGCGATGGTGGGGGTCAGCGTGGTGCGGGGGCGTTTGCCGGGCGCAAGCGATGTCGGCAGTCCCTCCCGCAGCCAGAACATCTGTGCGCGCGAGTTGAGACAGAAACCGAGACCGGGAATGACGGGCGAGGATTGCAGCCAGCCGCCGGATGGGGTGACCGAGACCAGATTGCCGTCCCGGTCAATCACGTCGATATGGACTGTATCCCCGCGCTTTTCCGACAGGTGCGCCATGGTCGGTTCATAGACAACACCGCCGCCCATGCCCTTCAACATCTGCATGGTCAGGTCATATTGTGCGTCAAAGCCCGGTATCCTGCCCGGTTGAAGCGTGCGGGAGGCTTCTCCCGTGATCAGCTTGCGGCGCTCATCCGTATAGGCATCGGACAGGAGATGGTCGATCGGCACATCGGCGTGCATTGGATCGCCGTAATAGACTTCCCGGTCCGCGTAAGCGAGTTTCATCGCCTCGACCACCGTGTGCACGAACTCCGCGCTGTTCGGGTCCATGGCCGCAATGTCAAAGCCCTTCAGCAGCGCAAGCGATTGCAGCAGGGCAGGTCCCTGGCCCCACGGGCCCGTCTTGGCAACGGTCCAGCCGTGATAGTCGTAGGTTTGCGGTGCTTCGATCGTTGCGTGCCAGTTTGCCATGTCGCCGGCGGTCAGGACTCCCCTGTGGCGATTGCCGCTGGCATCCATGACTTCGGCGCTGTGCAGATAGCCGGCAATATGCTCGGCGACAAAGCCGCGATAAAACGCATCGCGCGCGGCTTCGATCTGGCTTTCGCGTTCCTTCCTGCTTTCAGCTTCGGCAATGATGCGCTTCCAGGTTGCCGCAAGGACCGGGTTTTTGAAATTGGCATGCGGCGCCGGGGCCGCACCGCCCGGCAGCCATGTGGCGAAGGAGGTCGGCCATTGCGTGCGAAAAAACTCTCCCAAACCGCTGATGGTCGCGGCGACACGCGGCAGAACGGGGTGCCCGTTTTCGGCGTAATGGATCGCCGGTTCCAGCACGTCCCGTACCGACATCGTGCCATAGTCGCGCAGCATCAGCATCCAGCCGTCGAATGCGCCGGGTATGACGGTGGCCAGCAGGCCATCGCCGGGGATCAGATCCAGTCCCTCGCGCTTGTAATGGTCGATCGTCGCGCCTGCCGGCGCCGGTCCCTGTGCGCAGATGACTTCAACCTTGTTTTTCTTCTTCGAGTAGAAGATTGCCGGCATGTCACCGCCAGCACCGTTCAGGTGCGGTTCCACCACCTGCAGGACCATGCCTGTTGCGACGGCCGCATCAAACGCATTGCCGCCCTTTTCCAGAATGCTCATGCCGACGGCGGTGGCGATCCAGTGGGTCGAGGTGACAACGCCAAAGGTTCCAAGAATCTCGGGCCGGGTGGTGAAACGGGTCATAGTGTCGTCCTTTCAGATATTATGCTTCGCGCGGATCGAGGGCATCGCGCAGGCCGTCGCCAAGGAGGTTGAAACCGATAACTACGAGAAAGATGGCGGCACCCGGCCACATGGCCATCCAGGGTGCCTGGGAGAGGAAGTTCTTGGCGACATTGAGCATCGAACCCCAGCTTGGGGCGGGAGGCTGCTGCCCGAGCCCGAGGAAGGACAGGCTGGCCTCGGCAATGATGGCGGTCGCGATGGTGAGGCTTGCCTGTACGAGCAGCGGCGAGAACACGTTTGGCAGGATGTACCGCGTGATGATCCGGTAGTGGCCAAGCCCGACGGACCGCGCGCCTTCCACATAGTCTTCGGTTTTCACGGTCAGCACCTGTCCGCGGGTCAGCCGGACAAAAAGCGGCATGGCGGAAAACCCGATGGCGATCATTGCATTGCCAAGGCTTGGTCCAAGAAAGGCGGCAAGCGCAATGGCCGTGATGAGGAACGGCATGGCCAGAAATGCCTCGGTGATGCGCGAAATAATGACGTCGATCCAGCCGCCGAAATAACCGGATATCAGCCCCAGCGGCACGCCGATGGCAACGGCGATGCCCACGGAGAATACGCCCGCCATCAGTGAAGCGCGGGCGCCCCAGATCATGCGTGAAAGAATGTCCCGGCCGATATCGTCGGTTCCCAGCCAATGCGCGGCGGAAGGAGCTTTGCGAATGGCGGACCAGCTGGTGGCGACAGGGTCGGCGATGGGCAAAAACGGCGCCGCGACGGCGAGGATCAGGAAGATGCTGATGATCACAAGCCCGGCGAGGGCACTCTTGTTCGCCTTCAGTTTTTTCCACGCACGGTTGCCTGAACGGCTTTGCGGGCGCGCCGCCGGTATTGTCTGCTGTATCGTCATAGCGCGGCTCTCATTCTGGGGTTGAGCAGGATGGAGAGCACGTCGGCGACGAGGTTCATCAGGATGAAGCCTGCCCCGGTGCACAGGACAACGCCTTGGACAACCGCGTAGTCCCGGTTGAAGACCGCATCGACGATCAGTTTGCCGAAACCGGGGATGGTGAAAATCTGTTCCGTCAGCACGGCGCCCGCCAGCAATTCGCCAAAGAGAAGCGCGGTCATGGTGATGATGGGAAGGAGCGCGTTGCGGAAGGTATGCCGCAGAATGACGGACCGTTCGGAAACGCCTTTGGCGCGGGCTGTGCGGATGTAGTCGGCACCCAGCACGGTCAGCATGGACGAGCGCGTGTGGCGCATGAGGGTTGCCGCCAGTGCCAGCCCGAGAACGAAGGCCGGCATGATCATAGTCTGCAGCGACCGCAGCGGCTCCCGGAAAAACGGTTCGTAGCCCGATGCGGGGAGCCAGCCCAGTTTCACCGACACCAGCAAAATGAGCATGATGCCCATCCAGAAATTGGGCACGGAGAGGCCCGAGAGCGCAACAATGTTGGCGATGTAGTCGACAACGGTATTCTTCTTCACTGCGGCTATTATTCCGATGGGCACGCCGATGGCGAAGGCGAAGGTCATGGCCATGATGGCCAGTTGGATTGTCACGGGCAGCTTTTCGGCAATCAGGGAAAGGACAGGCTGGTTGGTCCGCAAGGATATGCCGAAATCTCCCCGGAGGGCGGAGCCCACCCAATAGAAATACTGAATGATGACGGGGTCGTTCAGGCGGTACTTGTCGCGCAGGAGTTCCAGCACCTGCGGATCGCGTTCTTCGCCGGCCATGGCGAGAATAGGGTCACCCGGCAGCAGCTTTTGCAGCGAGAATGCAAAGATCGATATGATGATCAGTGTCGGTATGGCCAGCAGAAGCCGCTTTCCGATGTAAGTGTACATGGGCTGAAAATCCTGACGCATCGCCTGGCGGCGAGGCTGCGGTACTCTGCAGTCTCGCCCCAAGCCGTTTCGTTAGCTCTTCTTGACGCCCTGCAGGCGGATCATGCCGTCAGGGGTTGGCACAAAGCCCGTCACATTCTTCTTGAGCGCCCAGATCCAAGCCTGATGGCCAAGATAGATAATGGGCATATCGTCATTGAGAATCTGCGCTGCCGCATCGTATTTCTGTTTGCGCACGGCGTTATCCGTGGAACTGCGGGCCTCGTTGAGAAGGGTGTCCACTTGAGGGTTGCAGTACTTGGCATCATTGATGGCACCCTTGCAGGTGACAAACTCGCGCAGATTGCCATCCGGATCAACACGTCCTGACCAGTCGGCATGGCCAAATTGGAATTTCCCGGCGGGCAATTCTGACTGGAGTGTCGCGAACTCGGTTGTCTTCAGTTTGACGTTGAACCCGGCCTCCGCAACCATCGATTGAATAACCTGCATTCTCTGCATGGTCACCGGATTATTGGGCGTTGAAAATTCGATGTCGAGCGTTGCAAAACCAGCCTCTTTCATCAGGGCTTTGGCCTTTTCGACATCGCGGGCCGGTACGGGAATATCCTTGTCATACCAGGGACTGTTGGGCGGAAAGGGCTGGTTGCCGGCAACCGACGTGCCTTCGTAAACAACCTGGTTGACAGCTTCGCGATCAATGGCCAGCGAGAAGGCCTGTCGCAACCGCTTGTCCTTGCCGAATGGATTGTCGGCGCGCGGGCCATTGCCCACATTGGCGATCATGGCCAGATATCCGACACCGATCGCATCGGCATAGGTCAGTTTCGGATCCGCTTTGACGGCTGCCGCGTCCGTGGCGGCGAGACGTTCCAGCATGTCGAGATCGCCGGACTGCAGGTTGGCAAGACGGACGGTCGAGTCCGGAATTGGCAGGAACGTCACCTTGTCGATGAAGACGTTGGCCGCATTCCAGTAGTGTGGAAATTTCTCAAGCACGATGCGATCCTGCTGCACGCGCTCGACGAACTTGAAGGGACCGGAGCAGACCGGTTTGTTGCCAAGGTTCGCCCCCAGTTCTGCTGCGGCCTTTGGCGAAACCATCATGCCGCTGCGATCCGACAGCTGCGCAAGCAGGGACGCATCGGGACTCTTGAGAGTGAATTTGACCTGATAGTCGCCCATTGCCTCGACGCTCTTCACGGATGACAGTTCGCTCTTGCGGCGCGATTCCGGCAGTGTCTGCGAGCGCTGGATGTTGGCGACGACGGCCGCGGCGTTGAACGGCGTCTCGTCATGGAAAACCACGTCCTTGCGCAGGTTCATGGTCAACTCGGAACCGTCATCGGACCATTTCCAGTCCGTGGCCAGCTGCGGTACGATCTCCAGTGTGGGGCTGACATCGACCAGCTTGTCGCACAGGGCCGTATAGACGATGCGGCCAACGAAGGTTCGCGACTGGGCCGGGTCGAGGACGTCGGCGTCGTCCTGAAGGCCGATGCGCAATTCACTGGCGCTCGCGGGTGCCGCAATGAGAATGCCGGCTAGCAGGCTTGCAAGAAGTCTGGTCTTTTGCATTGAAGTTCTCCTCTTTTCGTCAGAGCGGTGAAATCCGCTTGTTTGTTCCGTGTTGATGGCCGGTTATTTTCCGGTCCTTATCGCGATGGTGGTCCGTGCCTGCGGTATTTATCCGGGCTGCTTCGTTTCGAATCCGTCCAGCGATGTCAGGCGGATCAGCCATTCCTGCAGCATCAGCAAGTGCTGGCGCATTGCTTCGCCCGCCTTCAGCGGGTCGCGGGATTCGATGGCGTCGATGATGGCTGAGTGATGGTCGTAGGATGTGGCCGCAGCGTTGTTGCCACTGCGCGCGCGCTCACGGATGACCTGCCATGCTTCGTCCTGGCGAACCCGGTTGACGACATCGAAAATGGTCAGAAAAAACGGGTTGCCGGCGCTCTGGGCAATTTGCCGATGCAATGAACCGTCCCACAGCTCGTGCGAGTCGGCGTCCTGGCTTTCGCGCGATTTCAGCGCCAGTTCACGCATGCGGTCGATATCGGTTTTTTTGGCCCGCATGGCCGCGAGCTGTGCCAGCTGCGGTTCTATCCTCAGGCGGACCTCCATGATTTCCATGAAGTTCGTCCCGGCGATAATGGTGTCGACGTGCTCGCCCCAGCCATCGGGTTCGCGTCCGGCAAATGTGCCTTGGCCCTGCCGCCGCCATATCCGGCCTTCTGCCTCCAGCACTTCCAGTGCCCGTCGGACCGAGCGGCGGCTGACGCCGAGTGATTCCGACAGCGCGCGTTCAGTTGGCAATTTGCCGTCTTTTCCGAATTCGTCGGATGCAAGAAGCCGCCGCAACCGGTCAAGCGCGTAGTTCGAGTTTTCCTGAGACTGGTTGCTTGCCATGCGGTATTGGTCCGGACCAATTATGATATTGGTTCAGTCGACGGTATTTTTCCGATGGCGTCAAGATGTTATTTTAAGCATTTATGCCTCTGCTCAAATTGTGGGCATGTGCGTACTGGCTAACTCCTTGGAATCAGACGTTTTGCGGCAGAAACTTTTGTTCGCGACTTGCCACTTTGACGCCACGTTTTTTACATCGGTCTGACATGAGGCGCTGGTAGGAATCCTTGACCGAAGCGAAACGGAATCGGTGACGAAGATGCGCGCCACACCTGATCAATGGAATCCGCACTGGGCCGTACATCCCGGCGAGCATCTGGCGGCCTGTATCGGATCGCATGGGCTTTCGCGCGAGAGATTCGCCCGGGTCACCGACATTCCCGTGGAAACCATCGATGCAATCATTGGCGGTCAGCACCCCATTACGCTCGATATCGCCATACGCATCGAGCGTTCGCTGGGCATCATGCCGGATCTCTGGTTCATCCTGCAGTCGAAATGGCATCGCCAGCAGAAGGCGTCCTAGCTCGCTCAGAATGGGGTCATAGAAAAGTTGCGATGTCTTCCAGCCGCCGTTTTTCCGTCGCATGCGCGGGAATGGTTGCGCCCGGACTGGGATAGCCGACAACCAGCATGATATAGGGCTTGTCCTGTGCGGGGCGCCCGCAAATCTCGTTCAGGAATCCCATGGGGTTGGGTGTGTGGGTCAGCATGGCCAAGCCGGCCTTGTGCAGTGCGGCGATGAGAAAGCCGGTCGCGATGTTGACCGATTCCGGCACGTAATAATTCTTGCGCAATACCCCGTCGGCGGAGCGGCTCTTTCGTTCGCCGAAAATGCAGATGAGCCAGGGAGCGTCTTCTAGAAAGGGTTTGCTGCTGTCGGTTCCCAGCGGTGCCAGTGCCTCAAGCCATTCTTCACCGGCACGGCCGGCATAGAAAGCCTGCTCCTCTTCTTCCGCAGCAATGCGGATCTGCCGCTTGATAGCGGGATTGCCGATGACGGCAAAATGCCATGGCTGGTGATTGGCACCATTGGGTGCTGTGCCCGCTGCAAGCAGGCAGCTTTCGATGATATCCCGAGGTACTGGCCTTGTATCGAAATCCCGCACGGTATGACGACGGCGAATTTCCTCGTAGAAATCAAGCGCATTGCGGCGCATGAGGTCGACAGGAAGTTCCTGATAGTCCGGCAGGGGGATCGGTTGATAGGCCGCGGGCTTGGTTTGGCTCATGGTGAAATCCTCGCATATTGTCCGCTTATATTGTCAGACAATTTCTGCGAAGCAATCCCTCTTCGTATAGGAGGCTGGCCTTTATCCCTAATCGGCGGTGAAATGGTCGTCGGCCAGCGACTGTATGAGTGTGCGTGATGCTTCTATATGGTTGAACATGATAGCCTCGGCGCGCTGCAGCTGTCCGTCAAGAATGGCTCTTACCAGTGCCTGATGCTGGGCATTGGAGTTCAACACTTCCTGGCGGTGAACCAGCATACGGAACTGCAGCCAATAGATGGAGTTGTTGAGGCGTCGCAAGGTTTCCGCCAGAAGTGCGTTGCCGGCGCTTTTCACAAACAAACCGTGAAACTCTTGGTTCAGATCCGAGAATCGCTGCATGTCGCCGCTGGAAACCGCTTTATCCAGCTCTGTCTGCAGGGTCTCAAGCTTTGCCGGCTCGGCCAGGATGACCGGAGCCGCCAGACGGACGGCCAGCACCTCAAGCGCCCCGCGAACCTGAAACAGCTGATCCACACCCTTGCGTGACAATTGTCTGACCGTTACCCCGCGATTGGGTTCAAAGGCCAGGAGACCGTCGGAAGCCAGGCGTTGAAAGGCTTCCCGGACCGTCGATCGCGATACACCGAGGCGCTGGGTAAATTCGCTTTCCGTCAGGCGCTGACCCGGAGCCAGATTGCCTGAGCGAACGCGCGCGGTAATGGCGGTGACCACGTTTTCAACGGTGGAAGCGTGTGCATGGTCACGCATGGTGCGATATTGCCTTCATGTCGTTGTCTGTACCGGGCCTGTGCCGAAGCGCATCGGAACCAGATTCTAACTCTGGCCTGCGCGGCGCTTTCGGCGAAGGCTGAAAAACAGGATGATCGAGCCCTCGGCAATGAACAAGACGACGGATGCCCAGAAGCCGACATGGATGGGATCGTAAGGGGTTCCGCGCAGTGCATAGCCAAGGCAAAGAAACGGCGTGTTCCACAGAAATGTGCCGACCGCGGTGGCCAGGGTGAATGAGCGCGGATCGAGCCGCAGAACGCCTGCGGGCAGTGCGAGGTAGATCCGGACGGTAGGAATGACCTGTCCGGTCAAGGTCACCCAGAAATGATTGCTGCGGTACGAATTGGTCAACCGTTCGTAGAAGGCAGGCTTGAGGAAAACATATCGGCCGTAACGCGCGACGATAGCCTTTGCTCTCTCCGGTCCGAGCAGCCATCCCAGAGAAAACCAGCCCAAGGCCCCGGCAGCGGAACCGATTGTCGTGACCAGAATGGCCAGGCCCAGGCCGCTGCCATCGGGCACCGTCATTCCCAGAAGCATGAACAGGACGTAGGAAGGAATGACCGGAATGAATTTCTCAAGCAATGCCAGAGATCCAAAGCCGACGAGACCAAAGCTCAGGAGTGTCGCGATGGTTGCGGGTGCTTCGGCGGCTATATCGGCTGCAGGCATTCAAGTTCACGATCTTTTATGCCGGGGTCGGCGGTGTAGTGTCTTTCCTCCAACACGGGCCCATCGAGGTCCTGTTGCGCCAGAACCTCTACGGCAATTGTAGCATAACTTCCAGAGCAATGTGCTGGCGCCCAATTCAGCCCGTCAGGCTGTACCGGAAATAATCATGGTTCGCAGCAAAAACTAGGGATGGCCGATCTTCGGCCCGATATGCGCCGGAATTGGACATTGATAGGGGCGTCCTTCGGTTTTTTCCAGCCATTCCGCCTTTGCCTGGGCCAGAAGATCGGGGTTGAGGATGAGATCAAGGCCAGTTGAAGCCAGGGACTTTGCGGCGTGAGCAAAAGCCTTGTGCGCTGCCGGGCTTTTGCCCTGGGCCACCACCTGCCAGGTATGCGGCGCAGTGCCGATCGCCCATGCGGGCGCCCAGCACTGCGCGGTCGGCGTGACCCAGCTGACGTCGCCGACGTCGGTCGAACCGGCGCGGAAATGCGATTCGCCTTCAAAGTCGCGCAGCCCGAGATGCAGCGGGCTTGAACCGTCGACCTTGCCGTTGAGGAATACGTCTTTCTTGATCTGATAGAGCCGGACACTGCTCTTGATGGCTTCCGGTGTCAGCGTGTTCTGTATTTCCTGGGCGAAGGCAACATCCCTGTCGTCAAACGGGACCGGACCAAGATCGACCATATTGGCGTGGATTGCACTTTCGAGAGTGATGTTGGGCAAAAGGTTTGTTGCCGCCCGGTCAAACACGATTTCGACCTCTGTATCCGTCATCATCGCCGCGCCCTTGGCGATCCGGTCAACGCGCGCCGCCAGATCAAGCGCCACCGGCAGTTCCGGCGCGCGCACCAGATAAAGCGCTTCCGTGCGGGATTGAACCACATTGGCGGCTTTCCCGCCGGCGTCGGTGATGGCGTAGTGGACACGGCAATCCTGCGGCATGTGCTCGCGCAGGAAATTGACGCCGACATTCATCAGTTCCAGTGCATCGAGCGCGCTGCGGCCGAGATGGGCGCCGTTGGAGGCATGGGCCGCCACGCCCTTGAAGCGATAGTAAATCTCCAGCACCGCCAGATTGTTGGTGGACCGCACGCCGTTGAACGGCGCGGGATGCCATGTCAGCGCGGTGTCCACATCATCGAAGGCACCCGCACGGGCCATGAATGTTTTTCCCGAACCGCCCTCTTCGCCGGGGCAGCCGTAATAACGGATCGTGCCCGGCAGTTTGTTGTCCGCCAGGTGCTTGGCAAGGGCAACGGCGGCGAGCATCGAGCCGGTGCCGAGCAGATTGTGCCCGCATCCATGCCCCGTGCCCCCGGATTTCTCCGGTTGCTCAACGGCGATACCCGCCTTCTGGCTCAATCCGGCAAGGGCGTCGAATTCACCCAGAAAGGCGATGACCGGCTTGCCATGACCGGACTCGCCAATGAATGCCGTTTCGATATCGGCGATTTCACGCTCGATGCGGAACCCATGCTTCTCCAGCATGGAAATCTGCGTCTGCGCTGAATGGCGTTCGGAAAAGCTCAGCTCCGCATAGTCCCAGATGGCGTCGCTCATGACAGCAAATTCAGGCTGCAACCGGTCGACGGTTGCAGCAATGGCTGCAACAGTTTGCTTGTTGGTCATCATGTCTTCCCTTTGGTTGTTCAATGTCCGGGCACAATGGCCCGCAAACAAACCTTCGAATTAATCGTCGAGCGATACTTCCCAAACCCGCGCATTGGACTGCCACACGGGCGTGCCGTGCACCTTCTTCGATGCGCCCCAGAGGTCCATCAGGTCATAGAGGAAGATGCCCGGTACATCCTGCAGCATGAGTTCGTGAAACTGGTCAAAGATGGCCTGGCGCTTGCTTTGGTCGGCTTCCCGGTAGGCCGCATCCATCAGTTCGATCGCCTTGGGGTTGTCCCACATGAGGGAGGCATTCTTGTCCTTGTTGCCGACATAGAAACTGTACATCAGCGCCGGATCAAGACGCGGTGTCACCGACTGCGAGATCACCTGATAGTTGCCGCTGCGGCGGCGGTCGACCTGCGTGGCGTAGTCAAGCACTTCGATCTGCACATTGAGGCCAACCTGCTGCATCATGGCCTGCGCGACAACGGCAACGGGATAGCTTGGAACATTGCCGCGCTTGTTGGCGATGATCTTGATGACTTCGCCCTTGTAACCGGACTCGGCAAGCTCTTTCTTCGCCTTTTCAAGATCGGCGGCAATGCGTTTTTTCTGCACGTCGGAATAGTAGATCGAGTCCAGCGACACCATGGAGGCATTGGCGGCACCCGTGCCATTGGAAACGGCCCCGACCAGATCGTCGAGATCGAGGGCTGCGGCCATGGCGCGGCGAACGCCAACCTTGCTCAAAACCGGATCACGGGTCTGGATGTAGAGAAGATTCTTGCCGTTGTTGCGCTTCATGATCAGCTGGATCGCGCCATTGTCCTTCAGTTCAGGAACGAGATCGGCGGGTACTTCCGCCGCATCCAGCGCCCCTGACAACAGCCCCGCCTTGACCGTGGAAGCATCGGGAACCGCAGTGAACTTCACGCCATCCACCAGCGGGCGCTTGGAGCCAACCATGCCATCCGGTTTGCCGTCATTCGGCGGCGACACGTACTGGTCGAATTTTGCCAGACGGACATATTCGCCGCGTTTCCATTCACCCCATTTGAATGGTCCTGTGCCGATGGGAGCCATGAAACTGCCATCGGCGGCGATTGATTTGGGACTGATGATGCCGGTGTAACCGCATTCCGGCCGTGCCATGAGGCCGAGGAAAACGGCCGAAGGCGATGCGATCTTCATGGCCACCGTATGGGCGTCGACCGCCTCGATGCCGGTGACCTTGACGGTACGGCTGCCATCGAAATCAGCGCGGCACGTCCACTTGGTATCCTCTGCCATGTAACGGTTCCAGTTCCACACCACATCGGCGGCGGTCAGCGCGTCGCCATTGTGGAATTTCACATCGTCGCGCAGCGGGAATGTATAGGTCAGGCCATCCGCCGACACATTGACGGATTGGGCAAGAAGCGGCTTCACATCGCCGTTCTCCGTATAGCCCACCAGCCCTTCGACCAGATGAAATATGACGGAGTCGGTGTTGCCGTCGCGGTTGACGCCGGGGACGTTGCTGCGAATATCCGAGCTTTGCGCGACATTGATGTCACGGGCCTGAGCGAAGCCGCCGGCCGTCATCAGGATTGTTCCTGCGAGAAGTATTTTTTTCATGTTCCACTCTTTTTCCATGGGTTCAGGCGTCCAGCCGCCATTTGAGTTTGACGCCGCCACTGTCGTTGAGATCCAGTGCGGGAATGGCTGAAAGCAGTTTGCGCGTATAGGCCTCCTTCGGCGCGTCAAAGATCGCGTTCCGGTCGCCCTGTTCGATGATCCGGCCGTCCTGCATGACGATCACGCGGTCGGCGATCTGCTCGACGACGCCAAGATCATGGCTGATGAACAGGCAGGAAAAGCCGTAGCGCTTCTGCAGGTTTGAAAAGAGATCGAGAACCTGCGCGCGTACGGTCACGTCCAGGGCGGATACCGGTTCGTCGGCAATGAGAAATTTGGGTCGCCGGGCAATGGCCCGGGCGATGGCAACGCGCTGGCGCTGACCGCCGGAAAGCTGGTGCGGATAGCGGCGGGCAAAGGCCTCGCCGAGGCCGACTTCCTCAAGTGTCTCGGCGGCGCGCTGCTTCTTTTCAGCCGCTGTCAGACGGGGGATAAGCCGCAATGCTTCCTCGACAAGCGAAAGAATGGTCATGCGTGGATCGAGCGAGGAGTAGGGATCCTGAAACACCATCTGGCAGTTCATGCGGTAATGGAACCAATCATTGTCGCGGCGCTTGCCCTGAAACAGGACCTCGCCGCTGGTTTCCTTGACCAGTCCGGCAATGGTGCGGCCAAGTGTGGTTTTCCCCGAACCCGAGCCGCCGACCAAAGCCACCACCTCGCCGGGATGGATATCGATGCTGATGCCATGCAGGGCGCGTTTGGCAGCACCCTTCTTGAACAGGCTTCTGCGTCCGGGATAGTCAACGACGATATCGCGCGCCGAAACGATCGGGTTGACGCTTGTGTCGATGGCCCGAACGTCGCCGCGGAACGGCAGGGAGGACAGAAGCTTGCGCGTATAGGGATGCTTCGGTCTTGAGAGGATTTCCTCGGTCGTTCCCTGCTCGACCACCACACCCCGTTCCATCACCACAAAACGATGGGTGTAGCGGGCGACCATCGGCAAATCGTGGCTGATCAGGAGGACGGCCGTTCCTTGCTCCTTCGTCAGTTCAACCATCAGTTCCATGACATCGCGCTGGACGACGGCATCGAGCGCGGTTGTTGGTTCGTCGGCAATCAGCAGGGCCGGTTTCAGGAGCATGACCGAGGCCAGCATGATACGCTGGCGCATGCCGCCGGAAAACTCGTGCGGATAGGCGGTCAAGGCGCCCGCCGGGTCCTTCAGGCCGACGCGGGTCAGCATGTGCAGGATGTTGGTCCGGCGTATCTCGGCTGTCTGTTTGGTGTGGAGAATGAGCCCTTCTTCCAACTGGCGGCCAATGGTCATCGATGGATTGAGGGAGGTCATCGGTTCCTGAAAGACGACGCCGATTTCACCGCCGCGCAAACGGCGCAACGTGCGGTCACCGGCCTGCAGCGTATCCTGACCCTTGTAAACGATCGAACCGCTGGCATGCCGGATGCCCGGCGCAATCAGTCCGATGATCGACCGTGTCGCCAGTGTCTTGCCCGATCCGGATTCACCGACGATGCCGACAATCTCTCCGGGCGAGACATCGAAGCTGACATCTTTGACAACGGCGCCGCCATTGTGGATGACCTCAAGCGTCAATCCGCGAACGCTGAGCAGTGCGTTTTGATCGCTCATTTCAAACCTCTCATGCGGGGATCGAGCTTGTCGCGCAGCGCATCGCCAAGCAGGTTGATGCCGAGAAGGGTCAGCGCGATGCAAAGGCCGGGAAAGAAGCCAAGCCAGGCTGCCTGTTCGATGAACGGCCGGCCGGCGGCAAGCATGTTCCCCCACGTTGGCGCGGGGGGTGGAACGCCAAGGCCAAGGAAGCTCAGCGCACTTTCCGAAAGGATTGCCCAGCCGAACATGGACGTCGCAAGAACTGTAATCGGTGCCAGGCAGTTGGGCAGGATGTGGCGCAGGATCGTATAGATTTCGCTGTTGCCCATGACCTTGGAGGCTTCGATGAATTCCCGTTCGCGCAGGGACAGGACGGCACCGCGCACGATACGTGCCATTGAGGGGGTGTAGGCGATCCCAAGTGCAAAGATGATGCCGTACTGGTTGGCGCCGAAAACCGCGAGCAGCCCGAGGGCGAGAAGAATGCCGGGAAAGGCCAGCAGTGCATTGTTGAACGCCATGATGATGCCATCGGCCCAGCCGCGGGCATAACCGCTGATCAGGCCGATAAGTGTACCGAAGAACACGGCAAAGCAGACAGTGGCAAAGCCGATCCAGACACTTGCCTGTGCCCCGACCATCAGCCGGCTCAGGACATCCCGCCCGAACTCGTCCGTGCCCAGAAGATGCGCGCCGCTCGGTGCGGCGAGACGCGCGGAAAAACTGAGCTTCATCGGATCGAACGGCGTCCAGAACATGCCGATGGCCGCGACGATAAAGAGGAGGGTGATAATGGTGCCGCCAATCACCCCGTTGAATGTAAGCTTTTTCATTCTGCCACCACGCGCGGATCAAAGAGTGGATAGAGAAGGTCCACGACGAGGTTGACCAGAACATAGGCAACCGCGACCAGCAGGAGACAGCCCTGAATAACGGGATAGTCGCGCTGGAAAATGCTGTCGACGAGCAGGCGGCCAAGGCCCGGTATGGAGAAGACGGTTTCAATGACGGCGATGCCGCCAAGCAGATTGCCGAGAATCAAGCCGATCATCGTCCATGTCGGACCGAAAGCGTTCTTGAAGGCGTGACGCCAGAGAACGGCCTGTTCCGACAGGCCTTTGGCGCGGGCATGGGTGATGTAGTCAAGGCGCAGAACTTCCAGCGTCGATGCGCGGGCCATGCGGATGATCACACCCATCTCATGGATAAAGAGAGTGGCAACCGGCAAGGCCATATAGATGAGCCCGGCCTTCCAGTCGGTTGTCACCGAGACGTAACCGAGCACCGGCACCCAGCCGAGTTTCAGCCCGAAGAAAAGCAGCAGCAGAAGTCCGAGCCAGAATGTGGGAATGGACAGGAGAACCGTTGCCGTGCCGACAAGGGCAAGGTCGGTGAGGCTGTTCTGTTTCCATGCCGCGATAACACCGGCCGGGACAGCGATAATGCTGGCAATGAACACGGCAAGCACAACGATCTGGGCGCTGATGAAAAAGCGCGAGAGCACGAGGTGCAGGACGGGTTCACCCGTGACGATGGACTTGCCGAAGTCTCCGTTGAACAGGTGGCCGACCCAGATCATGAACTGCATCGGTATGCTCTGGTCGAGCCCCAGCGTGGAACGCAGGGCGGCGATCTGCTGCGGTTCGGCAAGATCCCCAAGCATCAGGGCTGCGGGGTCACCGGGAATGAGGCGTATGAGGGTGAACACTGCCACTGCCACGATGACAATCGTGGGCACAGCCATTAGCATTCGGCCGAGTATAAATTTGATCACGTGGTTCCCATTCTGCTCTTTTGGCTGCGGGGGAGTTTCCCGCAGTCATCTGGCCATTGTGTGCCGGACTATGAGCATATGTGAAAACCATGCGCAATATTATGAGTAAATGTCATAGTGTTATGCAAACGGGTACTTGCGTGCCGGTCATCGGGGCTACCCATGCCGCTGACGGAACCTGTGTGCTTTCAGTTTTGCGGCCCCTCGACATTTCGAAGCATGTGCTTCATCCGCCTGCTGAGCGCTTCGGCAGCGATGGAAAGCGGAACGCCAGCCGCCTTGGCAAGGCCAAAGCTCTGCGTGAGCGGCGGATCGAAGGGGCGTATGACAATCCTTGCATCCTTGGTCAGGTGCGCAAAGAAGCTGTTGATGATCGCAATCCCAAGCCCATGGGCGGCATAGGAAAAGGCGGAATTGTTGCTGTGCGTTTCAATCTTGACGGTCTGCGTGACACCGGCCTGGCGGAAAATCTCGTCGAGTTTCATGCGGGTGGGCCGGTTGCGACCGGTCAGGATCAAAGGAATATTGCGTAAATCCCTGGGTGTGACGATGTCCAGCCCGGCGAGAGGATGGCCGGCGGGAATGACGCAGACCTTCCGGCCGCTGACAACCACTTCAAGTTCGACACTGCTGCTCTGCTGGCCCTCATAGCGCAGAAAGCCAAAATCCACGATGCGCTGTTCTATGAGGCGCGTGATGGCGCCCGACGTGTCGAAGAATGTTTCTATGCGCACCCGCGGAAAGTCCCTGTCAAAATCCGCGAGAAGATCCGGGGTAAACTGGTCGGCAAGACTGTTGGGCAGGGCAATACGCACCGATTCGGGCCCAACGGCACCGCTACGCAGATCCTGCGCAAGGTTAGTAAAGCGGTCTATGCCGGCAAGGACAAGTTCGGCGTCATAGGCGAGTTTTTCCGCTTCGGGTGTCGGGATCAGCCGACCCTTGTCCCGTGCAAAGAGCTGCATCGACAGGTTGGCCTCGAGCTGCTGCAGCAGGCGGCTGACACCGGACTGGCTCAGGCCCATGGCGCGCGCCGTTGCGATCGTCGAGCCGGTGACGAGCAGGGTGCGCAGGACTTCGAGCTGCCGGACGTTCATTGGTTTCTCACAGGTCTCATGGACAGGGTGATTGTGTCTCGATTCGATGGAATAGGCTGAGCCTCGTCGAAGCTAAACTGTTAATTTTGCGTAAACAATCCTTCATGTGCCTTCAAAATGTCCCATTGGGAGGCGAATTGTGAATGGTCTGTCACTTGCGCATTCCGGCACGCCTTCACATGTGTTGCTTCAGGTCTATCGAATGAGATCGCCCGGCGATACCTTTTGTAACCTGTTGCTGAATTTGTGGGCTGGAGGATCGATTGCGGTGCACCGGTCACAATTTGAGAAGGAGAGTATGATGAAGAAGACACTTGCTATGGCACTTGCGACCACGTCGTTGGCAATTGCTGGCGCAACGGTTGCTGTTGCAGCGGATATGCCGGCGACCTACCAGGAGCCAGACGCGCGCAATGGCGTGAGGATCGGTTATCTCACCTGCGATATCGATGGCGGCGTTGGCTATGTGCTTGGGTCGGCCAAGGAAGTCGATTGTGTCTTCCGTTCGACAGTCGGCCGTGAGCGTTCGGATCACTATACCGGCGCAATCAAGAAACTCGGTGTCGATCTCGGCTTTACGACACGCAGCCGCCTCGTCTGGGCCGTGTTTGCACCGACCGCCGGGTATCACCAGGGGTCGCTGAGCGGCGTTTACCGCGGTGCGACAGCGGAAGCCACACTTGGCGCCGGTATCGGCACCAATGTGCTGTTTGGCGGTACCGCAGGCTCCGTTCATCTGCAGGCAATCAGCGTAACAGGCCAGATTGGCCTGAACATTGCTGCTACTGGCACGTCGATGACGCTTGCTTCGGCCAACTAGGATTGGCTGGTTTTCCTCGCGCTGCGGTGCGAGGGTTCCATTGAAATGGGCATCACCGAACAGGTTTCGGTGGTGCCCATTTTCTTTATGCGAGCCCGTTCAATGAACCTATACCAAGGTATAGGCGAGCCGAAACCAACAGCCGATATCCCGGCTGAACGGCGCGGCATAGGCTGGCGGCTGTAGACTGTTCTCACCGGGCAACCAGCCAAAACGGACTGACAGCACGATCAAGGCACTCCTGCGAAGGGGAGGCGCGGGCCGTTCATGGTTGCTTGTCCATCTCTTTCATCCCGTGGCTCACCTGGCCGAGGAGGAAACGAACATGACAATATTCAATCGCCGCGACGCTCTCGTAACATTGACGGCAGGGAGCATTGCCGCCGCTGCTTCGTCGAAGGCATTTGCTGCTGACGTACCGCAACCGCGCCGTGCTGGCGCCGGCGGTGATGATCCTGGGCCGCGCAATGTCGGGCGTGACATCCAGAACCCGGATATTCTCAACCAGCCCATCACCGATGCCGGGACCCTGCCGAATCTACGCTTCTCGTTTGCCGATGCACCAACCAAGGAATATCCGGCGGGCTGGACACGCCAGATCACCATCCGCGAACTTGGAATCTCCAAAAGCATCGCCGGCGTCGACATGCGCCTCAATGCCGGCGGCATGCGTGAACTGCACTGGCACAAGGAGGGGGAATGGGCGTTCATGCTCTATGGAAACGCCCGCATTACCGCCGTTGATGCCGATGGCAAGAATTTTGTCGGCGATCTCGGGCCGGGCGACATATGGTACTTTCCCTCCGGAATACCGCATTCCATTCAGGGATTGGGACCAGACGGCTGCGAGTTCCTGCTTGTCTTTGATGACGGAAGTTTTGACGAGGACAGCACATTCGTCGTGAGCGACTGGTTCAAGCACGTGCCCAAGAGCGTCCTGGGCAAGAATTTCGGCATAGCGGAAACGCATTTCAACAGCCTCCCACCACCCAGCGAACGCTATATCTTCCCCCTTCCCATCCCAGGCAGTCTAAAAAGCGATGAGATCGCTGGCGCCACGGCTGTCTCGAGCGGTTTGGTGCATCGAATGAGCGCGCAGGAACCGATCAAATCGAGCGGCGGCACGGTTCGTATCGCCGATTCAAAGAACTTTCCTGTTTCGAAGACAATTGCTGCAGCACTTGTTGAAATTGAGCCGGGCGGCCTGCGTGAACTG
The DNA here is from genome assembly GCF_052056495.1 of Phyllobacterium sp. 22229. NCBI lineage: Bacteria > Pseudomonadati > Pseudomonadota > Alphaproteobacteria > Hyphomicrobiales > Phyllobacteriaceae > Phyllobacterium > Phyllobacterium sp. 22229. The sequence continues at coordinate 79,127 of NZ_JBQEPA010000014.1, forward strand.
CATTGGCATCCGAACACTGACGAATGGCAGTATTACATCGAAGGCGTCGGACGCATGGGGGTGTTCGCCGCAAACGGCCATTCCCGCACATTTGATTTTGCTGCAGGTGACGTTGGCTATGTGCCGTTCGCCATGGGCCACTACATCGAGAACACCGGCGATACACCGCTCAGGTTTCTCGAAATGTTCAAGAGCGATCATTATGCCGACGTGTCACTCAACCAGTGGCTGGCGCTGACACCACCGGAAGTGGTTTCGGGTCATCTCAATTTCGATGCCGCAACAATGGCGGCGTTGAAAAAGAACAAGGAACCCGTGGTGAGCGGCGGCTGATGTGATTTCGCCGGCATACCCCGGAAGAACGGCATGCGGCATCCCGGTTATCTGCTACAATGGCGCATGCCTATCTGCCCATCATTGACCAGATTCCGAGGAGTATGACATGTCGAGAAAGCGACCGGAGGGTATTGAACGCTACAACGCACCGGCAGGCGGCTGGGGGGCATTGAAGGCGGTGGCAGAGAGCCTTGCCCGTCAGCAGATTGTCGCCCAGGGGGCGGCAACGCTGCTGAAGGCCAACCAGCCCGATGGTTTTGATTGTCCCGGTTGTGCCTGGCCGGACCCGAAGCACACTTCTTCTTTCGAATTCTGCGAGAACGGGGCCAAGGCCGTCACCTGGGAATCGACAGCCAAGCGTATCGGGCCATCCTTCTTCGCTGAGCATACGGTTTCGGAATTGTGGAACTGGTCCGATCATGATCTGGAAGATGAGGGCCGCTTGACCCATCCGCTGATCTATGACGCCGCGGCCGATACCTATGTTCCCATCGAGTGGGACAGGGCTTTCGCGCTGATCGGTGCGCAATTGAATGCTCTGCCCGATCCCGGTATGGCCGAGTTTTATACCTCCGGCAGAGCCTCGAACGAGGCCGCATTCCTGTTTCAGCTGTTCGTCAGGGCCTATGGGACCAACAATTTTCCAGATTGTTCGAACATGTGCCACGAGGCGACAAGCGTCGGGCTGCCGCATTCAATCGGCGTCGGCAAGGGAACCGTCACCCTGGAAGATTTCGATCATGCCGATGCCATTTTCAGCTTTGGCCACAATCCCGGCACCAACCATCCGCGCATGATGGCGACTTTGCGCGATGTGGCGCGGCGTGGTGCCCCGATCATCGTTTTCAACCCGCTGAAGGAGCGGGCTCTCGAACGCTTTGCCTCGCCGCAAAGCCCGGTGGAGATGGCCACGCTCGGTTCGACGGATATCGCGTCCGCCTATCATCAGGTTCGTATTGGCGGCGACGTCGCGGTGCTCAAGGGCATGATGAAAAGGGTTTTCGAGCTTGACCGGCGTGATCTGGAGCGCGGTGGAAAGGGAGTCCTCGACCGCGATTTCATTGCCGAACACACATCCGGCATCGAGGCCCTGAGAGAGGATATCGATGCAACGCGCTGGGAAGATATAGAGCTCATGTCGGGCCTTACCCGCAGTGCGATCGAGAGTGCGGGCGATGTCTATGCAAAATCCAAAAATGTCATCCTTTGCTACGGCATGGGCGTCACCCAGCACCGGAATGGCACGGCGAACGTTCAGCAGATAGCCAACTTCCTGATGCTGCGCGGCAATATCGGCCGGGAAGGCGCAGGCATATGCCCTTTGCGCGGTCATTCCAATGTGCAGGGTGACCGCACGGTCGGCATTACCGAAATTCCCAATGCTGCCCTCATCGACGGTATGGAGCGGGCGTTCGGCTTCCGGCCGTCCGCCGCCAAGGGGCACAATGCCATCGAAGCGATAGAGGCAATCATCGACGGCAGGTCCAAAGCGCTGGTTTGTCTTGGCGGTAATCTGGCTGTCGCCATGTCCGATCCCGATGCAACATTTGCAGGTATGCGCAAACTTGATCTTGCCGTGCATCTGACGACCAAGGTCAACCGTTCGCATCTTTTGACGGCCAAGACCACCATTGTGCTGCCCGTGCTTGGGCGCACGGATGCGGATGTTCAGGCCACAGGCCGGCAATCCGTTACGGTTGAAGATTCCATGTCGATGGTGCATGCCTCGCGCGGCTTCCTCAATCCTCCCAGCGGCGATCTCCGGTCGGAACCCGCTATCATAGCGGGAATGGCAAAGGCGACTTTGGGTGATCGTTACGGCATCGAGTGGGACGCCATGATCGCGGATTACGGCCGGATACGCGACAAGATTGAAGTTGTTTTCCCTGACTTCAAGGATTTCAACGCGCGTATCCTGGAGCCGGGCGGGTTTCGCCTGAGCGTACCCGCCGCGCATCGCGAATGGAAAACACCGAACCGGAAAGCCTGTTTCCTGGTGGCGAAAGGCTTGAGCGAGGACCCGCGCGTTCTGGAAGCGAATGTGCTGACGCTGACGACAATTCGCAGCCATGATCAGTACAACACAACGATCTATGGTTTGGATGACCGGTATCGCGGAGTATTTGGGCGGCGGGATGTGATCTTTTTGAATGCGAAGGACCTGGCCGAAAGAGGCTTGGCCGACGGTGATACGCTCGATGTTGAAGCAGCGCGCGATCATGCCGATCCCGATGACCGGCCGCGCCGGGTCAAGCGCTTGACTGCGGTAGCCTACAATATTCCGCGCGGTTCGGCCGCTGGCTATTATCCGGAACTCAACGCGCTGGTCGCACTGTCCCATTACGACCGGCAGTCGGGAACGCCGTCTTTCAAATCGATTCCCATCCGGATCACCCGTGCCGCCTGATCCATAGGCGGGGTATCGATCGTCAGCGGCGCGCTGGTGCCGCTGACGTGAAGGGTGCCAGCCAGGCGGAAAAATAATCCGGCCACAGACCGGTCGGCGTATCCTTCTCGCCCATGCCAAAACCGTGACCGCCGCTGGCCAGTTGATGCAGTTCCACAGGTATGCCTGCCCGTTTGCAGGCGTCTGCCATGATGCGGGTATTCGCCGGGTCGGAAATGGGGTCATCCTGCGCCTGAACCAGAAACATGGCAGGGCAGCCGTCGCGAACATGGGTTTGAACCGACCATTCCGCACTACGTTCCGGGCTTGGATGCGTGCCAATCAGGATGCGCCGTGTCGACGTGTGGTCATAGGGCGGCTCCAGCGTAATGATGGGGTAGATCAGTGCTGAAAACGACGGCCGGGCAGACAGGCTGTCCACCGCATCGATCCGCTCGTAGGACGGAAAAGCCGAGCGGACGGAAGCCATTCCAAGCAGATGCCCGCCCGCAGAAAATCCAAGGACGCCAAGGCGTTCCGGATCGACCTGGAAGCGGCCAGCGTTCTGGCGGATCAAACGCAATGCGCGTTGCGCGTCCTGCAAGGGCGCAAGCGGTCCCGCATGCCATCCTTCTCCGGGGAGCCTGTATGTCAGGGTGAAGACGGTAAAGCCCCGGCCGGTCAGCCAGCGGGCCGCCGAAAGGGCCTCCTTCTTCATTTCAATGCGCTTGTAGCCGCCCCCCGCCGCGACGAGAACGGCCGCGCCATTGGGTTTTTCCGGCTGGAAAACCTCCATCGATGGAACGCCGATATTGCTGATCGCCCCGCGCGCGCTTTCATTGACCGGCCCTGCCGGTCCGCCCCCACCGGGCGGCGTTGCGGGCCAGAGCGGAATTATCGTGTCGGCGGTGCTGGCAAAGAGTTTTGCCGGATATGCGGCGATACCGATTGCAGCCAATACCGTTCGACGGGTCACCATCATTCGCTTCCTTACCTGTTTGCCCCGCAGCGGCAGATTTTATCATCCCTGCAATTCACGGTTGAGCCGTTGGTGTTTGTCCCTGGTCGCAAAGCCTCTGGATCGACTCGGTCAAAGCCAGGACTTCCTTGTCCCTGAGAAGATCGATCTTCTGGTGAAGCAGTTCCATCTTCTCATGCAGCAATTCGATTTCCAGTTCAGCTTTGATGTTGATGCGGTAATCATGCTCAGCTTCCTTCCGGTCAATATCCTGCTGCCGGTTCTGACTCATCATGATGAAGGGCGCCGCATAGGCCGCCTGGAAGGAGAGGGCGAGATTAAGGAGAATGAACGGATAGGGGTCCCAATGCTGGATATAGGCCGTCACGTTCAATATGATCCAGAAGAACAGGATCGTGGTCTGGATGATGATGAATGACCATGATCCCATCGTCGCAGCTACCTGATCGGCAATTCTCTGGCCGCTGGTCAGCCTGTCGCCTATTTCCTCGGGCTTGAGGCTTCTGTCTCGCCGGCGGAGCGTGCGTAAATGATGCAGCAGCGCCCGTTCGGTTTCCCAAAGCCCCCTGTGTTCAGTGTCCGTGTGTGTCATCGCTTCATTCCCTGTGACTCATCTGGAAACAGTGCCTAACAAACGCCTTTCAGGCAATGCAGCGCCCGATCCGCTTCACCCGTTAGATGCCGCGTTCGGGACGAAGCATTTGGTAGATTTTGACCAGTTCAGCCAATGTCCTCACCCCCATTTTTTCCATCAGGTGCCCCCGGTGGATTTTGACGGTGATTTCGCTGACCCCGAGTTGTCCGGCAATCTGCTTGTTCATCAGCCCGGTGGTGACCAGGGCGATAACCTCACGCTCCCGCGCTGTCAGGCTGTCGTAGCGCGCCCGCAAAGTGGACAGTTCGCTTTCGGCCGCACGGCGCTCCCGGTCCAGCGCCAAGGCATTCGATACCGCATCAAGCATGTCCTGATCGCGAAACGGCTTCATGAGGAAATCCAGCGCTCCGGCTTTCATGGCACGTACGGACATAGGAACGTCGCCGTGGCCGGTCATGAAGACAATGGGTATGGTGTTGCCGCGTTTTGCCAGCTGGGTCTGGAAATCCAACCCGCTGACACCGGGCAAACGTATGTCGAGCACCAGACAGCTTTCGCAAGTTGCCGGGCCGCGCGCCAGAAATTCGGCCGGCGAACCGAACAGCTCGACCTGCATGCCGACGGAACGGAACAGGCTGCCAAGCGCTTCACGCAGGGAGACGTCGTCATCGACGACAAACACCAACGGAGACGGGGTCCCGGTCATGACACTGGTTCCTCTTGCAATGGAATCGTGAACTCGAAACTGGCCCCGTTGCCAGGCTCCGAATGCGCGCTGATCCGGCCTCCGTGCGCCGTGACAATCGACCGGCAAATGGAGAGCCCCATGCCCATGCCATCAGCCTTGGTTGTATAAAATGCATCGAATAAATGCGCGGCTTTCGTCGCGGCGAATCCGGTGCCGCTATCTCTCACGTTCAATTGGACGGCGTCGCCTGCTCTTCTGGTTGCGATCAGCAGTGTCCGTGTTGCAACGGCAGGATCGGCCATTGCCTGTATGGCATTGAGGATCAGGTTGATGATTACCTGCTGCAGTTGTATCCGGTCGCCGATAACGAGGGGCAATTTTCGCGCCAGTTCGGTGCGAAGACTGATCTTGTGGCTCGTGATTTCGCGCTGGACAAGGGCGATGCTTTCCGCAGCAATCTCACTGAGATTGACGGGGGCGGCCTGGGGTGTCGTCTTGCTCGAGAGCGTCCGCAGGCGCTTGATGACTTCGCTGGCCCGGCCAGCATCGGCGATCATACGCTGCATCGCAGTCTCCACCTCGCCGAGGTCTGGCGCGCTGCGTTTGAGCCATCGCAAACCTGCTCCGCCATTGGTGACAATGGCGGCAAGCGGCTGATTGACTTCATGGGCTATGGAGACGGTCAATTCGCCAAGCGTTGCTATGCGTGTCACGTGGGCGAGTTCGGTGTGGGCTGCATGCAGTTCGTTCTCCGCTTGGCGCCGGGCCGTAACATCCACGATACTGACCAGGACGGTATCGAGCAGAGGACGATCGGCAGGCATGGCCACATTGTAAAGAATGGCGATACGGTCACCATTCACATCGTTCATCATGGTTTCGGATTCGTAGACTGGACGCCCATCCCATATGGCTTCGAGCAGAGCCCAGATGGCGCCCTCCATGTCCTCGCCGATCAGCGTCGGCAAGGCAGCTTTGAGCGTATTGAAGTCCTTTGCGCTGAATGTTGTCAGAGCGGTATTGTTCACCTTTGTCAGCTTCATCATTGCGATCGCCTTGCTGGCGAAGCTGGGATCCTTCGCTGCGACGGCGCGGATGTCGGCAAAGCCTTGGCTTTTCAGCTGATGGACGGCTGCCTTCACCAGGGTGAAATCCATTTCAAGTATGGCAACGCCGGTTGCCAGAAAGATTGTGCGGTAGCGCTGCTCGCTTTCGCGCAGGATCGCGATTCCCGTTTTGACCTGGTAGGCGAGGAACGTCGTAATCCCGATGGCGGACAGGCTGACAAAACAGCGTGCCGTGGCATCAGACGTGGGATCCTCGCCATGGGAAACAGCAAAGCTCAGCAGCGTCAGCCCCATGCAACCGGCGCCAATGGCAAGCAGGTTCTTCTTGGTGGCGAAGGAAAGAGCGAGCAGCACGACCGTGACGTAGAGCACGGCGATGGCCATATCAAAGGTCGTCAGCGTGTCGAGAGCGAATATCGCGACGGCAATGAACATTGCAACAAACGGCGAAAATCGTGACATGCTGTTCCCCGAACGAGAGATCATGTGAACCGGCATTAGCAGATCAATGGCACAATGAGCGAGAAATATTGTCAGCCGGCGACATGCCAGGGACAGTCAACCGTCACAACGGCAACGCCAGCCGCACGCAGAAGCCGTTCTCGACAACGGGAAAAGTGAGCTCTCCGCCATGCGCCTTGGCAACCTCCGCCGCAATGGCGAGGCCCAAACCCGAACCCGATGCCGAACCCGAGCCGACCTCGAAGGGTTCAAGCAGCCGCGCCTGTTCGGCGCTTGAAATGCCGGGGCCGTCATCAAGCACGCTGATCCATGCCTTGTTCTCATCGCGGCCCAGCTCGACAGAAAGGCGCGTCGATGCGCCGTGGGTCAGAGCATTCTGGATCAGATTGGTCAGCGCCTCGCGGATGCTGATCATATCGCCCTGGATATGAGGCTCTGCCGGGGAGGGCAAAAATGCGATCGTCACTTCCCGTTCCAGTGACAGCGGGACGGCTTGAGCCAGCGTGGTTTTCGCCAGTGCGTTCAGATCGATCGGCGTAAAGCCAACGGTGCCGGCGCGATGAATGACCATGGCATGGTCTAAAAGCTGACCGGTGAGATTGCCGAGCGCGTTCACTTTTGTGCCCAATTTCTGAATCTGTTCCTGCAGTCCCGGGCCGGCGTCGTTTGAGAGTATTTCCACCTGTGCATTGAGTTCGGCCAGAGGGGTACGCATCTGGTGGGCTGCGTCGGCGATAAAGCGCTGCATCAGCGCTATGCGATCGGCAAGCCGGCGCATGAAGTCATCAAGAACGCTAACCAATGCGCGGATTTCATAGGGCGGCGTAACCTGTATGGCGCGCAGGTCGTCGGGTTTGCGCGCTGCGATTTCCCGTTCGATGCGCGTCAGCGGCTTCAATGCAATACGGACGGAAATGGCGCCGGCGATCAGGGCGAGGAGGCTCATGATGGCGATCATGCCGACAGCCTTGCCGGCAAGATCCCAGGCGAGGGATTCCCGCGCCCGTAAGGTTTGTGCCACGACGATTTCCACCCAGCCGTTGCCGGAGCCGGTATCAATCTGCTTGCCGATTGCCGCAACGCGGACCTGCTGCCCCTGATAGGTGTCGTCGGCAAGGACCACGCCTTTGCGAATGCTTTCCGTCGAAATTTTCGGTGCAAGATCGCCATAGCCGGCGACAACGACACCGCGGGGATCGGTTACCCGGTAAAAAACGAGATCATAAGCCGACAGTGTCGCAAACGCGGCCGCTGGCGGGTCGAGGGTTACAACTCCGCCCTGTATGTAGACGTTTTCCGCAACCTGTATTGTCCCGCCGATCAAAAGCTTGTCATAGGCATCGCGCGCGGCAATGCCGGCATATTGCCAGGCAGCAAGCGCAAGGACGATGGCGCCGACACCCAGAATGAGCGCAATGAAGACGATAATCCGGATGTGCAGGGAGTAGCGGATATCATTTGCTTGCAAGTTGATAGCCCAGCCCGCGCGAGGTGCGAATTTCGATCGAAGTGTCCGCGAGCTTGCGCCGCAACCGCGTCACATATTGCTCGACGGCATTGGCGCTCGGCTCCTGGTCGAAGTTGAAAAGCTGCTCCACCAGTTCTTCCTTGGAGACGAAGCGCTTGGGCCGGGCTGCCAAAATCTCGAGAACGATCAATTCACGCCGAGTAAGATCAAGAGCGGTACCGGCAACGCTAGCCGTGCGCCCGGCGCGATCAATGACGAGGTCGCCGAAGCGCAGGGCATTGTCGGACATCCCGGCGCTCCGGCGCAGCAGCGCACGGGCGCGTGCTTCCAGCTCGCGAAAATCGAACGGCTTGGTCAGATAATCGTCAGCACCAAGATCAAGGACGTCGACGCGGTCATCGACCGCCGAGCGCGCCGTCAGGACCAGGACAGGCGTCTTGTCCTTGCGGCCGCGCAGTCCTTTGAGAATCTCGAAACCATCGGCGCCGGGCAGCATCATGTCGAGGATGATAAGATCATAATCCTGCACCTGCAGCACTTCGCTGGCCGTACGGCCATCGGTTTCGCAATCAACGGCATGGCCGATCTTTTCAAAGCGCTGGGCAATCGCCTTGGCGATATCGGGCATGTCTTCCACGACAAGAATGCGCAAATCGTGCCCCCGAAACGTGAGTCAGGTATGTGTCAGTTACCGCAAGTACAGTCGAGGTGGGAGTTTTGTCAACGTTACGGCGTTGTGCAAAAGAGACGACGCATTGGGAGGAAGTATGACTTTGCATCAGTCCTTTGATGCTCGCGGCGCATTATTGAGCGTCGAGGGCGTCACACTGCAATACAAGACGGAAGATGCGCTGGTGACTGCCACGCATCGCGTCGATTTTCAGGTTTTTCAATCCGACCGCTTTGTACTGCTCGGGCCATCGGGCTGCGGCAAGTCGACCTTGCTCAAGGCCATCGGCGGTTATCTCACGCCGACTGAAGGGCAGATCACGCTCAAGGGCAAGGAAGTCACCGAACCCGGTCCTGACCGGATGATGGTCTTTCAGGAATTCGACCAGCTCCTGCCGTGGAAAACGGTTGGCGAGAATGTCGTCTTCGCCCTCACTGCCAGCGGGCGGGCAAAGCCGGCAGAGGCACGCGAACGTGCCCGCAGCTATATCGACAAGGTCGGTCTGACGAAATTCATCGACAGCTATCCCCATATGCTGTCTGGCGGCATGAAGCAGCGTGTGGCTATTGCGCGCGGCATGGCCATGGAACCGGATGTGCTTCTCATGGATGAGCCGTTTGCAGCGCTCGACGCACTGACGCGCCGCAAGATGCAGGATGAATTGCTGCAACTCTGGGACGACACACATTTCACCGTCCTGTTCGTGACCCACTCTATCGAGGAGGCCATCCGCATCGGCACCCGCATTCTGCTGCTTTCGCCCCACCCGGGCCAGGTGAAAGCCGAACTGAACAGCATACCGCCCAGCGAGCTTGGCACCGGTACGCAGGCGGCACTCGAAACCCGCATCAACGACATGTTGTTCGCCAGTTGAGATTGGAAGATTCGATGACTGAAGTTCTCTACACACGTCCGGAGATTGTGCGCGGCGACGGCAAGAAGGATTTCCTGCAGGTCGAGAAGACGCTCTCCGCTTTCGAACGCATCTATCGCATCGGTGCGGTGCGAAAAGCTTTTATCCTGTTCGTTCTCGCTGCGGCCTGGGAGATTTACGGGCGCTGGCTTGGCAACCCGCTGCTGTTCCCGAGTTTTTCCGAGACGGTGACGGCTTTCGCTGCCAATATTGCTGACGGCACCATTCCGGCCAGAGCACTCGCATCCATCAAAACGCTGCTCATCGGCTATGGCATCGGCATCGTGCTGGCCGCGCTCTTGACCACGCTCGCCATTGGATCGCGCATTGGTGCCGATCTGCTGGAAACACTGACCTCCATGTTCAATCCGCTCCCGGCCATTGCATTGCTGCCGCTGGCGCTGATCTGGTTCGGTCTGGGGCAGGGGAGCGTGATCTTCGTGCTGGTGCACTCGGTGCTGTGGGCCATCGCCTTGAACACCCATGCCGGTTTCCGGTCCGTTTCCAACACGATGCGGATGGTCGGCCTGAATTACGGCCTGCGCGGTCTCAAGCTCGTCCGCCATATCCTGATACCGGCTGCCTTTCCATCCATTCTGACGGGTTTGAAAGTCGGCTGGGCCTTTGCATGGCGTACGCTGATCGCCGCCGAACTGGTGTTCGGCGTATCGTCCGGTTCCGGCGGTCTCGGCTGGTTCATCTTCGAGAACCGCAACCAGCTGGAAACCGCCAATGTCTTTGCAGGCCTGTTTACGGTTATCTTGATCGGCCTTGCCGTCGAGAACCTGATCTTTGCCACGATTGAAAAGAAAACCATTCGCCGCTGGGGAATGCAGGCTTGAGTTTAAACCGCCGGGAACCGGTATGTATCAAGGGAGGACTACGATGAAAATGATGAAGCAGCTCTGTGCCGCCGTGCTCGGCATTGGCCTTGGATTGGCAGGCGCAACGGGTGCTGCCCGCGCCGAAGTCAGCGAAGTGCGGATTTCCAAGGGATACGGCATTCTCTATCTGCCGCTGATCGTCATGGAAAACCAGAAACTGATGGAAAAGCAGGCGGCCAAAGCCGGTCTTGGCGACGTCAAGGTGACTTGGCTGATGCTGGATGGCGGCAACGTCATCAACGATGCGATGATGGCCGGTTCGCTCGATTTTGCCGGAACCGGCGCGCCGGGCTTTGTCACCCTCTGGGCCAAGGCCAAGGGCATTCCGAATGTCGAAGTTGTCGGCATCAGCGGTCTCAGCGCAACGTCGCTGTGGCTGAATTCGAACAATCCCGAGGTCAAGACGCTGAAAGATCTGACACCCAAGGACAAAATTGCCCTGCCGGGAATCAAGACTTCGCTGTCGGCGGTTGTCCTGCAGATGATGGCGGCGCATGAATTCGGACGCGAGAACTATGCCAAGCTCGACCCGCTGACGGTCAGTCTGCCGCATCCAGAAGCCCTGGCTGCGGTAACAAGCGGCCAGACCGAGATCACCGCCCACTTCACCTCACCGCCGTTCTCCTATCTCGAGTTGAAAGACCCGAAGATTCACCGGGTAGTCAATTCCGTTGATGTCATCGGCAACATCACGCTTGATGTGACCTTTGCGCCGAAGAAGTTCGTCGATGCCAACCCGAAAACCACAGAAGCGTTCCTGGCGGCGCTGGATGAGGCTAATGCTTTCATTGCTGGCAACAAGCAAGCCGCCGCGGAGATTTTCGCCAAGAGTTCGAAGGTGAAAGTGTCCGTCGACGAGGTCCTCGAGATGCTGAACGACAAGGATTCGCAATTCTCGACGACGCCGAATGGTGTCATGCAGTTCGCCGAGTTCATGCATTTGGCCGGTACGATCAAGGTCAAGCCTGCAAGCTGGACCGACCTGTTCATTCCGCAGCTCCATGCGCGCAGCGGGAGTTAAGGCAGGGCTGTCTTTCACCGACCCGCCAAGTTGACCAACAAGAGCCGGTTGTTATCAGCGATAACGGCCGGCTTTTTGACGCCGCTGGTGGCGGAAACGTGATGACCGGCAGGATCTATGTTTTGGGTTTTGCTTGCCAGAATCGACCAGCCGGGGGATAAAGCAGCGACTTCACAAAGCGAAAGTATTGCGGCCATGGTTGATGCGACACACGAACACGGCACGTCAGGCCAGCCGCTCAATGTCAGCTTCAACACTGAAGATGGTCAGGCCATGGTTGTCCTGGCCGGCTCCTGGGTTACACGCTATGTCGGGCGTGTGAACGCGCAAATGCGCAAGATCGAGCACCGGAAGGATTTCTCCACCGCCGTCATCGATCTGTCCGGTGTCGACGCGCTGGATACGGCGGGTGCCTGGCTCGTCGACCGCATGCGCGTTGCGCTGGAAACCGCCGGCAAGCAGGTCGAGATACGGGGGCTCAAACAGCATTGGGAAACGCTTTTTGACGCCGTCGGGAAAACCGCATCTGCTCAGGCAGATGCAAACCCGCCGCTGCATAAGCCGAATCTTGGAATTCAGATTCTCGATACAATTGGCCGGACAGTGGTCAATTTCGGCGATGATTTTATCAAATCCATGCACGTGCTGGGTGCGGTAGTCACCGGGTCCCAGATGCGCGGCGGCAAGGGAAGCCCGATCCGGTATCCGGCATTCTTCCACCAGATCGACCGGCTGGGTGTCGGGGCAATCCCGGTTGTCGTGCTGATTTCATTCATCATGGGTGCCATTGTCGCGCAGCAGGGTGCCTACATGCTGAGCACCTATGGCGCAGAAACTTACGCGGTGAATCTCGTCGGCGTGCTGGTCCTGCGCGAGACCGGCGTCCTGTTGACGGCGATCATGATCGCGGGCCGTTCGGGAAGCGCCATCACCGCGGAACTCGGGTCGATGAAAATGCGCGAGGAAGTCGACGCCCTGCACGTCATCGGTCTCAACCCGATCAGCGTTCTGGTGTTCCCCCGCCTGGTTGCGCTGAGCATTTCGTTGCCGCTTCTGACAATTATCGCGGATTTCGCCGGGCTTGCGGGCGGTGCCGTCGCCCTCTGGCTCTATTCGGACGTATCGCCCGGCATCTATGTCGCCAATCTGCGCGATGCCATCACGGTCCAGTATTTCCTCGCCGGCCTGATCAAGGCCCCTTTCATGGCCATGATCATCGGTACCATTGCCGCGGTTGAAGGAATGAAGGTTGGCGGAAGCGCGGAGTCGCTGGGTCTGCGCGTGACAGCGTCGGTGGTCAAATCGATCTTCATCGTCATCGTCCTCGATGGCGTCTTTGCCATCTTCTATGCTTCGATCAATTTCTGAGACCCGCCGGTTTACCTGCGGCTGATGATGAGCCGCAGGGACCCCTCAAAAAAGGGTTGCTTGCGCAGGCTTCCATACATGGCGTCCCAGACGCCCGTGTCGAGATCGTCGCCCAGTCTGTCGACAAACCGTTCCGCGACAGACGGGTCGACAAAGCTCCAGGCCGAATTGGCCAGCCGCGCACCTTTTTCCAGCAGGCGTTCGGGGCGTCCGTAATAGGCTTCGCCAAAGCCGTCGATGCAGTTGAGCGGTATCGGGACAGGGATGATCTCAGCCCTGCCGCCAAGCCCGTCCCGGATCGACCGCATCGAGGGATAGCGCCGCGCTTCGACCGCAATCATTTCCGGCGCGTATTCGGCAAGCCATGACCGGTGCAGTTCATCGGGATCACAGGACAGGATCAGGATGACGCCACGCGTCACCCGGCGCATTTCCGCCAGACCAGCGGCAAGGTCGGGCCACTGGTGCACGGTGAAGGTTGCCATGCTCGCATCGAAGCTCTGGTCCGGGAACGGCAGGTTTTCAGCAACGCCGTCGACGGCAACAGGCAGATGAGGCGGCCGTTGCGCGCGCATGGATGCGGAGGGCTCAAGGGCTGTTACTTCCCGGTCGACGGGTTCATACGATCCTGCACCGGCACCGACATTGAGAACAGTCCGCGCATCACCAAGGGCCGCACGAATGAATTCCGCAATGTGCGGGTCCGGTTGGCGGTATTGTGTGTAGCCTGTGCCGATCACGCCGTAATTGGCATCGCCGGCACTGCCGTCCTTATGTCTGTTCAGCACGATCATGTCTCCTCGATCAGGGGATTGCAGTTGCAGGTTTAGTCACATGGCGCCCGACGGGCCCGGCGGCGGTTAGTCCCGAGGTCGTGTACCCATGTTCAGAGAATCTGCAGGTTTGTGTGGAGAAAACACTGTTGAAGCCTTGCTGAAAAGCGATATGATTGAACAAGTATTGTTCGGAAAACGCACATGGCTCGTAAAATTCCCTCCCTGACGGCGCTGCGTGCGTTCGAGGCAGCCGGTCGGCATGGGCGCATGACACTGGCCGCCGACGAACTCAATGTGACGCACAGTGCGATCAGCCGTCAGGTCCAGCATCTGGAGGATGTGTTGGGCGTTCCGCTGTTCGAGGGGCCGAAAAATGCTCTTCGTCTCACCGACGCCGGAACGCGGCTGCTGTCGGGACTTGTCCCGGCTTTCGACCAGATCGACCTTGCCGTGCGGTTGGTGGCGGATACGGAAGACGGGCCGCTTGACGTCTCTTGTCCCGGCACATTCACGATGCGGTGGCTCATCCCGCGCCTGTACCGGTTTCAGGCGGCACATCCTGATATCGACGTTCGTCTGACCTCCTCAAGCAAAGCGGTTGATTTCTCCCGTGACGGGTTTGATGTGGCAATCCGTGTTGGATCGGATCCGTGGCCGGAAGCGGCAGATGTCATTCCGCTTTTCAGTGAGCAGATCGGCCCGGTTCTGGCATCATCGCTCGCACCCATGGCATCAGCGGGTTTTGCCGGCATTGCGCTGCTGCATTCGAAGACGCGTCTGCATGCGTGGCCGGACTGGTGCGCGCGGTCAGGCATAGCCATAGGCCATGCACCGGGCAGGGAATATGAGCATTTCTATTTCATGCTGGAAGCGGCGATGGGCGGCCTTGGTGTCTGCATCGCGCCCTGGCCGTTCGTTGCGGACGATATAAGAGCCGGCCGTCTCGTCGCGCCACATCGCTTCATCGGCAGCGGGCAGGATTATGTCGCGTTGCGCCGGGCGCGCCGTCATCGCAAATCATCACTCTTCTGTGCGTGGCTCGCCATGGAAGCGCAGGCCTTCGCCGCCGCCTCGGAAGCGGTGCTGTTGCAGAGGTGAGATTCGCGCTGTATCTCTGTCTGGGTAGCCGTTCTCCCATGCGAGGCGGCGGATTGCAGCCACGATGGTTGGCACGAAAAGGATAGGCATCCGATGTTTGCGGCAAAGACGATGGATCACACAGATAAGGGCGAGTTCTATCGCGAACTCTGCGATCAGTTGAGCGGCCTTCTCGCTGGTGAAAACGATGCCATTGCCAATGCTGCCAATACCTCGGCCCTGATCTTCCAGATGGTGCCCGATCTCAATTGGGCCGGATTCTATTTTCTCTATTCCGATGACGAACTTGTTGTCGGCCCCTTTCAGGGCAAGCCGGCCTGTGTGCGTATTGCTGTCGGCAATGGTGTCTGCGGAACAGCGGTTGTGCAGGGAACCTCGATTCTCGTCGAAGATGTCCACGCCTTTCCCGGACATATCGCCTGCGATGCCGCATCCCGTTCGGAGCTTGTCGTGCCGCTTTTCCATGATGGACGCATCCTGGGTGTTCTTGATCTGGACAGTCCGATACCCGGCCGGTTTGACAGCATCGATCAGTTCGGCATGGAAAAACTCGCCACAATCTATGTGGCCGCGTGCAATTGGGACGATTGAGCGATAATTTTTCGCATCGACCAACATCTTGTTAAAATTCCATATTTTTCGATTTTTGGATCGGCTCTGACCGGGAATCTCACAGGTTCTTGCGGTCGGTTCTGAATCCCGGTTGACAAGAACCGCGAAGTGCAGTTGTCTTGTAAAGCGATTTACTAAACCGCTTTACAAATGGGGAAAGCGCTTGTGATCAAGAAGACAACGCCCAGTCTGAAAGACGTCGCTGCTGCTGCCGGTGTTTCCGTGACCACCGTTTCCCGGCTGGTCAATGGCAGTCTTGATCTGCCCTACCACACCAAGAAGCGCATCGAGGATGCGATCAAATCGCTGAACTACATTCCCAACCCGCATGCGCGGCGTTTGAGCATGGGCCGCTCGGACACTATCGGTCTGGTGGTTCCCGAAATTGCCAATCCGTTCTTTTCAACCCTGGTTGCTGCCGTCGAGCAGGCAGCGGACGAGCGCAAGCTGGCGGTCTCGCTGCATGCGACACTCAACCGGGCTGGGCGTGAAATCGAGTATCTGCAACTGATCGAGCGCAATCATGTTGACGGGCTCATCTTCATCACCAACCACCCGGATGACGGTGCGCTTGCGGGCCTTATCAACCGCTCGGGCAAGGTCATCATCGTCGATGAAGACGTTCCGGGTTCGAAAGCGCCAAAACTGTTCTGCGACAATGATCACGGCGGTTATCTCGCCGGTCTGCACCTTGCGCAACAGGGGCACAGCCATGTTCTGTTCATCGGCGGCGACGAGCGCATGATCAGTGCGCGCCGCCGTTTCGATGGCCTGATGCGCGCGCTGCGCGGACAGCATGGCGATACGGCGAAGGTTGACCGGTACGCCGGTGAATACACCATCGATTATGGACGGCAGGCCGCCATCCGCTATCTGGAAGAGCAGCACGCAGCAACCGCCATTTTTGCCAGCTCCGACGAAATTGCCATCGGCCTGATTGAGGTTTTCAAGGATCGCAATGTGTCGGTTCCCGGCGATGTTTCGATCATCGGTTTCGACGATGTCGGGCCGCTGCATCTCTTTGCGCCGCCGCTGACCGTCATTCGTCAGCCGGTCCGCCAGCTCGGGCGCCGGGCGCTTGAACTGCTTCTGGAAACAAACTGGCAGGAGTGGAAGCCTTCCGCTTCGGAAGAGCTGCTGCCGGTCGAAATCGTCGTGCGGAACTCCGTTGCCCCGCCGGCGAAATAACAAGATGGAACGGTAAGAAAACCAACAGAGGATGAGAACATGACTTTGAATTTGAGCAGGAGAACATTGATTGCATTGGCTGGCTTCACGGCATTGAGCTGCGCCAGCGCATCGACAGCAATCGCACAGGAAAAGAAGACGATCGCGCTGGTGCAGATCAACCAGCAGGCGCTTTTCTTCAACCAGATGAATCAGGGCGCGCAGAAGGCCGCGGACGCCGCCGGCGTCAAGCTGGTTATTTTCAATTCCAACAATGAACCGACGGCGCAGAACAGTGCCGTTGAGACCTATATTCAGGAAAAGGTATCGGGTCTTGCGGTCGTCGCCATTGACGTCAACGGCCTGATGCCCGCCGTCAAGCAGGCCGCCGATGCGGGTATTCCGGTTGTCGCCATCGACGCGATCCTTCCCGAAGGTCCGCAGAAAGCCCAGATCGGCGTCGATAACGCCAAGGCGGGTGCCGATATGGGCAAGTTCTTCCTTGATTACGTCAAAGCCAATATGGGCGGCAAGGCCAAGATCGGTGTTGTCGGCGCGCTGAACTCCTATATTCAGAATGTCCGGCAGGAAGGCTTTGAAAAGACGATCAAGGGTGCTGACGGCGTTGTGATTGCCGGTGTCGTTGACGGCCAGAATGTGCAGGACAATGCGCTCGCGGCAGCCGAGAACCTGATTACCGGCAATCCGGACCTGACAGCGATCTATGCAACCGGCGAGCCTGCCCTGATGGGCGCCATCGCCGCCGTGCAAAGCCAGGGCAAGCAGGGCACCATCAAGGTATTCGGCTGGGATCTGACTGCTGAAGCCATTGCCGGCATTGATGCCGGATTTGTCGCTGCAGTTATCCAGCAGGACCCGTCGGCAATGGGTGCCGCCGCCGTGAATGCCTTGCAGAAGGTTGCGGCTGGCCAGACCGTCGAGAAAAACATCGCCGTTCCCGTCACCATCGTCACCAAGGCGAATGTTGATCCATACAGGGCCGTGTTCAAATGATCGAGGTCGGTCAGCAAAGATCTGCTGCCACCGGTTCCGGAGGGGGTATTCCCTCCGGACACATCGGCGACGCACATTCCACCCCGCGTATTTCCCTGCGCGGCATACGCAAATCATTCGGCTCGCACCAGGCACTGCGTGGAGTTGATCTCGATATTTATCCCGGCGAATGCCTTGGCCTTGTCGGTGACAATGCCGCGGGCAAGTCGACGCTGACAAAGATCATTTCCGGCACCTACATTCCGGACGGCGGCACCATGTCCATCGAGGGCGAGGACATTCATCTCACCGGCCCTGGCGACGCGCGCAGCCGGCATATCGAAATGGTCTTCCAGGATCTGAGCCTTTGCGACGAGATCGACGTGGTCGGCAATCTCTTTCTTGGCCGCGAGCTTAGCAAGGGCATGTTCCTTGACAGCAAGGCAATGCTGGCCGAAGCGCGCAAAATGCTGGACGCGCTGGAAATCCGTATTCCCAAATTGACCAGCAAGGTTGCCCATCTCTCCGGCGGCCAGCGGCAGGCCATCGCGATTGCCCGTGCAGCGTCGTTCAAGCCGAACGTCCTGATCATGGACGAGCCGACATCGGCGCTCGCCGTGGCCGAAGTTGAAGCGGTTCTCTCCCTGATCAATCGCGTCAAGGCCAATGGCGTCTCGGTCATCCTCATCACGCACCGCCTTCAGGATCTTTTTCGCGTCTGCGACCGGATTGCCGTGATGTATGAGGGCACGAAGGTTGCAGAACGCCAGATCGGCGGCACCAATCTTGAGGATCTTGTCAAACTGATCGTTGGCGAAGGAGCGAAGCAATGACCGTCTATACCGAACGCGGTCACGGATCGCGCCTTGCTGACTTTTTCGGCGAGCACGCGCAGGTTCTGTCGATCGCTGTGTTTTTCATCGCCTGCATGGTGTTTTTCTCGATCGGCAGCGATACGTTCCTGACCCTTGGCAATATTCTCAATATCGTGCGGCAGGCGGCTCCGCTGCTAATTGTTGCGATCACCATGACCTTCGTCATCATCACCGGCGGCATCGATTTGTCGGTGGGCTCGCAAGTCGCCCTTATCAATGCGGTTGCGGCTGTCGTCATGGCGATGGGATATCCCTGGCCATTGGTCGTGGTTGCAATGATTGTGCTCGGCGGCGGCCTTGGTTTCGTTCAGGGCTGGTTCATCGCCTATCAGGGCATTCCAGCCTTCATCGTTACACTTGCCGGTCTTTCCATCCTGCGGGGATTTGCGCTCTACCTGACGCAGGGCTATTCGATCCCCATTCAGGATGCGCCGGGTTTCTTTGCGCTGGGTCGCGGCGTGATTGGCGGTGTCCCCGTTCCGGCCATCATCGCCGCCGTCGTTGCCGTTCTGGGCTACGTGGCGATAACATCGACCAAATATGGCCGTCAGGTTGTGGCGGTCGGTTCCAACGCGGAAGCCGCCCGCCGGGTCGGCATGCCTGCCAAGTGGATCATCGCTTCGGTCTATCTCATTTCCGGCGTGGCCTGCGCCGTGGCCGGTTTGCTGATCGCGGCACGACTGGGGTCCGGATCGTCCAATGCGGCTGTCGGTTTCGAACTGCAGGTGATCGCGGCTGTCGTTCTCGGCGGCACATCGCTGATGGGTGGGCGCGGCACCATCCTTGGAACGGTTCTCGGCACGCTGACCATCGCGGTGATCGGCAACGGGCTGATCCTGATGCACATCTCGCCATTCTTCACGCAGATCGTCACCGGTGCGATCATCCTGATCGCTATCTGGCTGAACACACGGATATTCACGGCAAACTTCCGCTTTGGCAGCGGCAGGAAGAGGTGAGCGCCGTGAGCCACGATCTGTCAGAAGCCCATATCCGTTCCGGCAAGGTGATGACGGTCAATGGCCCCATCGCAGCGGAAGCGCTCGGCATCACGTTGATGCATGAGCACATCCTCAACGATTGCCGCTGCTGGTGGCATGCGCCGAAGACGCCGGAACGGCAGTACCTCGCCGGTGGCTTCGTCTGCATGGAAATATTGGGCGAACTCAAGCAGGACCCTTTCGTCAACAAGCACAACATCACGCTCGATGACGAACCGCTGGCGATTTCGGAGCTGCGCGCCTTTGCCAATGCCGGCGGTCAGACCGTGGTGGAGCCGACATGCCGGGGCATAGGCCGCAATCCGCTGGCTCTCCGGCGTATCGCCAAAGCCGCGGGTCTCAATGTGGTGATGGGGGCCGGCTATTATCTCGGTTCCTCCCATCCGGCCGAAGTCGCTGATATGACCGTTGGCGATATCGCCAACGAGATCGTGCGGGAGTCGGTGGAGGGTGTCGATGGCACCGACGTCAAAATCGGGCTCATCGGCGAAATCGGCGTTTCGTCGGATTTCACTGCCGAAGAGGAGAAGTCGTTGCGCGGTGCGGCTCAGGCGCAGGTGCGGACGGGTCTTCCCCTCATGGTGCATTTGCCTGGCTGGTTCCGGCTCGGTCACCGCGTGCTCGACGTCGTGGCACAGGAGGGGGCCGATGTAGGGCATACAGTTCTTTGCCACATGAACCCATCCCATGACGATTTCAGCTATCAGAGTGAACTCGCCGCCCGCGGTGCGTTCATTGAATATGACATGATCGGCATGGATTTCTTCTATGCGGATCAGCAGGTGCAATGCCCAAGCGATGAAGAAGCCGCCCGCGCCATCGTACGCCTGGCCGAGGCCGGTTATCTCGACCGGGTTCTGCTGTCGCACGATGTGTTTCTGAAGATGATGCTGACCCGCTATGGCGGCAATGGCTATGCCTATGTGCTGCGCCATTTCCTGCCGCGCCTCAAGCGGCATGGCCTCGACGAAACGGCCCTCGACCAGATGATGCGGGCCAATCCGCGCGCTGTTTTTCAGGCTGGTGCCTGACGCTAACCCCTATTTTGACATTTATGAAAGTTTGGTGATCCCATGACAAAGAAAGTCCTTCTCGTCGGTGAAAGCTGGGTCAGTTCGGCCACGCACTACAAAGGTTTCGATCAGTTCGGCAGTGTAACGTTTCACCTGGGCGCAGAGCCGCTGGTCAAAGCGCTCGCGGGCAGTGCATTCGAGCTGACCTATATGACGGCGCATGAAGCGGTCGATAAATTCCCCTATGAGATGGCAGGGCTGGATGTCTATGACGTCATCATCCTGTCGGATATCGGCGCAAACTCCCTGCTGCTGCCGCCAGAGGTGTGGCTGCATTCGCGCACCGTCCCCAACCGGTTGAAGCTGATCAAGGCCTGGGTGGAAAAGGGCGGGGCGCTGCTGATGGTCGGCGGGTACTTCTCGTTCCAGGGCATCGACGGCAAGGCGCGCTGGCGGCGGACGCCCGTGGAAGACGTACTGCCAGTGACCTGCCTTCCCTATGATGACCGCGTTGAAATTCCTGAAGGCACGACGGCGAAGATCCTCATGCCGGACCATCCCGTCATGGCCGGTCTTGGCGGCGAATGGCCGGTGCTTCTCGGGGTCAATGAGGTTGAAATTCGTGACGGAGCGGATGTCGAAGTGGTTGCGACGCTGCCGGACGATCAGGGCGGTCATCCGCTGCTGGTTCTCGGGCGTTATGGCAAGGGCAACACGGCCGTCTGGACCTCCGATATCGGGCCGCATTGGTTGTCCCCGGCCTTCTGCGAATGGGAAGGCTACGGCAAACTCTGGAAAAATATTCTGGCCTGGCTGACGCGCTGATTTTTTTCGAAGCGCGCAAGCCGCTATCTCAAAACCTATGAAAGGGAACGACATGCAGGAAATATCGGATCGTAGCTCCAACGCGGTGCAGGAGATATTCGGCACCAACAAGGTGCTCATTGGAATGATCCATTGTCCGGCATTCCCCGGGGCCCCCCGTTACAAGGGGGCTGACATGGATGCGATCTATGATGCCTGCATGCGGGACGCCGAGGCCTGCGTGGAAGGAGGATTGCACGGACTGGTCATTGAAAACCATGGCGATATCCCCTTTTGCAAGCCCGATGATATCGGGCCCGAAACAACCGGATTCATGTCCGTTGTCACGGATCGCATTGCCCGGGCCATCGGCATCCCGCTCGGGATCAATGTGCTTGCCAATGCGCCCATTCCGGCTTTTGCCATTGCCATGGCCGGCGGCGCCAAGTTCATTCGGGTCAATCAGTGGGCCAATGCCTATGTGGCGAATGAAGGCTTCATGGAGGGCAGGGCGGCTGAGGCGATGCGCTACCGGTCGATGCTGCGCGCCGAGCACATCAAGGTCTTTGCCGACAGCCACGTCAAGCACGGCAGCCACGCCATCGTTGCAGACCGGACGATCGAAGAATTGACGCGTGATCTTGCGTTCTTTGATGCCGACGGTGTCATCGCTACGGGGCAGCGCACGGGCAACGTCGCAACAATTGAAGAGATCGAGGAAATCGGCTCGGCAACGCATCTGCCGCTTCTGGTTGGATCAGGTGTCAACCGCGACAACATCGTCGAAATACTCAAGCGGACCAACGGCGTCATCGTGGCATCCTCGCTGAAGCAGGGCGGTGTCTGGTGGAACCCCGTGGACGTTGAGCGGGTCAAGGCGTTCCGTGCCGCCGCAGAACCGGCGCTGGAGCGCTGAGGGCATGGAAAGCGAAAGCCTCTCCGACCGTATCCTGCGGGAAAATGCGGCGGTCCTGCAGACGATGCTGGACCACCGTTTCGTCAGGGACATAAAGCACGACGCGCTGAGCAAGGACGCCTTCGATCGCTACCTCGTCTATGAAGGCGCTTTTGTCGACACGGCGATTTCGATCTTTGCCTATGCAGCGGCGACGGCGCAAACCATGGAGCAGAAGCGCTGGCTCATCGCGGTGCTGGATGCGCTCGCCAATGAGCAGATTGTCTATTTCGAGCGCACCTTCGCGCGCCGGGCCATCGATCCCGCCGCATTCGACGTTACGATTCCAGCGGTTGAGGCCTTCCGGTCGGGGATGCTCTGCATTGCTGCCGAGGGCGGGTTTCTCGACATCATTGCCGCGATGTTTGCGGCGGAATGGATGTACTGGACCTGGTCAAAGGAGGCTTCGATGCATCGCATCAGTGATCCGCTTCTCAAGGAGTGGGTTGATCTGCATGTAAGCCAGGGGTTTGCCGAACAGGCATTGTGGCTGAAGCATCAGCTTGATCTGGCGGGGCCAGGTCTTTCCGAGCAGGGACGTGTCCGGCTCAGCAGTATATTCGGCCATGCCATGCAGCTCGAAATCGATTTTCATGACGCGCCATATCTCTAACCTTCAAAAGGTCTGCCAATGCGCGCCTATGTAATCGGCAATGTCACCATCGATGAAACAATAATCGTGGATTCACTGCCGGCGTCCGGGGCCTCTATCCTCGGCGAAGTTGGAGCGCACGATCTGGGCGGGAAGGGAACGAACCAGGCTGTCGTCATGGCCCGGTGCGGGCTGCCAACGACATTGGTCGCGCCGGTCGGAAATGATGCGCGCGCGGCCGTGATCCGCCAGCGCTTGCTGGATGAGCCGCTCACGACGGAGCTGGTCGAACTGGATGGAAAGTCGAGTGATACCTCCATCATCTTCCGGTTGCCCGACGGCGAAAATGCGATTGTCACGACAACCGAGTCCGCACAGAACCTCAGCTCATCTGCCGTTGCCGCAAAACTCTCCGCCGCTCGACCGGGCGATCTGGCGATCCTGCAGGGAAACCTGTCGCATCAGGCGACGCGTGAAATCCTCAGGCAGGCCAGGGGACTTCAGATGGTGACTGCATTCAACCCGTCGCCTTTGCGCCCCTATTTCGCGGATCTCTGGGCACTGGTGGACATCGTATTTCTCAACCAGGGTGAAGCCGCGGCTTTGACCGGAGCCACGGGGAATGCTGCAGCGAGCCATCTTCTGGAACGCGGTCTCCGGGATGTCGTGCTGACACTGGGGCGCGAAGGCGCAATTCTTGCGAACCAGCGGGGGACCATCGCCGTTCCGGCCCATCCCGCCATCGTGGTTGACACGACCGGGGCCGGAGATACGTTCATGTCCGTGGCTCTTGCATCATCGGCCCGGCGCAACTGCCGTCTGGACAGGCTGGCAATCGAGCATGCCGTGCGGGCTGCCGCCATAACCGTATCCAGACGGGGGACCCAATCTGCTTTTCCGACCTCTCCGGAGCTGGAGGCCTTGCTGGCACTGCCTTGAGAATCGGCAGCTTCAAGCCGTTGTGAATTGTCAGCGCTCGTTTTGCGGCGGATAATTTGGCTGCACCTGCGGGCTGAAACAGAATTTATCGGGATGACGGCATGAATAATCTGCTGTCTGGTTGCCAAAAAACCATAATTGTTCCACCAACATTAAACAGCGAAACTGAAACGTTGAAATCGGATCGAAGCTTTAATGCGTATACAATATGGTTTGCTCAGTGTGTTTCTGGCGTTTGCGCCTCCGGCTTACGCACTGGACGCAAGTTCACCGCCGGTTCTGGCACCGCTGCAGCAGCAGGCGCAGGCCGCCCGCTTGAGCGCAGAGTTTCTGTCGCGCTATCATTACAAGCCTGTTCCGCTGGACGATGCCCTGTCCGCCAAGATCATGGACCGGTTTCTCAAGGCGCTTGATCCCGACAGGTTCCTCTTCGTCCAGACTGATATCGACGAGTTCATGGGCGACAGCACGAAGATCGATGACGCGATCAACAAGGAAGATCTGCGCATCCCTTTTTCCATTTTCAACGTTTATGAGCAGCGCGTTGTCGACCGTCTGACCTATGCCCGTTCGCTGCTCAAGCAGAATTTCGATTTCAGCGTGAAGGAAGATTATCCCTTTGTCCGGGACAAGGAGCCCTGGCCGAAATCCGAAGCGGAGAGCGATGAGCTTTGGCGCAAGCGGGTCAAGAATGACTGGCTGCGCCTGAAGCTCGCCGGAAAGACCGACGCTGCCATTCGCGATACGCTCGACAAACGCTATCAGAACTCGCTGGAACGCGCTTACAAGTACAAGAGCGACGATGTGTTCCAGATTTTCATGGATGCTTACACCACGTCCATCGAACCGCATACGGATTATTTCGGAGCAACAGCATCAGCCGAATTCGATATCTCGATGAAGCTGTCGCTGGTGGGCATCGGCGCGGTCCTGCAGGAGCGCGAAGACTACACGACCATTCGCGAGCTGATGGCGGGCGGTCCCGCACAGCTGTCCGGCAAGCTGGCTGTTGGCGATCGCATCACCGGTGTGGGTCAGGGCGAGCGTGGTCCAATAAAGGAAGTGGTCGGCACGCGCCTCGACGAAGTCGTCAAGATGATCCGCGGCGCAAAGGATTCCGTTGTCAGGCTGGACATATTGCCCGCCGATGCCGGTCCAGACGGCAAGCACCGGGTGATCAGCCTCGTGCGTGACAAGATCAGCCTCGACAAGCAGGCCGCCAAGAAGACCATTCTGTCGATCAAGGATGGTGATGCCACGCGCAAGATCGGCGTCATTACGCTGCCGGCCTTCTACGAGGATTTTGAAGCGCGCCGCAAGGGTGACAAGAACTACCGGAGCGCCAGCCGCGACGTGGCCAAGCTCCTGGCCGAACTGAAAAAAGACAAGATCGATAACGTTCTCATCGATCTGCGCAACAATGGCGGCGGTTCGCTGGCCGAGGCCATTGACCTGACAGGCCTGTTCGTCGGCAAGGGGCCAATCGTACAGGAGCGCAATGCCGGCGGCGAGGTCAATGTCGAGAAGGACAATCTGCCCGCACCGGCATGGACCGGCCCGCTTGCCGTCCTGATCAATCGCGGTTCTGCATCCGCATCCGAGATTTTTGCGGCGGCGATACAGGATTACGGCCGGGGTGTCATCGTCGGTGAGCCCAGTTTCGGCAAAGGCACGGTTCAGACCGTCGTCAACCTTGATCAGATCGCCCGCAACAGCAAGCCGAAATTCGGCGAACTGAAGATGACGGTTGCACAGTTCTTCCGGATAAACGGCGGCACGACGCAGTTGCGCGGCGTCACCCCGGATATCACCCTGCCTGGCTTCTCCGATCCCAAGAGTTTCGGCGAGTCGAGCTACGACAATGCTTTGCCGTGGGCGCAGGTCAAACCAGCTGATTATACGCCGATCGGCGATGTGAAGGCATTGCTGCCGCAACTGCAGAACCTGCATGACGCGCGGGTGCAAAAGGATCCGGACTTCCAGCGTTTCGTGGAAGATATGGCCGACCTGAAAGCGCAGCGGGAGAAGCGGGTTATCTCGCTCAATGAAACCGAACGCCGCGATGAGATGGCGGCGCAGGCCAGCCGCGTCAAGTCGCGCGAGAAGGTGAATGACGGGACAGGCACGGGCGACGATGACGATTCAGCCGACGCGACGACCCAGGATGACGGCCTGCAGGCCAATGAGCGCAGTCTGAGCGCTGATATCGCCATTGAGAAAGCCCGCAAGAGCGCCAAGGATGTGCTGTTGAACGAGGCGGCCCATATTCTCGGCGATGAAGCGGATTTGCTGGCAGGCGTTCCGAAACTTGCCGCACAGCAGCCGGCCAACAATACAACCGGCAAGTAAACGGCCGGACACCGTTTTTGCGATGCTGCTCCGCCCGGTCAGGCCGGGTGGGGCGGCATGGCACTGCCGATGATATTTTCCATGAAATATTGCATGGATTCACTGCGCTTTTTTAATGAACAAGTGTTCATCAAGTTAGGTTTCAATAGGTCAATATTATTGACCTACACCCCGCTCCAGTCTCATCCGATCCATGTAATATCCCGCCGACTTCAGAGTCGCATCGACGATTGCTTGATGACATCAGCCAGGAGGAGGGACCGCTATGACTATGTCGAGCCAATCACAGGATTTGCCCGCAGAGGGTGATCTCGCCCGCAAACTCAAGAGCCGCCACATACACATGATCGCCATTGGCGGCGCCGTCGGCGTGGGCTTGTTCCTTGGATCAGGCAAGGCCATTTCCATGGCCGGCCCCGGGCTGCTGCTCAGCTATGCCGCCGGCGGCATAGCCGTTTTCTTCATCATGCGCGCACTGGGCGAACTGCTTTTGCACAAGCCGGTTGCAGGCTCTTTCGCTACCTATGCGGAGGAATATGTCGGCCCGTTTGCGGGTTTTGCGACAGGCTGGTCGTACTGGTTCATGTGGGTCGTGATCGGCATGGCTGAAATCACGGCTGTCGGCGTCTACATTCACTATTGGCTGCCGAACGTGCCGCAATGGATCCCCGCCATGATAACGCTTGCAGCGCTCTACATCGTCAACGTCGTTGCGGTCCGGCTGTTTGGTGAACTGGAATTCTGGTTCGCGCTGGTCAAGGTGATAACGATCGTGGCGCTGATCCTCGGCGGTCTTGCCGTTATTGTCTTCGGCATCGGGGAGCTTGGACAGAAGGCCAGTTTTTCGAACCTGTGGTCACATGGCGGTTTCCTGCCGTTTGGCGTTTTGGGCGCGGTGCTGGCCCTGCAGATGGTGATGTTTGCCTATCAGGGTGTGGAACTGATCGGGGTGACGGCCGGAGAAGCCGAGAATCCTGAACAGGTGCTGCCGCGGGCCACGAATGGCATCATCTGGCGAATCCTGATTTTCTATCTTGGCGCGCTGGCCGTCATCATGGCTTTGTTGCCGTGGAACCAGCTCGATCCCAACACCAGTCCGTTCGTTTTCGTTTTTGACAAACTCGGACTGAGCATCGCTGCCGATGTCATCAATTTCGTCGTCATCACGGCGGCCGCCTCGTCCTGCAACAGCGGTATTTTCAGCAATGGCCGCATGCTGTTCACCTTGGCCCGGGCCGGTCAGGCGCCCCGCATGTTCGGCCGCGTCAACCGCAATCATATTCCGTTCCTGGGGATCACCGCATCGACGGCGGTGATGTCGATCGGTGTTGTCCTCAACTATGTGGTGCCCGAACAGGCCTTTATCTGGATCACCAGCATCTCGCTTGTCGGCAGCCTGTGGACGTGGTCGATCATCATGATTGCCCATCTTGGATATCGCCGTGCGGTTGCCAAGGGGGAAGCCAAGGCCGTGCATTTCCGCATGCCGGGTGCGCCGGTTGCCAATTGGCTGGTCGTGGCGTTTCTGGTGATGGTGGCCGTGTTCCTGGGTTTCGACCCGTCGACCAGGGTTGCGCTCTATGTTGCCCCGATCTGGTTCGGATTGCTGGCGATTGCCTATCAGTTCACGCGGCGGCAGCGGGTGCCCGTACTGACCGCCAGCTGATGGCAGGTTGCCGGACGTGAAAAACGGCGGACCGGTATGGCCCGCCGTTCTGTGCAAAGGATTTGACTGGAGATCGTATCAACTTTGCCACTTGGCGATGCTGGCTGAATGTCAGCATCGCCAAATTTCTTGCATCGGGTATTAGAAGTTGCGCTGGAAGCGGATCGCACCACCGAAGGCATCGTCGTTGCCGCCATGGGCAAGCGAGTAATCCTTACGGGCGCCATCGAACTTGGTGTAGTTGAATTCGGGCGTGATCGTGAAGCCCGGAACGATCTCATAGGCAACGTTCAAAGCGCCAGCCAGCGTGCCTTCGGATTCATAGGCAAGCTGTGCGTTGATGGTGGCCTTGTCGGAAACCTTGGCAGCCAGGCCGCCCCAGATGGCATAATCGCCTTCCCAGGTGCCGAACCAGTTGCGGCGGCCGAGCGGTGCATCGTCATAATTGGTCTGATAACCGCCCATAACCCATGCCGACACCGTGTCGGTGAACTTCACGTCCAGACGCAGCTTGCCAGCCCATTCTTCGACACGGGAGTCGTAGCCGACGATGCCGGAGATCTTGCCCCAGGACTGTTCGTACTTCGCACCGGCCAGCACATGCGGCATGTAGTCGTCGATGCGGTAGTCGTAGTTGAAGTAGCTGGCCGTCTGTACCTGGCCCTGTTCGGCGCCAATGATGGCGGAGAAGCCATTACCGGCATTGAACGTGTAGCTGACCTGGTTGCTGTAGCCAGACTGGTAGTTGATCACGTCGTCGTTGATGACGTTGCCGGCGTCACCTGTCCAGGTGCCGAAGATTTCATCGACCGTACCGATACGGAAACCGCCGAGCTCGATAAAGGCCTGGGGAATGGACGAACCGTTGGAACCGTTCCTGTAGTTGAAACGTGTTTCAATGAAGGAGCGCAGTGTGCCGAGTTCTGTTTCGCTGCGTGCATCGAAACGGACAGTTGCGCGGGTCAGAAAATCATAAGTGCCATCGCCATCGGGATCGGAACCCTGATTGACGTGTCCGCCCTTATAGACGTCATCACCGCCTTTGACATCAGCGCGCAGATAGCCGCCGATTTTCAGGCAGGTTTCGGTGCCGGGAATGTAGAAAAAGCCTTTGCCGTAGGCATCGCAAACGCGAACATATTCAACGGCTTCTGGTTCGGCGACGACAACTGCGTCAGCAGCGCGTGCGCCGGTTACTGCAACGAGCGCTGCAGCCGAGCCGAGTAGAAAGCTCTTGATCGTCATGGGGGATCTCCACAATCTATTGAAGAAGTTGCTCAGCCGTATTGCCTTGCAACGAACAGATGAAATCGCTGTCTGCACAGTCCGTAATGGAGATTTGTAACGGTTTTATCACGCAACTGATCTGGGCAGGCGAGCCAATGTGGTTTCTTATAAAAACCATGTCATGTCTCGGCCTGTGTGCCTTTCCTGCAACAGTCGGAAGCCGCTCATTTGAGGTCAGGCCAATGCAATACCGTGACTGAAAACGCGGTGAGTCGGTCGCCGTGCACGACCTGCCGGCCGCGGCAAAACATTTGCAATGAGAACTGTTTGATTGCGCCGGTAAAACACAGCGGCGGGCTCGACAGGGGATATGAAGCAAAATAACACTGAACCATGACCGCAGCCAACGAAGACACCATCGCCAATCGCATTAGCCGCATCCTTGCGGACCGGATTGTGACCGGCCAATTGGAGCCGGGTGCAAAGCTGCGGCAGGATCATGTGGCGGAAGAATTCGGAGCAAGTCACGTACCGGTCAGGGAGGCCTTTCGCAAACTTGAAGCACAGGGCCTTGCCGTCAGCGAGCCGCGCCGGGGCGTGCGCGTTGCGTCGTTTGATCTGGCGGAAGTGCGCGAGGTTGCCCTGATGCGCGCCGAGCTCGAGGGGCTGGCGCTCCGCCACGCTGCGCCGCATCTGACATCCTCCATTCTGGACGAGGCAGAACAGGCCACCGTTGCCGGTGACAATTCCCGCGACGTGCGGTCCTGGGAGGAGGCCAACCGGCGTTTTCATCGGCTGATCCTCACGCCATGCGCCATGCCGCGTCTCTTGGCGGCCATCGATGACCTTCATGCGGTCAGCGCCCGCTTTCTGTTTTCCGCCTGGCGATCGGAGTGGGAAGTTCGAACCGACCACGATCACAGGGCAATCCTGGGTTTCCTGCGCCAGGGCAATATCGAAAATGCCGTTGCTGTGCTTGAGCGACACGTGCAGTGGATCGGACAAAAGCCGGTCAAAAGCCCGACGGGCTCGACGCGCGACGTTTTCGCTATCGTCGGCTGACCGAGGCAGGACTTCGTCAGCTTTTCAACTTTTCTGATCAAACCGACATTGCCGATTGTGCCTGCCGTTCGCGGTGGTTGCGTTTTCGTGCGTCTTTTATAAAATTATAGATAATTTATGATTCTATCTATAATATCCCGTCAAATGACGCATGAACATACGAGGTCGCACGCAAATGTTGGAACTGTCCACGCAGAAGCCAGACGAATATCCGCCCGCAATGGAGGTGGAGGAGCGATGGAACATCGATACAGCGAAAAAAATCTATAATTTGCCGTTCAACGATCTGCTGTTCCAGGCGCAGACGGTGCACAGGCAGCGCTTCGATCCCAATGCCATCCAGTTGAGCAAGCTGCTGTCGATCAAAACCGGCGGATGTCCTGAGGATTGCGGCTATTGCAGCCAGTCGGCGCATTATCCCACCGGGCTCAAGGCTTCAAAGCTCCTGCAGGTCGAAAAGGTTGTGGCAGAGGCGCGCAAGGCGCGTGACAGCGGCGCAACGCGATATTGCATGGGCGCTGCGTGGCGAAGCCCCAAGGATCGCGACATCGACATGGTCGTTGCCATGGTTGAAGGTGTCCGTGCGCTTGGCATGGAGACCTGCATGACGCTGGGCATGCTCTCGCCGCAGCAGGCAGCAAGGCTGGCCGGTGCGGGCCTCGACTATTACAACCACAACATCGATACATCGGAACGCTTCTACAGCGCGATCATCAGCACCCGCAGCTTTGCCGATCGCCTCGAAACGCTGGCGCATGTGCGCGATGCCGGCATCAAGGTTTGCTCCGGCGGCATCCTTGGCATGGGCGAGACGGTGGATGACCATATCGCCATGCTGGTCACATTGGCGAACCTGCCCGTGCCGCCTGAGAGCGTGCCGATCAACATGCTCATCCCCATTCCAGGATCGAAGCTGGCCAATGCTGCGCCGGTGGATCCCATCGAGTTTGTCCGCGCCATAGCCCTTGCCCGCATCCTGATGCCTGAAACCCATGTTCGTCTCTCCGCCGGGCGCTCGGACATGAGCGACGAGATGCAGGCCTTGTGTTTCCTTGCCGGTGCCAATTCGATCTTTGTCGGCGACACGCTGCTGACAACCGGCAACCCCGGCGAGGACCACGATGCCGCCCTGTTTCGCCGGCTGGGTCTGAAGGCCATGCCGCTGGGTGCATCGGAATGACGTCCGGATTTCTCGCTGGATACGAAAAATCCCTGGCCGGACTGGACCGGAGGGGGAGGCGGCGTTCGCTCGTGCCCCATGGCGGGGTCGATTTTACGTCCAATGACTACCTCGGCTTTGCCCATTCACAGCGCATCAAAAGCGCTATCGCCGCAGCGATGGAGCGCGGCGTCCCGGCTGGGTCAGGCGGCTCGCGTCTCCTACGCGGAAATCATGCGGAACATGCCTTGCTGGAAGAAGAGGCGGCGGCCTTTTTCGGCTCGCAGCGGATGCTGTATTTCTCAACCGGTTACGCCGCCAACGCCGCGCTGTTTTCAACCCTGCCTCAACGTGGCGATCTCATCGTCCATGATGCGCTTATTCACGCAAGCGCGCGTGAAGGCATTGCCGCGAGCCGGGCGCAGGCGGTGGCGGCGCGGCACAATGATGCCGAAAGCTTTGAAAATGAATTGGCCAAGTGGCGCAAAGCGGGCGGGCGCGGCCATGGCTGGATCGCAGTGGAAAGCCTCTATTCGATGGATGGGGACCGCGCGCCGCTTGCTGAACTTGCGGCGCTCGCGGACCGTTATGACAGCTTTCTTGTGATCGACGAGGCGCATGCCACCGGTGTGTTCGGCAGGGATGGCCGTGGTCTCGCAACCGGACTGGAACGGCGGGACAATGTTGTCCTCCTGCATACATGCGGCAAGGCGCTGGGGGTATCGGGTGCGCTCCTGGGGGCAAATGCTATGGTCTGCGACTACCTCGTGAACCGCGCTCGCTCCTTCGTCTACTCAACCGCCCCGTCTCCGCTGATGGCGGCAGGGGTGCGCGAAGCGCTCAAAATGCTGGCCGAAGAACCCGGGCGCCGTCTGGATCTGCAGCGCCTTGCGATGTTTGCGCAGACATATCTTGCCGAAACAACCGGCAGGGGAGGCAGCGGCTCGCAAATACTGCCCGTCATGATCGGTGATGCGATCCGTGCTTTGCGTGTCGCCGAGCGCATGCGCGCGGAAGGGTTCGACATCCGCGCGATCCGCCCGCCAACGGTGCCGGAAGGCACCGCGCGATTGAGGATAGCGATCACATTGAATATCGATGAAACCGCCATCGCCCGGATGCTGGATTGCCTGAAAACAGCCCTTGCCGAGGAGGCCGCATGACACAGCGTTTTGTCGTGACAGGAACCGATACCAATATCGGCAAGACGGTCTTTTCCGCCGCATTGGCCGATGCGCTCGGCGCTTCTTACTGGAAGCCGGTCCAGGCCGGTCTTGAGGGGGAAACGGATAGCGAGGCTGTCAAGCGCCTCGGCGGGATCCCTGCCGAAAGGATCATGCCCGAGGCATGGCGCCTGCGCACGCCGGCATCTCCGCATCTCGCTGCCCGGCTGGACAATGTCCGGATACAGCCGGAATTGCTGGTTCCACCCCCGATGCGGTCGCCACTGATTATCGAGGGTGCCGGCGGCGTCTTGGTTCCCCTGACGGAAACAATGGTGTTCGCCGATGTCTTCTCACGCTGGCAGATACCGGTCATTCTGTGCGCCCGCACGGGATTGGGAACGATCAATCATACATTGCTGTCGCTGGAGGCGTTGCGGCAGCGCTCGGTACCGGTTTTCGGCGTCGCCTTCATTGGCGATGAGGTCGCGGATAGCCAGCACATCATCGGTGCACTGGGGCAGGTCCGCTGCCTCGGACGGCTGCCGCTGCTTGAAGCCATGACACTCGACACGCTGCGTCAAGCCTTTCGGCAGCATTTCGACATTGCGCATTTCCGGACGGTGACCGCATGACCGGCGCCCTCGCATCATCGCCGGTCTGGCATCCATTCACGCAGCACGCGCTTGAACCCGCAATGAAACACATTGTCAAAACGGAGGGAGCCTGGCTGTTCGACGCGCAAGGCAATGCCATCCTTGATGCGATTTCTTCCTGGTGGGTCATCACGCACGGCCATCGGCATCCACTGATCATGGAGGCGATCCGCACCGCCTGCGACAGCTACGACCAGATCATCTTTGCCGAATTCACCCATGAACCGGCGGAAAAGCTGGCGCGCGGCCTGCTGGCCGTGGCGCCCGCAGGCCTAGCGCATGTGTTCTATTCGGACAGCGGGTCGACCTGCGTGGAAGTGGCATTGAAGATGGCGCTCGGCTTCTTCCACAACACCGGTGCGCCGCGCTCGCGCATTGTCGTCATGGAAGACAGCTATCACGGCGACACGATTGGAACCATGTCGGCCGGGGAGCGCGGCACCTTCAATGCGCCCTACCAGTCTCTGTTGTTCAGCGTCGACCGGCTGCCGTTTCCATCGCCCGGCCGCGAACAGGCCACGCTCGATGAATTTGAAAGGTTGTGCCTGGGCGGTCAGGTCGCGGCATTGCTGGTTGAGCCGCTGGTGCTCGGGGCAGGGGGCATGCGGATGTATCCGGCTTTTGTGCTGGCCGAACTGAACCGGATTGCCGGGCGGCATGGCGCATTGCTCATCGCCGACGAGGTGATGACGGGCTGGGGGCGTACCGGAACGCTCTTTGCCTGTGATCAAGCTGGCATTGCGCCGGACATATTGTGCACGTCAAAGGGTTTGACCGGCGGTGCCCTGCCGCTGGCCGCCACGCTGTGCACAGCGCCGGTCTTTGACGCACATCTGTCGACAGACCGCAGCCGGATGTTCTTTCATTCGAGTTCCTACACCGCGAATCCGATTGCCTGCGCAGCGGCCCTCGCCAACCTTGCCGTGTGGGAAAACGAGCCGGTCGAGGCGCGTATTCAAGCGCTGCAAGCCATGCATCGCGAAAAACTCAAACGGTTTGCGGCCGATGACCGGTTCAGCAATGTGCGGCAGACGGGCACGATTGCAGCGCTTGATCTGGACGTTCCCGCATCGGGTTATCTCTCGGATGCCGGACCGAAACTGCGGGCGTTCTTCCGCTCCCGAAACCTGCTGATCCGCCCGCTCGGCAATGTCGTCTATCTGATGCCGCCCTATGGCGTGGCTGAGGCCGATCTTGATCGTGCCTATGACGCGATTGACGAGGCCGCGGACTTGTTTGCGACAGGCGCACGATGAGCCGTATCGCCGGTTTGGGCCATTACGTTCCGGAGCGCCGCGTGGAAAACGCGGAGATAGAGAGCAACCTTGGGCTCGAACCCGGCTGGATCGAGCGAAGGACGGGTATCCGCACCCGGTACTGGGCAAGGGATGGCGAACGGCTCACCGACCTCGCCGCAAAGGCCGGGCAGTCGGCAATCGATGACGCCGGGCTGCAACCGGCCGATATCGCCTTGACGCTGCTGGCCACCTCAACGCCCGACCATCTCCTGCCGCCGTCGGCGCCGCTGCTTGCGCATCGGCTCAAGCTCGTCAATTCGGGTGCTCTTGACCTTGCGGGCGCCTGTTCGGGTTTCCTCTATGCGCTGACACTCGCGGATGGTTTCGTGCGCACGCAGAAGCGTCCGGTTCTCGTGGTTGCCGCCAACATCTTAAGCCGCCGCATCAACCCGGCCGAGCGGGCCAGTGCCGTCCTCTTTGCCGATGCGGCAGGGGCGGTCATTCTGACGCCATCGGCAGAACCGGACGCAGGTCTGCTCGGTGTGGATTTGGCCGCCGATGGCAGCCATTATGACCTGATCTCCATTCCCGCCGGAGGATCGAAAAGGCCGTTTTCGCCTGACATGGCGGCGGCGGACGGCCTGATGACCATGCGTAACGGCAAGGAAATGTTCGCGCAGGCCGTGCATATGATGACGCGCTGCGCCGAACGGGCAATGGCGGATGCGCGTATTGGCCCGCAGGACGTCAGCCGCTTCGTGCCGCACCAGGCCAATGCGCGTATTTTTGATCTCGTCAGCGGCAATCTTGGCATTGACGGGGCGCGGACGGTCCGTACCATAGCGGCCTACGGCAATTCCTCGGCGGCCACCATTCCGCTGTCCCTGTCGCTGGCGCATCGTGACCGGCAATTCATGCGCGGTGAACGGCTGTTACTGACGGCTGCCGGTGCCGGTCTGACCGGCGGTGCCGTCGTCTGGGGTGTCTAGGCCGGTGTCCGAGTGAGTTGGCACGCGCCGCACTATTTCTGAATGTTGCGCATGATCATGTCGTAATGCGCGTTCACATAGTCGTCGAGTTGCGGCAGGTTGGTCTGGCAGTCCAGGAGTTTGTCGATCGTCAATGTCAGTGCCGGGCTAAGCAGGATATGGCTGCTCTCGCTGGTCGCGGCTCCCGGCCGGAAAACACCTTCCCGGACGCCCTTTTCAATGAGGTTCTGAAACATGGTCAGCATGGGCAGGACAAACTCATTGTAATGAGCCGCAG
The DNA here is from genome assembly GCF_052056495.1 of Phyllobacterium sp. 22229. NCBI lineage: Bacteria > Pseudomonadati > Pseudomonadota > Alphaproteobacteria > Hyphomicrobiales > Phyllobacteriaceae > Phyllobacterium > Phyllobacterium sp. 22229. The sequence goes on from NZ_JBQEPA010000014.1 coordinate 114,575, forward strand.
TCAGCTCGGGAAAACTCCGGCCGTCGGAAATCAGAAAGCGCAGGATTTCCCGCGAGTAAGGATTGACGGTCATGTGCTCGTAGACCGTGTCGAGGAAAAGCCGGATGAGCTCATGCGGCGGGCGGTTCTGATGCTCGCTCAGAAACTGTTCCTCGTTGAAAATCGGCTGCGAGAGTTTGCGCACGACATCGTGAAACAATTCTTCCTTGTTCTGGAAATAGAGATAGATCGTGCCTTTGGTCACGCCTGCCCGCCTGGCCACATCTTCGATGCGGGTGGCCGTATAGCCGCGCTCGACGAATTCATCGAACGCCGCATGCAGAATCTCCTGCGGACGCTGCGCCTTGCGGCGGGCCCGCACGCCGGTGCCTGGTCCGGTTGCGCTTGACGCATTTTTTATTTCGGCCATGATTTCATCCAATGGAGCCTTGAAGTCGACTTGGACAACATTATACATTGACTGAACAACCAGTCAATAATATACCCGTCACACCTTTTCATGGATTGGTTGAATGATGCGGCCTGACTTTTACTCCTCTGGATTTGTGGTTGAGCGCCAGCGGCAATGGTATGATCCGTCTGCCGTGCCCAAGGTGCTGGCATTGGTTTTAGGGCTTGTCCTGCTGGCGGGTTGTCAGCCGCAAAAGGCCGCTGAACAGAAGCCGCCGGCGCAGGTGAATGCTGCGAAGGTTGAATTCACCGACTATGCGCAGAGTGTTTCGGTGGCCGGCGAGATTCGGGCGAAGATCGACAGCAATCTTTCGTTCCGGGTGAGCGGCAAGGTGACCGAACGGCTTGTGGATGTAGGGGACCATGTTGCTGCGGGCGACGTGCTTGCGCGCATCGACCCGGCCCAGCAGCAGGCCGACGTTGCCGCGTCCGATGCGGCGGTGCGCTCCGCCGAGGCGCAGCTGCGCCAGACCACTTCCGCCTTCGACCGGCAAAAAGCGCTGCTCGCACAGGGTTTCACCACGAGGAGCGCCTATGACAGTGCTGAGGAAGCCCAGCGTACGGCACAGGGCTCTCTCGATGCGGCCAGGGCGCAGTTGCAGACATCGCGCGAAACCCTGTCCTATACGGAGTTGAAAGCTGATGCTCCCGGCGTGGTGACCGCGCGCAATATCGAAGTGGGGCAGGTGACGCAGATCGCATCGACCGCTTTTACGGTGGCGGTGGATGGTCCGCGCGATGCTATCTTCAACGTCTATGAAGGATTGGTGACGCGCAATATCGGCAATCAACAGATCCAGATTGTTCTGTTCGACAATCCCGCCGTAACGGCTGCCGGAACCATTCGCGAGGTCTCCCCGACGGTCGACGGTGCCTCGGGTACCGTGCGGGTCAAGGTCGCGGTACAAAACCCGGCACCTGAGATGGCCCTTGGTTCCGTGGTGATCGGAACGGTGAAGTTGCCGGCCGTCAAGGCAGCCGTCCTGCCATCGTCAGTCTTGACATCGGACAATGGCAAGCCTGCCGTATGGGTCATCGATCCGCAGACCGGTGCCGTCGGCCTGCGCGATGTGACCGTAACGGCCTATGAGTCGCTGACCGTCGCCATCGGTGGCGGATTGCAGGCGGGCGAACAGGTCGTGACGACAGGCGGGACGCGGTTGCGGCCAACCGAGATTGTAGCAATCAAGAGTGGTGATCCGTCATGAGGCGTGTTCTCGTTTACGGCGCAAGCCTTGTGTGTCTGGGTGTTGCTCTCAGTGCCTGCCAGAGGGAAGGCGAGGCCAAGCAGCCGGAAGTCGTGCGTCCGGTCCTGTCGGTCGTCGTCAAATCGCAAACACTGCAGGTCCGGGGATTTGCCGGCAAGATCGAACCGCGTTTTGAAACCCAGCTCGGCTTCCGTACCCTTGGCCGTATCGTGCGTCGCGACGTGTCGGTCGGAGACCAGGTTTCAAACGGACAGGAGATTGCGGCAATCGATCCGCTCGCGCTGGAACTTGCTGTGCAGGCGGCGCAGGCGAACCTGTCATCGACCAAGGCCCAGCTGGCCAATGCGGCGTCAACAGCCGACCGGCAGAAGGCACTCCTCAGCCAGAATTCGGCAACAGAAGCCGTCGTCGATCAGGCGCAGCAGGCCTATGAAGCCGCCGTCGCCTCGGTTGTGCGCTCAGAGGCTGACCTGACGAAGGCGCGCGAAGAACTCGGTTATGCGGTACTGCGGGCCGATTTCGATGGCGTGGTGACGTCTTTGCAGGCGGATGTCGGGCAGACGGTGACTGCGGGCCAGCTGGTGGCCGTTGTCGCGCGGCCTGACGTGCGTGAGGCGGTCGTCGATATTCCCGAAACGGTGGCCGGCGCGATCACAGCCGGAAGCAAGTTCGGTGTCTCGCTGCAAACCGATCCGACCATACAGACGGCGGGTGTCGTCCGGGAAATCGCGCCTCAGGCGGATGAAGCCACGCGTACGCGCCGGACACGCATCACGCTGCAGCAGCCGCCGGAAGGGTTCCGCCTGGGAACCACGGTGACGGCGTATCTCACCACCGCCGCCGATCCGCGCATCCGCATTCCGGCAACGGCAATCCTCGACAGGGATGGCAAGGCCTTCGTCTGGCTGGTTGATGAAAAACAGGCGGTGGTTTCGGCCAGGGAAGTCAAGCTGGAAGACCGCACCCATGCGGATGCCATTGTCGTGTCCGGGCTGGCCGACGGCGACCGGATCGCCACGGCCGGGGCGCATAGCCTGGCCGAAGGCCAGAAAATCAAGATGACTGACGGGAATCCGCTATGAAGAAGTTCAACCTCTCGGAATGGGCGCTCGATCACCGCTCTCTCGTCTGGTATTTCATGATCGTTTTCACGATTGCCGGGATTTTCTCCTATCTCAATCTCGGCCGTGAGGAAGACCCGAACTTCACCATCAAGACCATGGTGATCTCAGCGCAATGGCCGGGAGCCTCGGTCGAGGACACGACGACTCAGGTCACCGAGCGGATCGAAAAGAAGCTCGAGGAACTCGATACGCTGGACTACACCCGCAGTGTCAGTTCGCCGGGATCGACGACGATTTTCCTCAACCTCAAGGATACTGTGCGCGGCGATGCCGTCACGCAAACCTGGATCCGTGTCCGCAACATGATCCGCGATATTTCCCCGCAATTTCCGCAAGGTGTTGTCGGCCCGTTCTTCAACGACCAGTTCGGCGATGTCTATGGCAATGTCTACGGTTTCACTTCGGACGGGTTGAGCCGGCGGCAACTGCGTGATTACGTCGAGGACATCAGACGTAAAATCCTGACAGTTCCCGATGTCGGCAAGGTCGAGCTTGTGGGTGCGCAGGACGAGGCGATCTATCTGGAGTTCTCGCCCAAGCAGGTTGCGGCCCTCGGGCTCGACCAGCAGGCCATCATCAGCACCCTGCAGGCGCAGAATGCGATTACCCCGTCGGGCGTCATCGAAACCGGCCCTGAACGGGTGATGATCCGGGTGAACGGCCAGTTCGTATCGGAGAAGAGCCTGCAGGCCATCAACCTTCGCGTCAATGACCGCTTCTTCCGGCTGAGCGATGTCGCACGGGTTACCCGCGGCTATATCGATCCGCCGACGAGTCTGTTCCGCGTGAACGGCAAGGAAGCCATCGGTCTTGCCATTGGCATGAAGCCGAACGGAAACCTCTTGAAGTTTGGCGAACACCTCAAGGCGCAGATGCAGCAGATCACGGCCGATTTGCCCGTGGGCGTTGGCGTCAATCTGGTTTCGGACCAGCCGCAAATCGTCGAGGAGGCCGTATCAGGCTTTACGCGCGCGCTGTTTGAAGCTGTTGCTATTGTGCTGGCGGTCAGCTTTGTCAGCCTGGGCATGCGGGCCGGATTCGTGGTTGCACTGGCCATTCCGCTGGTCCTGGCGATCACCTTCATGGTGATGGAATATATGGGCATCTCGCTCCAGCGTATTTCACTGGGCGCGCTGATCATCGCGCTGGGTCTGCTCGTGGATGATGCGATGATCGCCGTCGAGATGATGGTGGCGCGGCTTGAGGCAGGAGACAATCTGCGCAAGGCCGCCACCTATGTGTACACGCACACGGCCTTTCCAATGCTGACGGGCACGCTGGTGACGGTGTCCGGCTTCATTCCCGTTGGCCTCAACAGCAGCGCGGCGGGTGAATTCACCTATACGCTGTTCGTCGTGATCGCCGTATCGCTGATTGTTTCGTGGATCGTGGCGGTCATTTTCACACCGCTGCTCGGCGTGACATTGCTGCCGAAGACCATGAAGAACAAGCACGAGAACCCTGGGCGGTTTACCCTGTGGTTCCAGCGCATTCTCCTGCTCTGCATGCGGTTCCGCTGGGTGACCATCGCCGCCACTGTCGTGATTTTCGCGGTGTCTTTGTACGGAATGGGTCACGTCCAGCAGCAGTTCTTCCCCAACTCCGACCGTCATGAGCTGATCGTTGACTGGAACCTGCCGCAGAATGCCTCGATCCTCGAAACCAAGGCGCAGATGGACAAGTTCGAGGCGGAACAACTGGCCGGCAACGCCGATATTGATCATTGGAGTTCCTATGTCGGGCAGGGTGCCATCCGCTTCCTCCTGTCATTCGACGTGCAGCCGTCAAATCCGTTCTTCGGGCAGACGGTGATCGTAACGAAGAGCCTGGAGGCCCGCGACCGGCTGCGGACGAAATTGCAGGCCTGGCTGAAGAACGAGTTTCCGAGCACGGACGCCTTTGTGCATCTGCTGGATATCGGCCCGCCCGTCGGCCGCCCGGTTCAGTACCGGGTCAGCGGTCCCGACGTGCAGAAGGTGCGCGACTACGCCCACGATATGGCCAATCTGATTGCCGGCAATCCGTCCATCGGCGACATCACCTTTGACTGGAACGAGCCCTCCCGCGTCATCAAGGTCGACGTGCTGCAGGACAAGGCGCGGCAGCTCGGAATCACCTCGGAATCGATTGCCTCGTCGCTGAATGCCGTTGTCGGCGGTTCGACGATCACGCAAGTCAGGGATTCGATCTATCTGATCAATGTGGTTGCGCGGGCCCGCGCCGATGAACGCGGCTCGATCGATCAGCTTCGCAATATCCAGCTGACGACCAGCAACGGCCAGTCCGTGCCGGCTGCCGCTGTTGCAAACTTCCGCTATGAACTCGAGCAGTCCGTGGTCTGGCGCCGAGCACGCCAACCCACCATCACGCTGAAGGCCGGTATCCTTGGCGATCTTCAACCAGCAACAGTGGTGTCGCAACTCGCACCCAGGGTTGCCGAGTTCGCCGGCAAGCTGCCGCCCGGCTACGGCGTCGTCGTTGGCGGTGCGGTGGAAGAAAGCGGCAAGGCCCAGGCGCCCATCGCGGCGGTTGCTCCGCTCATGCTGTTTGCCATGGTGACCCTTTTGATGATCCAGTTGCAAAGCTTCCAGAGGCTGTTCCTGGTCTTTGCGGTGGCACCGTTGGCCATCATCGGTGTCGTTGCCGCGTTGCTCTCCAGCAATTCCCCGTTGGGTTTTGTGGCTTTGCTTGGCGTCCTCGCATTGATCGGCATTCTGATCCGCAATTCGGTGATCCTTGTCGTCCAGATCGAGGATCTCAGACGGGAAGGCAAGGATCCATGGAGCGCGGTGGTCGAAGCGACGGAGCATCGCATGCGGCCGATCATGCTGACGGCTGCCGCGGCCAGCCTTGCGCTCATTCCGATCGCCCGGGAAATATTCTGGGGTCCGATGGCCTATGCCATGATGGGCGGCATTATCGTGGGCACGGTGCTGACGCTTCTGTTCCTGCCTGCTCTCTACATCGCGTGGTTCCGCATCAAGGCGCCGGACAATACTACCCCGCCGCAAGCGCATCAGGAACCGGCAGGTGTAAACGCATGACGGATAAGGCGGGCGCCAAGTGCTCCCGCCAGAGAATGGAAACAGCATGAGTAACCCGGCACCGGACCATCCTCTTCACACGCTGCGCGTCATCGAGTTCGAGGGAATAGGGCCGGGGCCGCTTGCCGGGCTCATGCTCACCAATCTTGGTGCACAGGTGACGGTGATCACCCGCCCGGTGCAACAGCAGCTCATGCGGGCGTTCGGCGGCGATGCGGATGAGAATCCCCTGCGCCGCAACAAGCGGGTCATTCCGCTTGACCTCAAGACGCCGGCGGGTGTTGAGCAGGCGCTTGCCCTGATCGCGGGCGCAGATGCGTTGATCGAAGCCAACAGGCCGGGTGTGATGGAACGTCTTGGTCTTGGGCCTGCCGAATGCGCGGTTCATAACCCACGGTTGATCTATGGACGCATGACCGGCTGGGGCCAGACGGGACCGCTGGCGCAGGCCGCTGGTCACGACCTGAATTATCTGGCTTTGACGGGGCTTCTTTCGCTCGCAGGCCGTCCGGGTGAGCGGCCTATGGTCCCGCCAACCGTTGTCGGTGACGCTGCGGGCGCGCTTGGCCTGTGTTTCGGTATCGTCAGCGCCGTGCTTGATGCGCGCGTGTCGGGCAAGGGCAGGGTGGTTGATGCGGCCATCGTCGACGTGGTTGCCATGCTCGGAACAATTGTTCAGCTGGCGCGATCGAGCGGACAGATCGACAGCGCCTCCGCAAGCCCGTTCCACGACTCGCCCTTCTACGACAGTTATATCTGTGCCGACGGGCGCTTCATCACGGTCGGGGCGCTTGAAAACCAGTTCTATGCTTTGCTGCTTGCCAAACTCGGGCTTGCCGATATTGATCCCGCGTCCCAATATGACCGGACGCAATGGGCGGGGCTGAAAAGAAGATTCACTGACCTGTTCGCGAGCCAGCCGCGCGAGCACTGGTGTGCACTTCTGGAGGGAAGCGATGTGTGTTTCGCACCGGTCCTCAGCATCGCCGAAGCCGTCGGTCACCCCCATAACAAGGCGCGTGAAATCTACAGGCAGACGTCTTCCGGCCTGATAGAAACCGCTCCGGCGCCGCGGTTTTCCTATTCCAAACCCGACTGACAGACGAAATTGGCGCCAATAAAAATCCGGGGCCTTGCGGCCCCGGATATTCACATCTTGCGATGATTAGAAGTTGCGCTGGAAGCGGATGATACCGCCGAAGGCATCGTCGTTGCCGCCATGGGCAAGCGAGTAGTCCTTACGCGCACCGTCAAACTTGGTGTAGTTGAGTTCCGGTGTGATCGTGAAGCCAGGAACAAGTTCGTAGGCCACGTTCAAAGCAGCAGCAAGGGTGCCCTGTTCTTCGTAAGCAACCTGTGCATTGACCGTTGCCTTGTCGGAAACCTTGGCAGCCAAGCCGCCCCAGATGGCGTAATCGCCTTCCCACGTACCGAACCAGTTGCGATGGACGTTGGTGTTGAAAGACCTGTCGTCATAGTTGGTCTGGTAGGCACCCATTACCCATGCGGTAACGGCATCGGTAATCTTCACGTCCAAGCGAGCCTTGAAGCCCCATTCTTCGACGGCAGAATCATAACCGGCGATACCGGAGATCTTGCCCCAGCTCTGTTCCCACTTCGCACCAATGAGTGCATGGGGCATGTAGTCATCGATGCGGTAATCGTAGCTCTGACCATTCAACGTTTCAGCTTCGCCCTGTTCAGCGGCGATGATGGCCGAGAAGCCGTTTCCGCCCGTATAGGTGTAGCTGACCTGGTTGCTGGCAAAGCTGTTGTACTGGATCACGTCGTCGTTGATGATGTCGCCGGCATAACCAACCCACGAACCGAAGATTTCATCGGCGACGCCGATGCGGAAACCGCCCAGTTCGATAAAGGCCTGCGGAATGGAAGTGCCATTGGAACCGTTCCGGTAGTTGAAACGGGTTTCAATGTACGAACGCAATGTGCCAAGTTCAGTTTCCGTACGGGCATCAAAGCGGATCGTGGCACGGGTCAGAAAGTCGTATGTGCCGTCACCGTTGGGATCGCTGCCCTGATTGACGTGACCGCCGGTGTAAACACTGTCACCGCCCTGAACGTCAGCACGCAGATAGCCGCCGATCTTCAGACATGTTTCCGTGCCCGGAATATAGAAGAAGCCGGCACCATATGCGTCACACACTTTGACGTATTCGACGGCTTCCGGTTCAGCGACAACGACTGCATCGGCAGCGCGGGCCCCCGATACCGCGATAAGCGCAGCAGCGGAGCCAAGAAGAAGACTTTTGATATTCATGTTGATCTCCAGTTAAGGATCATTGTTTTAGGGGCAAGCCAAATTCGCAATGCCTCACTTATGTCTTACTTTGGTACCCTTTTGGTCAAAGGACATAACTGGTGGTATATTGCTACTAGAAGCATTGTTGCCAATTTGCATCAATCGTTCATGTCCAAAATGGCATCATTGCGAACCTGTTTTGGTTTTCAGGCCGAGCGAAACGCCCAGCCGGCTTAGAGTTTTTCGATGCAAATCAAATCTTTGTAAGGCTTGAGCCACGCCAGGGGATGCCAACAGAACCCGCACATGAAAACCGCAGTTTTCGGTAAATGGCGCGGGAAAGCGGTGTTTGGAGCGATTGTGCGGTGCAAAATTGGTAGCAAAAAGCCACCAGTTTTATCCTTTGACTGCCTTGGAAATCGGATGCAACGTGACGAGGCAAATTCTCGTCCGCGCAGAAGGACTGCGTCGGACGGAAGGCAAATGAGTTTAATTGATCTCCAGTCAATGCTCAGCGACCCCGCCCCATTCCTTGAGGCGGGGTCATTTCATTTGAGCGTGAAGAGGCTGGGTGGCCGGGGAATCTGCTCTGTCAGAGCGGCCGCATTCAGGCGTTGCGGTCTATAGGCAGCAGATCATAATCCTCGTTGGCGAGATGAAGGTCGAATTGGGCGCGGGCTATGTGGGCGGCGACCATGTTTTCGAAGACATCATCAAGGGCCGGCAATATCTCGATCTGCCGGCCGCCGTCTTCCAGCAGACGGACGAGCCCTTCCGCTTCAGCCCGTTTCATGAGCCGGCGTATGTGGGTGCGTGACACGCCGAAGAGATTGCCGATTTCATCATAGGGAAAGCTGACAATGTTCTCCCGGTCTGCCGTTTGCTGTTCCTTCATTGTCATCAGCTTGCACAGAAGGACTCCACCGCCATCGCTGATGGCGAAGAGCTGGGAACTGTGCAGGTTGGAAATCATGGTGCTGACATTGAGCAGCGAGTGCAGGCTGGAGGCGAAATAGCGCTCAACGAAACCGTCGGTGCCGTCAATCAACTGCTTGTAGTGCCGCGAAGGAAACAGTTTGTCGGCCGCAGCGATGGCAACGCCGACAATCCTGCGCATGCCGGATATCAGCTTGTCGGTTGGTTGGATCAGATGGTTCCGGTGGTCGGTTTCATCAAGGACGCGGCTGACAAGGCCGATATTCTCCAGGAGATCGATCGTCGCGGACGTGGTGTTCTTGCTGCAGAGCTTCAGGCTCGATGTGATGTTCTGGACGCTGGAAATGGTTGCGCCGTGATGGCCGTTGTCACGGGTGAAATGCAGCGCAAGAATCGACATGCAGATGACCTGGCGGGCCACATTGGCCATAACCTTGTTGGCCATGTACCGGCCTTCAAAAATTCCGACGGCATCCTCTGCATAGTCAGCCGCCGCTTTGCTGAAGTTCGGATGCTGGCGCAGGATCGCAACGCGCTGCAGCAGCCACTGGGACCGTGTTTCATGGCTTATGAAAGGAAGGGTTTCCGGCATCCGGTCGTTCATGAAGGCTATTCCCATTCGATTGCCACTCCGTCTGGATTCGCACCAGTATGATTTTGCCCCTTGCGGGCAGTTGGTTCGGCGGGTGTCGGGAAGCCCTGTCCTGATTGCGTAATGTACATGCTCCTGCGACGAACGCTGATAACAAGTGCGTGAATCAGAACGGGCTCATTTGAAGGTTGTCCGGCTTCCCGGAGATAGGGCGAACAGCCTCCAGCCCCAGGCAATCGATCTTGCCTGGCGCGCGGCTTTTCGCGGCTGGATTATCAGGGTTATGGCGGCGAAGGCTGGGCGCCTGCGGCCGTCATTTGGCGGAGTAGGCGGCAATCATGGCATCGCACGCCCGTTTCAACTGTTGCTGGGGGCCCTCCACCCCAGCGCTTTGGCCGCATACGCGTGCGCCTTCGACAAGCAGCACAAGGGCATCCGCCAATTGTTCGGCTTGGCTGATGCCTGCCATGCGGCAAAGATCGATCAGGCGCTGCTTGTGCACTTGCTTGGCATCGACGATCACTTTGAACGCCGGATGATTCGCTTCCTTGAGTTCAATGGCGGCATTGGCCAGATCGCATCCGCGCGGATCGCTGAACACGCATTCGGCGGCTTCATGAATCCAGCCGCGTATCTGCGCCAGCGGATCATCCGGAAAGGCCGCTTCCAGATCGCGCCAGATCTGTTCACGCCGTGCGGACACCTGTTTGAGGCATTCGCAGATCAGATCGTCCTTGGATCCGAAATGGCGGTAGAGCGTCATCTTGTTGGAATCGGCGGCCTCGGCAATGGCGTCAACACCGACACCCTTGATGCCCTGCTGGCGAAACAGCTCAATGGCGCTGGCCACGATGCGGGCGCGCGGCGGCATTCGGCTGCCGTCGGATTCCCCTGATGTAACAGTATCGTGAGGTTTCGAAATTTCCTGCGTAGGCGCGCTTGACATAGATGTTACCGTCCAGTAACTATGGGTTGTTACTTACCGGTAACACGCATTTGGTTCTCATGTCAATTTTTCAAATTGGTGTTCGGGCCCGCGCCTTATAAAAGTACTGATTTACCATTCTATTCGTTGTTGCGGCGCGATTGCCGCTGAGAAGGAGAGCATCATGCCACAGACATATGCCGATCTTACCCTTGCTGAAGCTTTATCAGATCCCATGATCAACGCCGTGATGCGCGCTGACCATGTGACCCGCAGCGAGCTTGAACTCCTTATGAAGTCTGTGGCGCGAAAAAATATTGAAGCTGCCACATCCAATACGTGGCGACGCCCGTTTACGGTAGACCAGCCCGCCGTATCCAAGAGCCTGCTTGCCATGGGCGCGCGCGTTCGCTCCGCCTGCTGCGAAGGTTCCGTTTAGCGTTCGGGCAGGCCGCGGATTGCCAATGTGAATGATCGCCGGCAGTTCCCACGGGAGCTGCCGGTTTTGTTTTGCGGCGAGCGCTGCTGCACAGGATTTTCGCAGTTGCACAAAATATCGGCAGACACTGTGCAATCGGTGAGCGCGGGTTTTTGCCTTGGCGGCCTGGTTTTGTTTGCTGGCAAGCTATCATGTGCTGTTTTTGCGCGTGCGGGCAGGGCAGCAATAAGGTTTCCGCTGAAAGTGGCACGCAAATTGCTTTGGGTAGTGTATCCGCAGGTGATGGCGCACGATTGGGCGCAGCACCCGCAAAAAGGATCAGCACGCACACCTACCTATGAGAGAAGCCATAATGACAAAATACAAACTCGAATACATCTGGCTCGACGGTTATACGCCGGTCCCAAACCTTCGCGGCAAGACGCAGGTCAAGGAATTCGATGCTTTCCCCAAGCTGGAACAGCTGCCTCTCTGGAACTTTGACGGAAGTTCGACAATGCAGGCCGAGGGCAGAAGTTCGGATTGTGTTTTGAAGCCGGTTGCGGTCTATCCTGACAGCGAACGCAAGAATGGCGTTCTCGTCATGTGCGAAGTGATGATGCCCGACGGCAAGACACCGCATCCCTCCAATATGCGCGCGAGCATCAATGATGATGAGGGCGCTTGGTTCGGCTTCGAACAGGAATATTTCCTCTACAAGAATGGCCGTCCGCTCGGCTTCCCCGAAACCGGTTTTCCTGCACCCCAGGGCCCCTATTATACGGGTGTTGGCTACAGCAATGTCGGCGACGTCGCCCGCAAGATCGTCGAAGAACATCTCGATATCTGCCTGGCTGCCGGTTTGAACCACGAAGGCATCAATGCGGAAGTGGCCAAGGGACAGTGGGAATTCCAGATTTTCGGCAAGGGCTCCAAGACGGCCGCCGATGAAATCTGGATGGCGCGCTATCTCCTGCAGCGTCTGTGCGAAAAGTACGGCATTGACGTCGAATACCATTGCAAGCCGCTTGGTGATACCGACTGGAATGGCTCCGGCATGCATGCCAACTTCTCGACCGCCTATATGCGCGAAGTCGGCGGCAAGGAATATTTCGAACAGGTCATGGCGGCATTTGAAGGCGCCTGCGACGATCATATCGCCGTATATGGGCCGGACAATCACCTGCGGCTGACCGGCAAGCACGAGACCCAGTCCATCCATCAGTTCAGCTATGGCGTTGCCGATCGCGGCGCGTCGATCCGGGTACCGCACAGCTTTGTCGCCAATGGCTATCGCGGCTACCTCGAAGACCGCCGCCCCAATTCTCAGGGCGATCCCTACCAGATCGCGGCGCAGATTCTGCGCACGATCGGATCGGTTCCTGAGCCGGTCGAAGACAGGCTCGCTGCTGTCGCTTGATTATGTGAACGGCAGCAGATTACCGGCTCTATAGTGGCTTGTGCGCCCGGACAGTTCAATGGCCTGTCCGGGCGTTTCTGCTTGCAACTTCACGCCTTTTCTGGCGTCATCCAATGCTCACAGAGGCCGTATAGTATCCGGCTCTGCTCGCGCAAACAGGAGAATGCCATGCCGATCCAGGATCTGGTGACCACCATCGCGACCCAAGCCAATCTCGATCCGCAGGCCGCGGAAAAGGCAGCGGGAACCGTGCTGTCCGTGCTCCAGCATGAAGCCCCGGAACAGGCCGCCAGCCTTTTCGCAAAAATGCCGGGCGCCGCGCAATTGGCGCAGAGTTTTGATGTCATGGCTCCGGGCAACCAGTCGGGCGGGCTCATCTCCAGCATAACGGGGTTTCTCGGCGGCGCTGCGGGTGAAAAAGTCGGCGCGCTCGTCAATGGCATGGCTGCGCTCAAGGCCAGCGGCTTGACGATGGAGCAGATCCAGCAGGCGGGTACCGCCGTGATCGCCCATGCCAAACAATCCGCCGATCCGCAGCTGGTCGACAAGATTGTTGCATCGGTCCCCGGCCTGAAAGGGCATTTTGGCCTGTGAAGCGACCGCTTTGATGCGGTTGCCGGCTGACAACCGCCGCATCACGGGATAAACCGCTTCTCGTATCGCCACGGGTTATGCGAAGGAGCGGGCAGGATGAACGGAACGCGACGCGCGTTTTACTTCGCGCTTGGCTGGGTGATGGTTGCGCTCGGTTTTATCGGCGCATTGCTTCCCGTCATGCCCACCACCATTTTCCTGATTATTGCCGCCTGGTGTTTCGGCCGTTCTTCGCCGCGTTTCGAGAAATGGCTGCTGGAACACCCGGTCTTCGGCCCGGCACTGGTGCAGTGGCAGCGCCATGGCGCCATTCCGCTCCGGATAAAATGGATTGCCTGCGGCGGCATGGCATTCGGTTTTGCCACGTTCTGGTATTTCGCCCGGCCAGCGCCGCTTCTGGGTGCCGTTGTGGCGTTGTTCTTCATCGCCTGCGCCCTGTATGTCGTGTCCCGTCCGAACGGACAATGATGCGCGCCGGTGAACGAAAAGGTGCAGGAAACGGGTGGACATCGGGCATGAGGGAGCAGCGCCGCCCCGAAAAACAGTTGACAAGCGCGTGCAAAAATCCAACTCTATTACATTAAAAGGGGATATATTCCATTGTAATGGAATTATTGGATGAGGAGCGGCGGTGTCTGATTTACTTGTAAGCTTGTACACCGGCAAGCTGGCCGACCTGAAGAACCGGGCTGAAGCTGTGGCTGTCACCATCCGTCCGGTGCTTGCGCCCGAGGCGCAACTGGTCACAGACTGGGTCCGCGAGCATTTCAGCGCCAACTGGGCGAGCGAAGTCACGGTTGCCATCACCCGCCAGCCTTCCGCCTGTCTTATCGCCATCGAGGATGGCGCGCTTGCAGGATTTGCCTGTTACGACGCGATTGCGCGCGGCTTTTTCGGCCCGACGGGCGTGCATCCCGACAAGCAGGGCAGAGGTATCGGACTGGCGCTTTTCTCGGCAGCCCTGCAAACCATGAAGGCGCTCGGCCATGCCTATGCGTTCATCGGCGATGCGGGTCCGGTGGACTTCTATGTGAAAGCCGCCGGCGCCATTGAGATCCCGGCCGACGACAAAGGCATCTATCAGGGCATGTTGCGCGTGAAGCGGACATAGGCCTCTCCCCAATCACAGTTTCCATGGAGTGAATACAGTGTCCAGCCAATTGCCTCTCGCCCTGTTCGTCGGCATTCCCAATCCGGTCCTGTCGCCCGATGAGATCGCGCTGTTTCGCGAGACCAATCCGCTCGGCCTTTTTGTTGGCCGCCGCAACCAGCGCGAACCCGAGCAGGTCAAGGCATTGATCGAAAGTTTCCGCGAGGCTGTGGGACGCGCCGATGCGCCGGTCTTCACCGATCAGGAGGGCGGCCGCGTTCAGCACCTTGATGCCGGTCCATGGCCGCTCTTCCGCAGTTTTGGCGAGTTTGCCCGCCTCGCGCGGCATGACCTTGAGGTGGCGCGAAAGGCGCTGCGGCTCTCTTCCCGTGCGATGGGCACGATGATGACCGAGCTTGGTCTTTCCAGCGGCTGCTCGCCAGTGCTCGATCTGGTGTTCGATACCACAAGCGATGTCATCGGCGCCCGGTCGTTCGGGGCTGATCCGGAACTCGTGACGCTGCTCGGCCGCGAGGTGATCGACGGTCTGCTGGAAACGGGCAACATGCCGGTTATGAAGCACATTCCGGGTCATGGCCGCGCCACGCTGGATTCGCACAAGGAGCGGCCTGTTGTCGATGCGAGCAGGGAGACCCTCCTTGCCACGGACTTCAAACCCTTCATCGATCTTAAGGATACGCCTTGGGCAATGGTGGCTCATGTTGTCTATTCGGCCTATGACAAGGAGCGGCCCGCTTCCGTCTCTCCCGTCATGCTTGATGTCATCCGCAAGGATCTGGGGTATGACGGCGTCCTTATCTCCGACTGCATTTTCATGAATTCTCTGAGCGGTACCATGCCGGAGCGGGTTGCGCAGGTTCTCGATGCGGGTTTCGATATCGCCCTGCACAGCCATGGCGATCTTGCCGACAGCGAAGCGGCAGCAAAGGCATCGCGTCCGCTGACGGATGACGCAGCCCGCCGCATTGCCACGGCCAATGCCCGCCTTGGATCGCTGAAAGTGGACGTCAAGGCAGTGCACGCCGAAGTCGAAGACATGTTTGCCGGCGCGCTGGTCAGCTGATCGTCTTTAATCAATAAAAACAGGGGAATACGCATGTCGAGAAACCGTCTGTTTGCAGCAGCTTCTGCAATGATGCTCCTGTCTGCGCCTGCCATGGCGCAGACAGTGCTGACCGTCAACATTGAGCCTGCCACCACCTGGGTGCGCAATTTCAATCCGTTCAACCAGACATCGGCGCGTCAGAGCACGCTTGATTTCATCTACGAGCCGCTTGTCATCTTCAACCGCTTCGACAACAACAAGCCGAACTATCGCCTCGCCGAAAGTTTCAAGCTGGCGGACGATCTGAAGAGCATCGAGTTCAAGCTGCGGCCGGACATGAAATGGTCGGATGGCAAGCCGCTGACCTCCGCCGACGTCAAATTCACCTATGACTATCTGCAGAAGTTCCCGGCGCTGGATTTCGTCAGCATCTGGAAATTCATCAGCGGCGTCGAGGTTGTCGATGCGCAGACCGTTCGGTTCACGCTGGTCAATCCCAGCTCGCTGGCCGCCGACCAGCTGGTGCAGGTTCCGATCATTCCGGAACATGTCTGGAAGGAGATTGCCGATCCGGTGACTTTCGCCAACGAGAACCCGGTCGGCAGCGGCCCCATGACCGAGATTGCGCGATTCACCGGTCAGACCTACGACCAGTGCCGCAATCCGAACTACTGGGATGCCAAGGACCTCAAGATCGACTGCATGCGCTTCCCGCAATTGGCCGATAACAACCAGATCCTGACCGCAACCGCCAATGGTACGCTCGATTGGGGTGTGTCGTTCCTGCCGGATATCGAAAACACCTATGTGGCAAAGGACCCGAAAAACTTCCACTACTGGTACACGCCGGGCAGCATGGTTGCCTTCCTGTTCAACCTGGAAACGGCCAATGCCAACAACCGCAAGGCTTTTAACGACGTGAAGTTCCGCCGTGCCGTCAGCATGGCGCTTGACCGCAAGGGCATGATCGACGTGGCCGGTTACGGCTATCCCACGCTGAACGACGATCCTTCGGGCATGGGCGAACTGTACAAGAACTGGTCCGATCCGTCCGTGCTCGCCGATTTCGGTAAATACGGCAAATATGACACGGATGCGGCCAAGGCACTCCTCGATGAGGCGGGCTATGTGGACAAGGACGGCGACGGCTTCCGTGACAATCCCGATGGCACCAAGCTGTCGTTCTCGCTGATCGTGCCCAATGCCTGGACGGATTGGATCGACACGGTGCAGATCGCCATTGAAGGCATGCAGGCAGCCGGGCTCGACGTGAAGATTGCGACGCCGGAAGAAGCCGTGTGGTCGGGTAGCCTGATCAATGGCAATTTCGACATGGCCATCAACAGCCTGCCGGCGGCTGCCTCACCCTATTATCCCTATCAGCGCGCCTATAACGAGCAGGACAAGGGCAAGACCCGCTTTACCGCGCAGCGCTGGTTCAACCCTGATCTTGCCAAGCTGCTGGTGGATTTCACACGCACCGCCGATCCGGCCGAACAGAAGACCGTGATGAACAAGGCCCAGCGCATTGTTGCGGAAAACCTGCCGATGATGCCGGTGTTCAACAATCCGAACTGGTATCAGTACAACACCAAGCGGTTCACCGGCTGGTCGACAAAGGAGCACCCCTTCGTCAATCCGTCGATCACCCGCAACAACCCGGCGCGTCTCATTCACCTCCTGGCGCTCGAGCCGGTCAAATAGGCATCGCACAGGCGGGGACCGGTAAAACCTGTCCCCGCTGCGATGGGAGATGCATATGGCCTTTCTGCTTCGACGCCTCGGATTCTATCTGGCTGCCTTTATTGCAGCTGCCACGATCAATTTCTTCCTGCCGCGCCTCATGCCGGGGGATCCGATCCAGATCATGTTTTCCAGCACCGGCACGGAACTGTCGGCGGAAAACCTCGCATCGCTGAAACTGACCTTCGGTTTTGTCGACGGGCCGCTCTGGCAGCAGTATCTCACTTATCTCAAGAGCATTTTTACCGGCGATCTCGGCCGGTCGATCAAGTATTTCCCGCTGCCCGTCACCCAGGTGCTCGGCCATGCCCTGATCTGGACCGTGGCGCTGATGGGGACCGCCACGCTGATCAGTTTCACACTCGGGACGTTCCTCGGCATTCTCGCCGCCTGGCGGCGCGGCAGCGTTTTTGATGTGGTCGTGTCCGTTGGCGCGATCTTCGCCACCTCCGTTCCGGCGGTGGTCACGTCGCTGATCGTACTCTTCTTCTTCGGCTTCACGCTTAACTGGTTTCCGACCGGCTATTCCGCCGATCCGGCGCTCGATCCCGCGTTCTCCCTGACCTATATCCTCAGCGTCCTCTATCACGGCATCCTGCCGATGCTGACCCTGTGCACGGTGCTGACTGGCGGCTTTGCCGTCACCATGCGCAACAACATGATCAATCTTCTTGGCGAGGATTACATTGTCATGGGGCGGGCCAAAGGGCTTTCCGACAGCCGGGTGATGATCTGGTATGCGGCGCGCAATGCGCTCCTGCCGACGGTCAGCAGTCTTGCCATCGCCATCGGCACCGTGCTCGGCGGCTCGCTGGTGACCGAAGTCGTGTTCAATTATCCCGGCCTCGGTAATATCCTCTATCAGGCCATTCTCGCCCGCGACTATCCCGTCATTCAGGGCCAGCTCCTGATCATGACCATCGCCATGCTTGTCGCCAATTTCATCGTGGATGTCAGCTATGTGCTGCTCGATCCGCGCCTGCGGAGGACATGAGCCATGCAACCTCTCATCGCCGGACTTGTCCGCAACCGCAAAGCTCTGGTTGGCATGATCATCCTCCTGATCATTGTCCTGATTGCGCTCGCTGCACCGCTGCTGACGGAATATGATCCCGCTGCCCGCGTGGGCCGGCCGCACCAGCCGCCATCGGCCGAGCATTGGCTCGGCACCACGCGTATCGGTCAGGACGTGTTTGCCCGGCTGATCTACGGTGCGCGGACATCGCTTGCCGTCGGCTTCGGCGCCGGGCTCCTGATCACGGTGCTTGGCACAGCACTTGGAATCATTGCCGGATACCGCGGCGGCAAGACGGATGAGGCCATCAGCTTCTTCACCAATATGGTGCTTGTGGTGCCCAACCTGCCGCTGCTGCTGGTGCTTGCTTCTTTTATCGGACAGGCCAGCCCGCTGGTCATCGCCGTCATTCTCGGCTGCACATCCTGGGCCTGGGGCGCGCGCGTCACCCGCGCCGAAACCCTGTCGGTCAAGCAGAAGGATTTCGTCAAATCGGCCGAAATGATGGGCGAGCCGCGCTGGCGCATCATGACCTTTGAAATCTTTCCGAACCTCATTTCCATTGTCGGCATCAATTTCATCGGCAGCGTGATTTTTGCGATCATTACGGAGGCAACGCTGGAATTCCTTGGTCTTGGCGATCCCAAGACCGTGTCCTGGGGCATGATGCTGTACAACGCGCAAAAAGCGTCGGCCCTGTCCGTCGGCGCTTGGTGGGATATCCTGACCCCGTGTTTTGCTCTCGCGTTGCTGGGGATCGGCCTGTCGCTGCTGAACTTTGCCGTCGACGAGATCGCCAATCCGCGCCTTCGCACGGGAAACAGCATGAGCCGCTGGTCGGCGCTGATCCGCTCCGGGGAGGGCCGCCTGTGACCGCGCCGCTGCTTCAGGTGAAGAACCTCACCATCGATTACATCGGCGACAGCACGGATTTTCGCGCAGTGGACGATGTCAGCTTCGACGTCGCCCGCGGCGAAGTCTTCGGTCTTGCCGGAGAGTCCGGTTGCGGCAAGAGCACCATCGCCTTTGCCATCAGCCGTCTGCACAAGCCGCCGGCATTGATCCGCTCGGGCCGGATATTGCTGGAGGGCAGGGATGTGCTCGATCTCAACCCGGCGCAGCTGCGGGATTTCCGCTGGCGCGAAGTCGCCATGGTGTTCCAGAGCGCCATGAATTCGCTCAATCCCGTGCTGCGCGTTCAGGAACAGTTTTATGACGTGCTGCGCACGCACCAGAAGATGAACCGGGCGCAGGCGCGCGAGCGGACGGCGGAGATGCTGCGCCTTGTCGATATTCCGCCCGACCGGATGAAGGATTATCCGCACCAGTTTTCCGGCGGTATGCGCCAGCGTATCGTCATTGCCATCTGCCTTGCGCTCAATCCGAAGATCGTCGTGATGGACGAGCCGACCACGGCGCTCGATGTGGTGGTGCAGCGCGAAATCCTGCAGCGCATCAACGAGCTGCGCCGCACCTTCGGCTTTTCCGTGCTGTTCATCACCCATGATCTCGGCCTGATGGTGCAGTTCTGCGACCGCATCGGCATCATGCTGGCGGGCAAACTGGTTGAGCAGAACACCGCGGAAAACATTTTTGGCGCGCCGCAGCACGACTACACCAGAAAGCTCTGGGCTTCCTTCCCCTCGCTGCATGGAGAGCCTGTCATGGAAAAGGTATCGATATGAGCGATCCGCAAACCGCTATCCTTGCGCTCGACCGCGTATCGAAGTCCTTCGGCACGGCGCCCTACAAGGTGAATGCGGCGCAGTCGGTTTCCTTCGAGCTGCATGCCGGACGAACCCTTGCGCTTGTCGGTGAATCCGGCAGCGGCAAGACCACCTGTGCCCGGCTGGTGATGCGGGAATATATGCCAAGCGAAGGCCAGCTGCTGTTCAAGGGCAAACCTGTCTCGACCGGTAATGCCAAGGCGCTCGCCGCCTATCGCCGTTCGGTGCAGATGATCTTCCAGGATCCGTTTTCCTCACTCAACCCGGCCCATACCATCGACTATCACCTGCGCCGCCCGCTGCAGCTGCACCGGCGCGACCTCCGGGGAAAACAGATCGATGCGACCGTTGAGGAATTGCTGAGCCGGGTCAAGCTCGACCCGAAAATCGTCGCGCGCAAACACCCGCATGAGCTTTCGGGCGGACAGCGCCAGCGCGTCAACATCGCCCGCACGCTGGCGGTCGGTGCTGAAGTGATCGTGGCAGACGAGCCGACCTCGATGCTCGATGTGTCGGTGCGTCTCGGTGTTCTCAATCTGCTCAACGAGATGAAGCGGGACATGAAACTTGCGCTGCTTTACATCACCCATGATATCGCCACCGCCCGCTACGTCGCCGAGGATATTGTCGTCATGTATGCCGGACAGATCGTCGAATGGGGCGATGTCAATAAGGTGATCGACAACCCGCAGCATCCCTATACCCGGCTTCTTCTCTCGGCGGTGCCCGATCCGGAGATGCGGTTCGACGATCCGAAGGCGCAATTGAAGGCGGCCGATGTCGACGAAGTCCGGCGGTTATCGGCGGTGCCGCAGGACCGCATCGTCGCTGTCGAGCCCGGCCATTTCATCCGCCAGATCGCGAGCGGCAGGGCGGCGTAAGACGCGCGGTCGCGATTGACCAAAACTGCCGGATGATTGCACAATCCTCCAAAGCGGATCAAAGCTGGCGGTTCGGCACTGGTTCGCGCGCGGGATGACACCTAGATAGGGTGGGCATTACCCGAGGAGAGCTGCCGTGGACAAAATTACCGAGCTTGCACAATTGATCGAAAAGCACACGGGTGCCGATGGGTTGTTTTCAACGGATATTCCGCGCCTGAACCTTGCCCGTGCCACGGCACCGACGGAGCCGAACCATGTGGTGCATGAACCGGCGGTCTGTGTGATCGCCCAGGGCCGCAAGCGCACCATGCTGGGTGACGAGGTCTATTATTATGACAAGGCAACCTATCTGACCGTTTCGGTTGACCTGCCCATTGTCGGGCATGTCATCGAAGCGTCGGAAGACGAACCCTATCTGTCGCTGCGCCTTGACCTTGATCCCACCATGCTCAGCGCATTGCTGCTGGAAGCGCCGAAGGAAAGTTTCAGCAACCAGTTGCCCGACCGCGGCATGTCGCTCAATCCGATGGGGCCGGACCTGCTCGACAATGTCGTGCGGCTTGTCCGCCTTCTCGATACGCCGAAGGACATTTCCATGCTGGCGCCGCTGACCGAGCGTGAACTGCTCTACCGGCTCCTGACCGGCGAACAGTCCGGCCGCCTGCGCCAGATCGCCCAGTCGGAAAGCCGCCTGCATCAGGTGAACAAGGCCATCGGACTGATCAAGCGCAATTTCCGCAAGACGCTGCGCATTGAGCATGTGGCCTCCGAAGCCAATATGAGCCCGTCCTCCTTCCATCAGCACTTCAAGGCGGTGACGTCGATGAGCCCGCTGCAATACCAGAAGCAGCTGCGGCTGCAGGAAGCCCGGCGGCTGATCCTCAGCCAGTCGCTGGATGCGGCAACGGCCGGCCATGCGGTGGGCTATGACAGCCCGTCGCAGTTCAGCCGCGAATATGCGCGCCTGTTTGGCCAGCCGCCGCTGCGCGATATCGCCCGGCTGAAGGACATGCCGGACTATCTGCTGGAAGGCTGAAGATTAAAGCCGCTTGCCGGTTGCCTTGTCGAATATGTGCAAGGCACCGGCATCGATGGCAAAGCGTTGGGCCATCCCGGCTGTCACCGTCGATTTCGGCGGCAGGCTGGCGGTCAGGCGCTGGCTGCCGATGGTCGACGTGACCACCAGTTCGGGGCCGGTCAGTTCCACCACCTCGACCATGGCATCGATGCCAAGCGCTGCATCACCCGCCGGAGCAAGGCTGAGGCTTTCAGGGCGGATACCGATGATGACATCGCGTACCTGACCGGCCTTTTCCCGGATATCGGCGGGAAGGGCAAAGCCGCTCAGCGATCCGTCAATATGGGCAATACCTTCGGCCACCGTGGCTTCCAGCATGTTCATCGGCGGCGAGCCGACGAAGCTGGCGACATAACGGGTGGCTGGGCGGTTGTAGATCTCATCGGGCGTTGCCAATTGTTCGATCTGGCCGTCGCGCATCACGGCGATGCGGGTTGCCAGCGTCATCGCTTCGATCTGGTCGTGGGTGACATAGACAATCGTCGTCCCCAGCATCAGGTGCAGGCGCTTCAGTTCGGTGCGCATTTCCATGCGCAGTTTGGCATCGAGGTTGGACAGCGGCTCGTCGAACAGGAAGATTTGCGGATTGCGCACCAGAGCCCGGCCGATGGCCACGCGCTGGCGCTGGCCGCCGGAAAGCTCGGAGGGCTTGCGTTCGAGCAGATTCTCGATCTGCAGGATTTTCGCGGTCTTGTGCACGGCATCCGCGCGTTCTGCCGCCGGAACCTTGCGCATTTCCAGCCCGAAGCCGATGTTGCGCGCCACCGACATGTTCGGATAGAGCGCGTAGGACTGGAAGACCATGGCGATGTCCCGGTCCTTCGGATGCACGCCGGTCACGGAGCGGTCGCCAATGCGCACATCGCCTTCCGTTGCTTCCGCCAGCCCCGCGATGATGTTGAGAAGCGTGGACTTGCCGCAGCCGGAGGAGCCGAGCAGCACCAGGAACTCGCCGCTGGCGAGCGACAGGTCGATACCTCTCAGGGTTTCAATGACGCCATAGCGTTTCCTGATGTCGATGAGTTCAAGGGCGCTCATTGCGCATTCTCCGGCGTGGTGTCGAGGTCATGGCTGTCATAGCGGCGGGGTACGGTCGAGATGGCTTTGGATGCCACATGGACACCGGCGGCGATGCAGTGTTGCAAGGGCATGTCCCGGGCGAGGGCGGCGAGGAAAGCTGCATTGAAAACGTCGCCCGCGCCAATCGTGTCGGCAACGGATACCACCGGCGCATCGGCTGTCACCAGCTGATTGTCCGGACCGACGGCCAGGGCGCCATCCGCTCCGCTTTTGACCACGATGATGGCGTTTTCCGGCATCAGCGCCTTCAGCGCGTGCGCCGCGTCTGCGGGCTCGATCCTGTTGGCAAGCCGCGTCGTTTCCACCTCGTTGAACAGGGCGCAGTGACAGCGCGACAGCCATTGACGTGCTGCCGCACGGTTGGCTTCGCTCCAGCCGCCGGCTGGCCAGCCGGTGTCGAGCGCGACGCGGATATCGTTGGCATCGGCCCAGTCGAACAGCGCGTCGTAATCCGCAACCAGCGCATCGGTCAGGAACGAGCCGCACAGGAGGACATAGCCGCCACGCAACCGGTGCGTGTCCAGCATCGACAGGACATCCGGCCAGGAAAGCGCGCCGAGATGGCCGCGCGTCGTGAAGAATGTGCGTTCGCCATTGGGATGGGTAATACCGACGGACAGGGTTGTTCCCATCGGGGCGACAGGCCAGCGCTGACCGCGCACGCCGAATTCCTCGCGCAACCATTGGCCGAACTGGTCGCTGCCGACATTGGCGGCAATCTGGAAGTCGATGCCGAGTCCTTCCCAGGTCAAAGCCGAATTGCCGGCCGAACCGCCGACGCGCAGTTCGTCGTAGTCGACCATGATCTCCGTGCCGGGCGTCGGCCATGGATCGGCAGGGCCGAGGATCAGGTCCACGTTGACATTTCCAATGACGGCCAGCGGGCGCATGATCCTATTCGCTCCGCGTAATCTTGGTCGAGCGGACAGGCGTTCCGACGTCGGCAACCCGTTCACCGGCAAAGGCGATCATGAAACGCTGCGCGGCAGGCAGCAGGGCGAAAATCGCGGCGATGCCGGCGGCTTCACCTGTGCTGACGGTGGTGACGCCATCAATCGGCTTTTCGCCCGAGGCGTCGAACACCACGACAGGCGATCCTGCTTCGCACGCAGACATGGCCATTCCGGCAACCAGTCCGGCGGTGGCATCCTTGCCGCGGAACAGCAGGACACCGACCCTTGGCCCAAGCATTTCCATCGGCCCGTGGCGCAGTTGCCCGCCTTCCAGGGAGAAGCAGGGGATGCGCGACAGTTCGGTCAGTCCCAATGCAATGGCTTCGGCGACACCCTGCAACCGGCGGCCGGAGGTTACAACCGAGGAAACATGGGAGAGGGCTTTGACGGCCGCATCGATCTGCGCTGTGCTGCCGCCTTCAAGGCGCGCGAGCGCCGCCGAGGGATCATCGCCCAGCGCCGCGAGGATGGCGAGATGCAGGCCAAAACTGACAGTCAGGCTGCGGGTGGCGGCAAAGGCGTTTTCCGTGCCGCCCGCGCCCACAAGCGAGGGAACGGTGCGGGCCAGCGTCGATCCGCCTTCGAGCGTCAGACCGAACGTATCGGGCGCCACGCCTGTCTCGGCAAACCAGCGCAGCACTTCGGCGCTTTCACCGGACTGGGAGGTTACAAACACTGTCTTGCCGCTTGTCGGCACCGGCTGCCCGAGCTGTTCCGACAGGGGCAGCGCCACCGCATCGATGCCCAGGCTGCGATAGAGCGGCTCGACGGCCCGGCTGACCGCGTGGGAGCCGCCCATGCCGAGCAGCAGGAGACGTCCGGTCTGGCGCAGCGACTGGGCGATAGTCGCGGCAAGCGGCTTTGCCGCTTCGAAGGACGCGATTGCATCGGCATTCTGCCGTGCCATTTCCCGTTCAATCGCCATCAGGCCGGTGGGCCGGTCCGGGTCAGATGTCATGCTCATCCCTTGACGCCGCCATTGGTCAGGCCCGAAATCAGGGCACGCTGCATGAACAGACCGATGATCAGCGGCGGCAGGGCGGCCAGCACACCCGCTGTGGCGATCAGTCCGTAATCGGAAACCCGGCCGCCAGCCAGATCGGCAATGGCGACGGTAAGGGTCTTGGCCCGCTGGTCGGAGGTGAACAGCAGCGCGTAGAAGAATTCATCCCAGGCGAGCAGGAAGGCAAAGAGCGCCGCGGTCGCCATGACGGGCGCGGCCAATGGCAGGGTGATCAGGCGCAGAATCTGGTCAAGCCGCGCGCCGTCAACCGTCGCGGCACTTTCGATTTCGCGCGGAATGGAATCGAAGCCGGATTTCATCAGCCAAGTGGTGAAGGGCGCAAGGATGGTCAGATATACCAGGGCCAGCCCGAAAACATTGTTGAGGAGACCGAGGGCTGACAGGGCCATGTAGAGTGGAACGGCGAGCGCCACCGGCGGCAGCATGTAGGTGGCGATAACCGCATAAAGCGACCAGCCGACGCTTGGCGTGCGCGAGACCGCCCAGGCCGAGGGTATGGCGACGACAAGCGCCGCCGCAGTTGCCATCCCCGCCACTTTGAGACTGTTGAAAAGCGAGGCGACGAACGCTTCTCCGGCGCTGTTGGCAACGCTCGACAGGAGAACGCCATAGCGCGAGAGGTCGATGGTTTCGGGCCACCAGCGCAACGGCTTGGTGATGAGGTCGGTGGTCGAGGAAATGCTCATGATGAACAGCCAGACCACCGGCGCGAGGATGACCGCCGCCAGCAGGAGCGCTGCGGCATGGACAAGGATGGTGGCTGTCAGGCTGCGGCGTTCCATCAGGAGGCTCCTGCGCTTTTGCGGATCAGGGCGGCATAGGCGACGGCAAGAATGGTGACAAGAAGCGTGACGATCAGGGCAAGCGAGGCACCGGACCCGGCGCGCTGGAACGAGAAGGCTTCCTGATAGACAAGGATGGACAGCGTGCGGGTGCTGTTGGCCGGGCCGCCCCGCGTCATCACCCAGATGAGGTCAAAAACCTTGAATGCTTCGATGGTGCGAAGGACCAGTGCCACCATCAGCGGACCGGCCAGATAGGGCATGATGACGAAGCGGAACCGGGCCCAGGCACCGGCGCCGTCCACCATCGATGCGGCGGTGATATCACGCGGCACGGCCTGCAGCGCGGCCAGCGCGATCAGCGCCACCAGCGGAAAATTCTTCCAGCAGTCGGCAACGATCAGGGCGGTCAGCGCCGTGCCGGGCTCACCGAGCCACGAGCGGTAGGTGTCGAGAAGGCCGATCTGTGTGAGCGCCGCATTGAGCGCGCCATATTCCGGGTTGTAGATCAGCCGCCACAGCGTGGCATTGACCACCGTTGGCAGAGCCCATGGCAGGATCATCAGCGCCCGCAAGACGGAGCGGCCGTAAAACTGCTGGTTGAGGAGCAGCGCTGCGAGAACGCCGATCACCATTTCCGCCGCGACCGAAAGCACGGCAAAGAGCGTGGTGGTAACAAGGGTTCGCTGGAAATTCGAGCCGGACAGCATTTTCACATAATTGTCGAGGCCCACGAAGCTGCCCGCCGTGCCGACCAGTTTGGCATCGGTGAAGGAGAGGCGCACGGTATCGACCAGCGGCCAGCCGATAATCGCAATCATGACGATAAGGAGCGGCAGCATCAGGAGCCACGCGCGTGTCGTAATCCAATTGCTCGTCATGAAAAGCAGCCTGCCACACTATCAATCATTGAGAAAGATACGGGCGGCGGTGCACATCCGCCGCCCGCATGGTTGCATCACAGGCCGCTGTTTGCGGCGGCTGTCTTGAGCGCATCTTCCGGCTTGGCCTGGCCGAGCAGCGATTCCTGCACCGCCTGCTGCAGGGCGGTCGACAGCTCCTGATATTTCGGCGTCGTCGGGCGCGGATACATGACCGCAAGGCTCTGCTTGGCGGCGGCAATCAGTTCTTCCTGGCCTTTTGAGACAGCCGGGTCCGCATAGGATGACGTCCAGATCGGCAGGCTCAGCTTGGCATACTGGTTCTGCGTCTGTTGCGAGGTCATGAAGGCAATATATTTCCACGCCTCATCGGGGTGCTTGCTGGTGGAGGTGATGCCAAGGCCCATCGAGCCGTTGACGGCGGAGACAGTGCTCTTGCCGTCGATACCCGGAGCGGGAACAACGCCGACCTTGCCGGCAACCTTGCTGTCCTTCGGATCATTGGCCATGTTGTACATGTAGGTCCAGTTGAGCGCGAAGGCAGCTTCGCCGTTCTGGAACACGCGGCGCACATCCTCTTCGAGGAATTCCTTGGAGTTGGGGTTAGTCAGGCCGGACTTGTAGCTGTCGACCATGTAGTTGAGCGCATCGAGGCCGCCGCCCGACTGGAAGACGGGCTTGCCGTCCTTGATGAAGCTGCCGCCATAGGCACTGACCAGCGTGGCGTAATCGCAGATCGCGGCTTCCGCCTGCGACCAGCTCCAGGCAATCGGCGTGGCCAGGAGGCCCTTGTCCTTGATGATCTTGGCCTGCTCGGCCAGTTCCGCCCAGGTCTTCGGCGGCGTCTTGATGCCGGCCTTTTCGAGGATTTCCTTGTTGTAGAACAGGTATTTTGTGTCAAGAATCCACGGCATGCCGTAGCGCTTGCCCTGATATTCGACCGTGGTCCATGCACCCGGTAGCACGCCGGTCTTCATGTCGCCGGTGATCTTGTCCGAGACGTCAAGCAGCACCTTGTTGGTGGCGTATTCCGCCGGCCAGATCACGTCGAACAGAACCACGTCGTAACCGCCGCCCGAACCCTGGGCCAGCACGGTCTTGTCATGCAGGCCTTCATAGGGCACGAATTCGAGATTGACGGTGACATCCGGATTGGCCTTGGTGAAGGCCTCGGTCATGGCGCGGACATCGGCTTCGCTATAGGCAGCCTGCGCCATGAAAAGCGCATTGATCTTGGTTTCTGCATGGGCGGGAGAGGCAAGTGCGGCTCCCAGAAGTGTTGCGCCAAGCAGCGCGGTCTGGATGGATTTCAACATGGTACCTCCTATTTGGCTCTTGTGGCCGGAACCTGTCCGTGACGAACCGGCGCCGGTTGATGGTCATTATGCGCGGGAGCTTTGTCATTCAGGACCTGTCCGCGACGTGCCAACGTCCAGCCAGTGCTCACGTTCCCCCAAGACTCTTGCGGTCTTTTGTATTAAATCAATTGTCTTGACTTATTTCTTGATCAATATTGATCTGGTGTCAAGAGGGGGCGGAATGGACGCGAGAAAATCGATCCGGGCCAAGAGCGGAACCAATCTGGGTGGCGCAAGCGCGCATAACCGCCGCATCATGATCGATGCGCTGCGGATCAATGGCGCCTTGTCGCGCGCCGACCTTGCCCGTGCCACGGGGCTGACCCCGCAGACCGTGTCCAACATCATCGAGGAACTGGCCCGCGACGGGCTTGTGCAGTCGCAGGCCAGTGTTCGCAAGGGGCGGGGCCAGCCCGCCACGCCCTATCATCTCGTGCCCGATGGCGCTTTTGCCATCGGCCTGCAGATCGACCGGCATGTCACGCGCACCGTCATCGTCAACCTGGTTGGCGACGTGCTGGTGCAGACGGAATCCAAACTGCCCTCTGGCGGTCCGGCGGAAGGGGTTCTTGTCATTCTCGATATCGTTGGGAAGGCCTGCGAAACGCTGACGGCGCAGTTCCCGCATGCGGCGGGCAAGCTTGTCGGTCTCGGCCTTGCCATGCCCGGGCCCTTCGGCATCAATGAACTTTATGACGATCCGTGGATGATGACGGCCTGGCAGAACTTTCCGCTGGCCGAACGGATCGCGGAGGGCACCGGCCTCGAAGTTGCGCTGCAGAACGATGCCTCGGCGGCCGCAACGGCGGAAAGGCTGCTGGGCGCTGCCCACGGCCTTGACCACGTCGTGTGCATTTATCTCGGCTATGGCCTTGGCGCCGGACTGATCCTCAATGGCGAGATCTATGGTGGCGCCTATTCCAATGCCGGTGAGATCGGCATGATGCTGGCGCTGGCTCCCGGCGACGATGCGAATGTCGAGCCGCTGGAGCACTACACATCCATGGCCTCCCTGTGCAATGTGCTGGGTATCGACCCCTCCGATCCCCGGCTCTTTGCCCTCGTCACCGATGCGGTGGCCGATGGCGGTCCGGCGGTGGAGCGCTGGATCAACAATGCGGCGGACCGCTTGCGCCGGACTGTGCAGATGCTGGAATCGATCTTCGATCCGCAGACCACCATTCTGTGCGGCGGTGCTCCGCAAGCACTGATTGACCGGCTGATAGAGCGGATGGGACCGCTGATGCCGTCGATCGCGGACCGGGCCCAGCGTTACCCCGAGCCCCGCCTTCAGGCAGGGCTCGCTGATCCTTGGTCGGTCGCCTTGGGAGCGGCAGCGGAACCGATTGCACGGGCCTTTAACCCGCGCTTCTCGGCAATTCTGAAAACGCCCTGATCAGGCTGCTTTCTTGATGGCGTCGCCCAGCATGGAGACGATGGTGTCGATCTGCTCTTTCTCGATGATCAAGGGCGGAGAAAGAGCAACAATGTCACCGGTGACACGCACCAGCAGGCCGTTTTTGAAGCAGTCGGTGAAGACATCGTAGCCGCGCGCACCAACAGCGTCTGGACGCGATGCCAGTTCGATGCCGGCAACAAGGCCGATGGTGCGGATGTCGACAATGCCGGGCAGGCCCTTGAGGCTGTGGATCGCATCCTGCCAATGGTCGGCCATGGCGGCAGCGCGGGTCAGGAGCCCTTCCTCCTCATAGACTTCTAGCGTGGCCAGACCGGCGGCACAGGCGACGGGATGCCCGGAATAGGTATAGCCGTGGAAAAGCTCGATCTGGCTCTCGGGGCCGTGCATCAGCGCGCCGTAGACAGTCTCGCTGGCAAACACGGCGCCCATGGGCACCGCCCCGTTGGTCAGGCCCTTGGCCGTGGTGACGAGATCGGGCACCACGCCAAAGTAATCGACGGCAAAGGGGGTGCCGAGGCGGCCGAAGCCGGTAATGACTTCATCGAAAATCAGCAGGATGCCATGCTTCTGGCTGAGGGCGCGCAAACGCTCGAGATAGCCCTTCGGCGGCAGAAGAACGCCGGTCGACCCGGCAACCGGTTCGACGATGACGGCGGCAATGGTTTCCGCGCCATGCAGCGCGACCAGCCGTTCCAGATCGTCGGCCAGATCGGCACCGTGTTCAGGCAGCCCTTTGACGAAGGAATTGCGGACGGGATCGTGCGTGTGGCGGATATGGTCGGTGCCCGGCAGGAGCGGGAAGACGCGGCGGTTGTTGACAAGGCCGCCGACGGAAATGCCGCCGAAGCCGACGCCGTGATAGCCGCGTTCGCGGCCGATGACCCGGGTGCGCGTGCCCTGTCCGATGGCGCGCTGATAGGCGATGGCGATCTTCAGCGCAGTGTCGACGGATTCCGAGCCGGAGCCGGTGAAGAACACTTTTGTCAGGCCTGCCTTCTTGCCGCCCGGGGCGTGCGCCGCTAGTTTTTCAGCAAAGTCGAAGGCCAGGGGATGACCCATCTGGAAGGACGGCGCATAATCCATGGTAATCAACTGGCGCGCCACGGCATCGGCGATCTTTTCGCGCCCGTGCCCGGCATTGACGCACCAGAGGCCCGCCGTGCCGTCGAGCACCTGTCCGCCATCGACGTCGGTGTAGTACATGCCCTTGGCGGAGGCGAGCAGGCGCGGCGCTGCCTTGAACTGCCGGTTCGCCGTGAATGGCATCCAATAGTTTTCGAGTGATGGGGTATTGCTCATGAGCATACGGGTTTCTCCTCTTCTTATCACAGGGAGCCATGCTTTCTATTGACCAACAAGTCCTTTTCTGCGTTGACGTAAGATATTGATTTTACTTATATTGATTTTCATAAATTCATTATATCGAACATATAGAACAGCCAAAGGAGCATCCGGTGCAAATAGATCTGGGCGGGCGTCTGCGTTTCCTGCGGCAAAGGCACAACCTGTCGCAGCGCGAACTGGCCAAGCGGGCGGGTGTGACCAACTCCACCATCTCGCTGATCGAGTCCAACCAGACCAATCCGTCCGTCGGTGCGCTCAAGCGCATTCTCGATGGCATTCCCATCGGCCTGTCCGAATTCTTCGCCCTTGAACCGGATCGCAAGCAGAAGGTGTTCTACGAGGCGGGCGAGCTGGTCGAAATCGGCAAGGGCAACATCTCCTATCTGCAAATCGGCGAGAATCTGTTCGGCCGTGCCCTGCAGATCCTGAAAGAGCGTTATGAACCCGGCGGCGATACCGGCCGTATCATGCTCGTGCACGAGGGGGAGGAGGGCGGCGTCGTCATCAGCGGCCGGATTGAAGTCACCGTCGATGACCAGCGGCGCATTCTCGGTCCGGGCGACGCCTATTATTTCGAAAGCCGCCAGCCGCACCGCTTCCGCTGTGTCGGCCCCAATCCCTGCGAAGTCGTCAGCGCCTGCACGCCGCCGACATTCTGATCAGCGCAGGGAGGAAAACCAGGCGATCAGCTCGGCACTGTTGCGCAGCCCGAACGCGCGCATGATGCGGGCGCGATGCGCCTCGATAGTGCGTTTGGACAGGCCGATTTCCTGGGCAATCTGCGCATTGGTCTTGCCCTGCGAGACCAGCGTCAGCACCTGCTTCTGCCTGTCTGAAATGAGGCTGGCATTGCCAGCCACTGTCCGGTTCATCGGCTCGAAACAATAGAGCGCCTCGGCGAAGGGATCGGCGTGGTTGCCGCTGCGCCCGCGCACCCGGCACCAGAAGCTGGCGCCGTCGCGCCGCCGCATCACCCGCTCGTCGTAGTAGACGCGGCCGCCGGCGAAATTTGTTCGCCACATTTCTCCGGTACGAACGAAATCGGTGATCTTGGGATAGAGGCGGCTAAAACTCTGGTCGATCAGTTCGCCGCGTTCATAGCCGAAGGTCTCGGCGAATTCGAAATTGCAATCACGTATGATACGGTGTGTCGCATAGACCATCGGCACCGGCATGTCGGTCAGTACGAAGCGTTTTGCGCTTCCTGCAACGGCAATGTCGGAGATAGGAAACTCGGCTGTGGTCATGCAGTATTAATACGACTACCAGTGCCATCAAGACAAGCCATACCGTTGCGGCAACGGCAGCGTTCAGACCCTGCCGCAGAGGATGCAGAACAATGGGAGAGTGTTCTTGAAAAAAGTTCGATCAAATGTAAGCGATGCGCTGGACAGCGTGCTGTTTGACGGCATGACGATCATGGCGGGAGGCTTTGGCCTGTGCGGCATTCCGGAAGCCCTGATCTATGCGATCCGCGATTCCGGCGTGAAGGATCTGACGGTCATTTCCAACAATGCGGGCGTTGATGGCATCGGTCTTGGCGTGCTCCTGGAAACCAAGCAGATCCGCAAGATGATCTCGTCCTATGTCGGCGAAAACAAGCTGTTCGCCCAGCAATATCTCTCGGGCGAACTGGAGCTGGAATTCAATCCGCAGGGCACGCTGGCCGAGCGCATCCGCGCCGGTGGCGCCGGTATTCCGGCATTCTTCACCAAGACAGGCGTTGGAACCATCATTGCCGATGGCAAGGATGTACGCGAGTTCGATGGCGAGTCCTATGTCATGGAACGCGGCCTGTTTGCCGATCTGTCCATCGTTCATGCCTTCAAGGGCGATACTGAAGGCAATCTTGTCTACCGCAAGACGGCACGCAATTTCAATCCGATCATGGCGACAGCCGCCAAGGTGACGATTGCCGAAGTGGAAAACCTGGTCGATGCCGGCAAGATTGACGGCGACCATGTCCATACGCCGGGCATTTTTGTCAAGCGCATCGTGCATGTGCCGAACCCCGTCAAACATATCGAACAGCGGACGACACGTCCGCGTCTTGTCGCTGCAAGCGAGGTGAACTGAGATGGCCTGGACACGTGATCAGATGGCCGAACGGGCCGCGAAGGAACTGCAGAACGGTTTTTATGTCAATCTCGGCATCGGCATTCCAACCCTTGTCGCCAATTACATCCCGACCGGCATGAGCGTTCAACTGCAGAGCGAGAACGGCATGCTCGGCATGGGGCCATTCCCCTACGAGGGCGAGGAAGATGCCGACCTCATCAATGCCGGCAAGCAGACCATCACCGAACTGCCGACAACCAGCTATTTCTCCGGTGCCGACAGTTTCGGCATGATCCGCGGCGGACACATCGACCTGTCGATCCTTGGTGCCATGCAGGTGGCGCGCAATGGCGATCTGGCCAACTGGATGGTTCCGGGCAAGATGGTCAAGGGCATGGGCGGCGCCATGGACCTGGTGGCCGGTGTCAAGAAGGTCGTGGTCGTCATGGAACATGAGGCCAAGGGCGAAGCCAAGCTTCTGGAAGCGTGCACGCTTCCGCTCACGGGACAGCGCGTCACCGATCTCGTCATCACCGATCTTGGCGTTTTCACCCTTGAACGGCGCGGCGAGCCGAAAATGACTCTCATCGAGATTGCGCCTGGCGTTACCGTGGACGAAATCAAGGCAAAGACACAGGCGGTATTCGACGTCGCCCTGTAAAGGCGGCCGATCTTCGGTGCGATATGCGAGCCGGCAGGGCATCAGCCTTTGCCGGCTCTTTTCTTTTCCGGCGGGCGTTAACGCCATTTTATCTCGATTCCATCGGCATTTGGTCTGCAATGCTGCCGCAATCTCGTCCTGCGATGATCGAAACCAGGATAGAATGACGGCCGTTGCCCCGGCGCGCGGTCGATAGTAAAAAGGTTCATCGCATTGAAGTCGGTTTTTTATGCGCTTATGTCACCCCGAGCGCTTAGGCGCATTGTGCAACCCATCAAGCGAATGGCGTAACGGCGTGGACTCCTCAAGCAATCAACCTGATCTGAGCAAGACTCTGGCGTCCATTGTCGACAACAAAAGCCGGCGCAATATCGTTCGCAGGCATCCCTTTCTGTTTGGCGGCGGATTTCTCATCATCCTGGCTTTGCTGGGCCTGAGCTGGTTTTCACGCGGAACGCACTATGAATATACCCAGAAGCCGCTGACGAAGGGCACCCTGTCCATCACCGTGTCGGCGACCGGTACCGTTCAGCCCACCGAACAGGTGGATGTATCAAGTGAGCTTTCCGGCACCGTGCGCACCGTTCTGGTCGACTACAACAGTTTCGTCGCCAAGGGCGACGTGCTGGCAACGCTGGATATTGACACGATCAAGACCAACATCGAGAGCTCAAAGTCAAAACTTCTGGCGTCGCGTGCGCGGGTCGTGCAGTCGCAGGCAACGCTTGAAGCCAAGAAGAACGCGTTCGAGCGCATGACGTCGCTGCAGGACAGCAAGGTTTCATCGGTGCGCGAGCTGGATGTGGCCAAGTCGGAATATGACTCTGCAGTTGCGGCGCTCGACGTCGCCAATGCCGAGGTGGCGGTTTCGGAAGCGGACCTGCAGGTCAACGAAACCTCCCTGCGCAAATCCAAGATCGTTTCGCCGATTGACGGTGTCGTGCTCAGCCGCTCGGTCGATCCGGGGGCAACGGTGGCGGCCGCCTTCCAGGCGCCGGTTCTGTTCAAGCTTGCCGGCAACCTGAAGAAGATGCAGCTTCAGGTCAATGTCGACGAAGCCGATGTTGGTCTGGTCAAGCCGCAGCAGGACGCGACCTTCAACGTCGATGCCTATCCGGACCGGACATTTCCGGCGAAGATCGTCAATATCCGCTTCCAGCCGGAAACCGTGTCGAACGTCGTAACCTACAAGGCGATGCTGGCCGTGGAGAATGACGATCTGGCTTTGCGTCCGGGTATGACGGCGACGGCCTATGTCAAGGTCAGGGAGGTCAAGGATGCCCTGCTGGTGCCGAATGCCGCCCTGCGCTTCACGCCGCCCAACGAGCCGGCGAAAACCGAGGCGGCCGTCAGTCCAGAGCAGACGGCAAGCACGCCCGATACGGCGAAGAAGGAAGCCGGCGTGCAGCGGTCGGTCTGGGTGCTGCGTGCCGGCAAGCCGGAAAAAATCGAGGTACGGGCGGGGTCGACGGATGGGCGCAACACGATTGTTCTGTCCGGCGGCGTCAAGGAAGGCGATCAGGTCATCGTGGCAGCGAGCACGCCGCCCAAATGACCATCCAGTCCGTGCAAAAGACCGTGCCGCTGATCGAATTCCGCCGGATTACCAAGAGTTACGGTGCGGGCGAGGCGGCAGTCCACGCGCTGGCCGGGGTGGACTTCGCCATCGAACGGGGGGATTTCGTGGCCATCATGGGGCCTTCCGGTTCCGGCAAGTCGACGGCGATGAACCTCATCGGCTGTCTCGACCGGCCGAGCACGGGGCAGTATCTGTTCGGCGGCACCGGCATCGACCAGCTCGACCGGCATCAGCAGACGACGCTGCGGCGCGAATTGCTGGGCTTTGTCTTCCAGGGGTTCAATCTGCTGCGGCGCACATCCGCCGTGGAGAATGTCGAGCTGCCCCTCATCTATCGCGGCATGGGCGGTGCGGAACGGCGAAAGCGGGCGCTGGAGGCGTTGCGGCAGGTGGGGCTGGCCAGCCGCGCCAATCACGTCCCTTCGGAATTGTCGGGCGGCCAGCAGCAGCGCGTGGCGATTGCCCGCGCCATCGTCACCAACCCGCAGGTGCTGCTTGCCGACGAGCCGACCGGCAATCTCGATACCAAGACCAGCGTCGAGATCATGGAGCTGATCTCCGGCTTTAACCGCGACAACGGCATTACCGTGATCATGGTCACGCACGAGCCGGATATTGCCGCCTATGCCAAGCGCATCATCCGCTTTGTCGATGGCCACATCCAGAGCGACGAACGCAGACAGGATATATAACCATGCTGCTTGAAGCGTTCCGGCTGGCACTGCACTCCATGTCGCGCAACATGATGCGCTCCTTCCTGACGATGCTGGGCATTGTCATCGGCGTCGGCGCGGTGATCGCCATGGTCACCGTCGGCAACGGTACCCGCCAGAGGGTCACCGGCGAAATCTCCAAGCTCGGGACCAATCTCCTTTTTGTGTCGCCGGGCAATCCCGAACGCCGGTCAACCCTTCCGCCGCGCCCCTTTGATATCCGTGATATCGATGCGGTCCGCGACCAGGTGCCGGGCGTGGCTGCAGTTGCGCCGCTCGGCCAGGTGTCGGGCACCGCCATCCGCGAGGGCAGCAGCAGGACCGTATCGATCGTCGGTTCCACCAATGACTACTTCACCACCATGAACTGGCAGCTTGCCACGGGCCGTAACTTCCTGGAATCGGAGGAGCGCAGCGGCCGCTCCGTCTGCATTATCGGCCCGACGGTGCAAAAGGTGCTTTTCGGCAACAGCGTGCCCGATGGCGAGCGGATCCGCATCAACCGCATTTCCTGCGAAGTCATCGGTACGCTGCTTTCCAAGGGCAAGGCGATCGATGGGCAGGATCAGGACAATATAGTCCTCATCCCGTTCCGCATGTTCCAGCGGCGTATTGCCGGCTCGACCGACGTCTCCCTGATAACGATATCGGCGAGAGATGGAGCGACGGCGCCGGTCAAGGCGGCACTTGAGGACCTGTTCAAGGAGCGCCGCAAAATCCGCCAGTCTGGCGACAGGGATTTCGAGGTGACCGATCTCAGCCAGATCCTCGGCATCGTTTCCATGACCACGGTGATCCTGACCGGGCTTTTATCGTCCATCGCTGCGGTCAGCCTGCTCGTCGGCGGCATCGGCATCATGAACATCATGCTGGTCTCCGTCACCGAGCGCACGCGGGAGATCGGCGTGCGCCTGGCCATCGGCGCGACGGAACGGCAGGTGCTGACGCAGTTTCTGGTCGAGGCCATCGTGCTTTGCCTGTTCGGCGGCCTGATCGGCATGATTATCGGGCTGGCGCTTGCCTTCACGGCGGTGACTTTGATGGGCGTGCCGTTCGTGTTCGATCCGTCGATCGTTCTTATCGCCTTCGGTTTTTCCGCCCTGATCGGTGTGCTCTTCGGTTATTTCCCGGCACGCCGTGCGGCGCGAATGAACCCCATCGATGCATTGCGCTACGAGTAATCAAATAAAATGATGTGGACTTGAAAATACAAAATGCGGATTTTTGGTATTTACTGTTCAAAACATATGGTTAAGTCGAAGTAATTCAAAATTAGCAGCAAAAATGAATTATAACAATTTGTTAGAGATGAGGATTGCTATTGAGTAATAATGGAGATGCAAATT
Source organism: Phyllobacterium sp. 22229 (assembly GCF_052056495.1). Classification (NCBI taxonomy): domain Bacteria; kingdom Pseudomonadati; phylum Pseudomonadota; class Alphaproteobacteria; order Hyphomicrobiales; family Phyllobacteriaceae; genus Phyllobacterium; species Phyllobacterium sp. 22229. The sequence continues at coordinate 151,348 of NZ_JBQEPA010000014.1, forward strand.
TATTAACATGGAGGAATGTTAATGTTTGGAGATCTCATTAAAGGCGTTCTTGAGGCTGTTGCCCATCTTATCGCTGGTATACTCGGCAGCCTGCCAATCTAATATCTTCGCCCGGATGTTAAGATTTAACATCCGGGCGATTCTATCGTTTTAAAGATCTTTGCCGGACGTATTTTTCAAACGCTCTTTTCGGAGTTTCCCCCGCAGTCATGGCTCCCGAGACAGGACAGCTGCGCTGTTCGTTTTTCTGTCATGGCGAAACCTGCTTCAAACATGAACGGAGAGAAAACAGTCTCAGGCGGGCAGGGACTGATGGGCGGGATCGCTGCCGGCGCTTTGACCATTCTCTCTCCGAACAGTGCCCATCACGGATAGGCACTTCTACACCGCAAGCGTGTGAACGGGACTGAAATCCACACCGTTGCGGAGTGTAGTCAGACATGATCCCGGCAGCACTGGCGCCGCTGGGATCATGCATCGTCATTAGAACCGGTAGTTGAGACCGGCTTTAAGCTCGTGACTGCCGATGTCGGTCTCGCTGCGGCCGAGGTCCGATGTTGCCTTCACATTGGGTGTGCGGATGTAGTTGTATTCAACCTTGGCGGAGATGCCGCCGGCAAAGGCCCGTTCGACGCCGGCACCGACGAGATAACCGGTCTTCCAGCCGCTGGTGTCGCGCACGCCGTCACCGGAATCGAATTTGGTCATGGCCACGCCGGCCGTTCCGAACACGAGCGTCCGGTCGAAGGTCAGGCCCGCTTTGGCCTTGGCTGCAGCACGCCATTTTTCCTCGACCTTGCCGCCAAGGACCTTGTGTTCGGCGCCGCCGAGATAGGAGCCTTCCAGTTCGGCGCCGAGGACAGCCGGTCCCATCTGGTAGTTGTAGCCGCCCTGGATGCCGCCGCTCCAGCCGTTTCTATCGGCAAAGGGGTTGGGAAACTTGGTGAAGGCGGTTCCGCCATGGGCGCCGATATAAGCACCGCTCCACTGGAATGCGGGCGGGTCAATATAGGCGGGTGCGGAATTGTAGAGATCGGCGGCTCGCGCCGACCCGGTTGATAAGGCTGCCAGCGCAAAGGCGCCGGCAAGCAAGACAGTCGTTCTCTGAGAGGACATTCGCATTACTCCAAACATACAAGCGCATGATCCACCGAACTGTCCGGCGACATGTTGATGCGCGGGTTCAACTCCTGAGAGCCTGATACACGTGGGCTGATCGTGCTCTGGTACAGGTGTCTTCCGGCGCACTGGTCGCCTGATCCATGAAATGGCCACCGAAACTGACGCAAAACCCCTGCAATCGACCACCCCATTTCCAGCAATGACTCTTGTGCCGGAAGACATGGTTTATTTTGCAATTGAAGATTGCATGCACATTGCACAGAATTGGGAAGTCGAGTATTTTATTATATATTTCAATAATTTATAATACTTTTTGTTTACGATTTCTTAAGTAAGTTGGTCTTTGGGCCGATTGGGCACACCAGCGGGCAGCTACCATGTTCCGGCAAGCGCCGTGCACGCCAGAAGCACACCAGTCAGAATATTCGACAGGAAGAGCCTGAAATTCAGCTCCGGGCGCCCAAGGTCGAGACGCCAGACCTGCCAGGCCAGATGCCCGGCGATGACCGTCATTCCCATGGCATAGCCCACCGACATGCCCGACAGCCAGCCGCCCAGTGACCAGCACAGGATGGCGAAGGCGTAGGACAGGCCGATACAGGCCTTTCCTCTCCGCCCGAACAGGATGGCTGTCGACTTCAAGCCGAGGCGCGTGTCGTCTTTTACGTCCACATAGGCATAGACGGTGTCGTAACCGATCTGCCAGGCGATGGCGCCCATCCACATGAGAACGGCGGCAGCCGGGATGTGTCCTGCCACCTCGGCCCATGCCATCAGCATGCCCCAGTTGAATGCCGCGCCCAGCACCGCCTGCGGCCAGTGGGTGAAGCGCTTGCACAGCGGATAGAGGAACACGAGCGGCACGACGGCGATGGCAATCAGACGTGTATAGGGCGTCAGAAACACCAGCAGCGATGCAGCCAGCGCCAATTCGGCAAGCAGGAATGCCACGGCCTGTCCCGTGCCGATCTGGCCGCTGGCGAGGGGGCGAAAGCGTGTCCGTTCGACATGCGCGTCGAACCTGCAGTCAGCAATGTCGTTGACCGTGGAACCGGCGCTGCGCATCAGCAGGGCGCCGAGGCAAAAGACGGTGAGCTGCCAGAGCGCGGGAAATCCGTGCGCCGCCTGGATGAGTGCGGCAAGACAAGGAAACAGCGTAAGCCACACGCCGACCGGCCGGTCGAGGCGTGCAAGCCGCGTATAGGGCCGCCAGGCGGACGGCAGCCGGCGATCAACCCAGTCGCCGGGATGGATATCGCTCAGGTCAGGGCGGCTCATTGCAGGCATGCTGGACTTCCCGTTTGCAATCCCGATTGGCGATCTTATTCCGGGTTGGAACTGCCTTTCCAGCCCAATGTGAGGGCCGCAACGTCGCAGCACCGGCCTAGCCTTTCGGTGCCAAGCGGCAGGGTGATACGGAAGCAGGCGCCTGCAGTCTCTTCTTCGACCACGGCCACATGCCCCTGGTGGCGCGTGACGATTTCCCGGACAAGGTGCAAGCCCAGTCCGGCGCCGCGCTCGCGCGGATGCAGCCGGTAAAACGGTTCGAATATCAACGCGCGTTCCGCGCTGGGTATGCCGGGACCCTCGTCGGCAACCTCCAGGGTGCCATCCTGCTCAACGCGAATGATGATCGCCCCGCGGTGTTCTCCGTGTTCAATGGCATTTTGCACGAGATTGGTCACGGCGCGGCCCAGTGCTCCGGAATCCCCCCGCACAATCACCCGCCTTTCCGTCGTCTCGAGGGAAAGTTCATAACCGGCAGTGATGGCAATCGGCGCGAGATCCGCAGCGACACGCTGGCAAAGCTCCACCAGATTGACGTCGTGAAACGTTTCACCGGGCTGATTGATCCTTTGCAGATCCAGCATCTGTTCCGCCAGCCCGGCGACGCGGTTTGCATCCAGCAAAAGGCGGGTGCGCAGCGCGCCGGGGGGCATGGTTTCTAGGCGCGTTTGCAGGATGGCTATGGGCGTGCGCAGTTCGTGTGCCGCGTCGATAAGAAAGCGCTGGTGGCGCTGGTAACCGTCGTCGAGCCGCCCGAGCGCGCCATTGATGGCTTTGACCATCGGCTGCACCTCGACGGGTATCTTGTCTTCAGGCAGGCGCGTTCCCCGGCGGTCGATATCGATCTGTTCGGCCCGCGCTGCCACCGTTGCAATGCCGGAGAGCGCGCGGCTGACAATGATGGGAATGGCAATCAGGGCAACCAGGGTCAGCAGCAGCAGGATCGGCACCATGAACAGGTGCGACAGCAGGACGATGACAAACAGCGTGCTCACCATGGAGCCATTGCCGGCAAGGATGGTGAAGTCGCCAATATCGGTGCTGACCGTGCGCACCACCACCGCCAGATTGTACGGCTCGACCGTATCGCGCATTTCGCCATAGCTGAGCCGATCGAGGACCGCGGCAAAGGGGCGGTAGGTTTCGGGCACGGCACCGCCGGTAATGACCTCGCCAGCCTTGTTGCGGGCGATGAACCAGATATTGGGCGAGGTTTGCTTGAGGGCAAGCACATCAGCCGTGTCTGTGACAACAAGCTTTCCGTCCGGCTGCCGTTCTATGGCCGCGCCGATCACGTCGACACCGTCCGTATCCATGAACTTGCCGCCGAGATCAGCGCGCACCAGCAGCATGATCAGGGCGACGACAACCGCGATCAGGATGGCCGATTGCAGAAACAGGAGCTGCCATATGAGCCGCCGCTTGAGCGAACGCTTGCGGAAAAACCTCATCGTATTGTTCGAAAATCTGTGGGGAAAATGCGCATTCCCTGTTCCCGTCGCTGGACTCGTTGGGGCGCATCATAGGGCGCACCATTGCCGCAATATGACGCAAGTTGCGCCTTGTCCCCGCTGGCGCTGTCATTCCCGGAAGGGCTTAACGGGTCTTTTTCACCACGCAGACCGGACCCCGGTCCGGATGGCGCGAATCCGTGTCGACACAGGTCGCATCGTAGCGGAATGTATCGTAATAAACACCGCCGGCGCATCCTGTCAGCAGGGGAAGGCCTGCGGCCAGCGTCAAAAATACCGGTTTGAAATATTTCAGGGCGTGATGGTTCATTTCCGTCGCATCTTTCCTATATATAGCCTGTCACATGTGACACAGTGGCGTAACAATCCACTGATATTCTTTAGGAATTGGTCGAGTTAACATTCCACGAATTACAGTATTCTACGGACATCTGGTGCCTAAATAAGGCATGGTCGGGCGGACCTTTGCGATCACGTTTTCTGTGATCGCCGATAAAAGGCTTGATCGAAGATGATGGACGTATAAGTTCTGCCTTCCGATTTGTTAACCAACCATTCACGTTAGGAGCAAAGCGATGAGCACAACCGTCGGCGACTATTCATTGCCAGAAGCCATTTCCACGGCGATAGCCAATGGTACAAACATTGTTAGGGCGTTCCGCGAACAATTCGGATATTCCGTAGAGGATTTGGCCGTTGCGTGCGGTCTTACAACCCTCGAAATTGATACAATTGAGAGCGGGCAGAATTCGGACCCGACGAAATTGGAACGCATTGCCCATGCCCTCGGGCTGCCGGCAAATGCCATGACGCCTGACGTTTCAAAACGTCTAAGCGCATGAAATAACTGATTTTTTAAATCAAAAATCCAAAAGACTGCCAGAGCTAAATCCCAACTCTGGCAGTCTTTTGATTCCGGTGGCTCCCTGGCTACAGGCAGAGCAGTGCGCGCGTCAGCGGGTGCTCGCCATCGGCAAGGCCGTCAATGACATCGAAATGATGTTTGCCGGGCTCTTCCACCATATCGGCGCAGCACTCGAAGCCTGACCAGATATTGGCCAGCAGCGCACTCTGGCGCCGGAATTCCGGCCGTTCCGCACCGCCAACCCAGGCCGTCACATCAATGCCTTCCTGCGGTTCGAGCAGGGCAGGGCTCTCCAGCCGTGCCTCGACGGCATCGAGATGAAACGTTTCATTCATCCGCGTCCTCATCAGGGGGCGCAGGTCGCCGAGCGCCGATATGGGCACGGTTTTGCGGATGCGATGGCGAATCGGCTGCCCGAGCGGAGAGGTGGACGACACCATCCGCGCGACGAGCTGCCCGCCGGCCGAATGACCGGTCAGATGGATCGGGCCGGGGACTTCTCCCGCGGCATGGGTGATGGCGGTGCCAATCTGCACGGTGATGTCGCTGATGCGGGCCTGCGGACACAGCTCATAGGAGGGGATGGCAACGGCAAAGCCGTGCGTGAGCGGGCCTCTTGCCAGATGCGACCATGCCGACTTGTCGAAACTCATCCAGTATCCGCCATGCACGAACACGGCAAGGCCCTTCATCTCGCCGCGCGGCATGAAGAGATCCAGGACATTGCGCGTGTGCGGACCGTAGCTGATATCGGCCTTGAGCCGGCCGGCATCCGTCATTTCGGCGCGAAAATCCGCGGCGAGCGTTTTCCATTTCGGCGGAAAATCATTGCTGCCGGGGATATAGGCGCCGTTGGAATAGGCTGCGTCCCAGTCGATTTTCTTCATTGCAACCATGACGGTTCCCCCATCGATGCCGTTGCCCAAGCCTATCAGAGGCCGCGCCCGGCGCAAAATGCCGGGCCCGGTCAGGCGGATGCCTATTCCCGCACCTTTTCGCGAATCTGCGTGCCCGAGCCGGACTTGCGCAGGTTCGGCAAGGCCAGCATCAGCAGAACGAATGCGCCGGTGGCGAATTTCAGATCGGCGGGGGCAAGGCCAAGCGTCAGGCAGAAGGAAATCAGCTGGTAATAGACGATCGAACCGACCACGGGCGCCATGACCTGACGCAGGATCGTTTGCCGTCCGGTGACCGCTTCGCCGATGATCAGCGCGGCAAGGCCGTTGATCAGGATGCCGAAGCCCATATTGACGTCGACGAAGCCCTGGGTCTGTACCATGATGCTGCCGCCGGTTGCCGAAAGCGCACTGGCAACGCCGACACCCATGATGGTGGCGATGCCGACATTGATGCCCTGTGCTTCCGCCATGTCGGGGCTTGCGCCGACGGCACGCATCGACGTGCCCTTTTCAGACATGAAGAAATACAGCATCAGGCCGACAACCAGGGCAATCAGCGCGCCGACGATCAGGATTTTCACCCAGGGAACGTTGGCCGAAGGGCCGGCAAGAATGGTGAAGACGGTGTCATAGGTGAAGAGCGGAATGTTTGTGCGGCCCATGATGCGCAGATTGATGCTGTAGAGCATCGTCATGACCAGAATGCCGGCGAGCAGCGTGTTGATCTTGAAGCGCAGATGGATGAACGCCGTGGTGCAACCGGCAAGGAAGCCGCAGACCAGCGCTACACCGCAGGCCAGGAACGGATTGACGCCCATGCTGATCAGCGTGCCGCAGACGCAGCCGCCGAGCGGAAATGCGCCTTCCGACGTTAGGTCCGGGAAATTCAGAATGCGAAACGGCAGCATCACGCCGAGCACCACGAAGGCGACGATCAGGCTCTGCGCTATCGTGACGGGGATGAGACCGTAGAAACTGGTAAGAATGTCCAGCATGCTGCTCAACTCCCCTGCAATGCGATGGCGTCGGATTTGGTGTGAAACCGGTCGATGAGGTCGGGTACTGTGATACCGCGTTTCTCCTCCTGTCCGATCTCCAGCAGAACCTTGCCCGCATCCATCATGACGATCTTGTTTCCGTACTTGATCGCATGTTCCATATTGTGCGTGACCATCAGCGTGGTCAGCTTCAGTTCCTCGACGGCGCGCACGGTGGTGTCCATCACCAGCTTGGCGGTGCGCGGATCGAGCGCGGCCGTATGCTCGTCGAGCAGCAGCAGTTTGGGCCGGGTCGACACCGCCATCACCAGGGACAGGGACTGGCGCTGGCCGCCGGACAAAAGCCCGACCGGCATGTCCAGCCGGTTCTCCAGGCCGAGATTGAGTTCGGAAAGCTGCTCGCGGTACCGGGCCTTGCGCGGCGCGGTCAGCCCGTAGGAGAAGCCGCGCGGCTTGCCGCGCAGTTCGGCCAGCAGCATGTTCTCACCGATGGTCATGGTCGGCGCCGTGCCGATCATCGGGTCCTGGAACACGCGGGCAATGAACTGGGCGCGGCGATGCGCGTTGAGCTTGGTGACATCCTGCCCGTCAATGCTGATGCGTCCGGCATCGAGCGGCAGCTTGCCGGAGACGGCATTGAGAAAACTGGACTTGCCCGCGCCATTGCTGCCGATGACGATGCAGAAGTCTGCCGGTTTGAGCGCGATGTTCAAGCCATCAAGCGCCCGGCGTTCATCCAGCGTGCCGCGATAAAAAATCTTTGTGCCGCCCGTTACGGCAAGCATGTCGGTGGTCATGTTTGAGCCCCTCAAACCAGGACGAAACGCCCCGTGTCAAAAGTTCCTGCGCCTGTGATGGCGCAGGAACTATATGTTTGCAGACGATAGGAGAAGGCTTATTTGACGAAACAGCCGCAATCCTTGAAGGAATCCGGGGCTTTGTGCCCAGCTTTTTCCAGAACCTTCTCATTGATCAGTGCCGTGTGATCCGCATAGGACGGCTTGATCGGTGCGAGGGTGGCGACGGATTTGCCGGCAATGATCTCGGCGGCAAGCTTGGCGGCGTTCTGGCCAACCTTGGTGTAGGACACTTCGAAGGCAGCGGCGACAAGCCCGTCGCGCACGGCCTGGGCCGAGGCATTGACGATCGGGATATTGATGCTGAGCGCTGCGGCGGCAACAGCAGGAACGGCCGGCTGCACCAGGTTCGAGGCCGGTACGTAGATGACATCGGCCTTGCCAGCCAGCGAGCTTACGCGCATCGGAATGTCATTGGTGTTGTCGAGACCGACTTCGACAACGGTCAGGCCCTGGGCGGCCGCGGCTTCCTTGATCAGCTTCAGCACGGCAACGTCATTGTCTTCGCCCGGATTGTAGAGATAGGCGAGACGCTTGGCATCGGGCAGCAGCTGCTTGATGAACTTGACGACGGAATTGACATCCTGCAGGTCGGACGCGCCGGTCATGTTCTTGTCGCCAGCCTCCCAGGACGGGGTCAGCTTGGCAACGACCGGATCGGTGACGGCGGCGAAAACAACCGGCGTGCCGGTGTTGCCGACGATCTGGCGGGCGCCCTGTGCCACCGGCGTGGTGACGGCGAGGATCAGCTTCGGATTAGCCGAAGCCAGTTTTGTCACCATTTGCGGGATGAGCGTCGCATCGAAATTCACCTGCAGCTCATCGAAAACCGCATCGGCAATGCCAAGCTTGACCAGCTCGGCCTTGAAGGCGGTAACGGTTTCGTCCAGCTGCGGATGCTTGCCGAACTGCGCAATGCCGATCTTCGTCTCCGCATAGGCTGCGCTGAGCCCAAGCCCCATTCCCAGTGCTGCAGCAAGCGCTGTCCGCACGACGTGTTTCACACCGATCATCGATTGTTCTCCATTTTTTGTTGGCTTTTTATTGGCCTCGCCTCCTCAGGCTTGAAAATAATATAACAAACGTGAAATGATATACAAACAGAAAATGGCAAAGGCCGAGGGAACGCAATGGCCGAAAGCATCAAGTCGGAAAACCTCTATGCAGCGTTGCGCTCGCGCATCCTGAACGGCGACCTGCAACCAGGGCAATCCCTGCGGTTGCGCGCGCTGGCGGCCGAACTCGGCAGCAGTGCCACGCCGGTCCGCGAGGCGCTGAACCGGCTGCAGGCGGAGAGTTTCGTGACCACCGAGGCCAACAAGGGCTTTCGTGTCGCCATCGTCACCCTGGAGGAGCTGCAGGATCTCGAAGCGGCGCGCTCCGTCATCGAAACCCAGCTTCTCGTCAGTTCCATCGAGAATGGCGACCGGGACTGGGAAGCCAATCTCGTCGGGGCTCATTACCGGTTGTCGACCTGCGAAGTGCCCAATTCCTTTTCCCAGTTCGAGGCGATCGATATCTGGGACATCGCCCACACCGAATTTCACATGGCGCTCATCGCCGGGGCGTCGTCCAAGTGGCTGCTCAATTTTGCCCAGCAGCTGCATGCACAGCTGCACCGCTATCGCCGCCACATCATCCTGCGGATCGATCACCTGACCCGCGTTGCGCAGGAAAACAGCGACAAGTCGCTTGGCAACCTGTCGCGTGAAGCGCTGGGGATCGATGCCCATACCGCGCTGATGGAAGCAGCGCTGGCCCGTGACAAGGCCAGGGCGGCGGCCTTGATGCTGGACCATGTGCGGCTTGCCAAGGACGCCTTTCTGAAACTCGCCAAAGCCAGTGGCATCGCCGGATTCGATACGGCTGCCTGACAGATCAAAGAGAAGAGTGACGATGACACGGATCAATGCAACACAGTCGGACGCGACGGATCCCCTGCGCCATTTCCGCGAGCGGTTCGATCTGCCGGATGGGGTGATTTACCTCGATGGCAATTCACTGGGCGCCCTGCCGAAGACGGTGAAAGCCCGCGTGGCCCATACAATCAGCGAGGAATGGGGCACTCAGCTCATCCGCAGCTGGAACACGGTGGGCTGGGTGCATCTGCCGCAAAAGGTCGGCGGGAGGATCGGCCGCCTGATCGGGGCGCAGGAGAATTCTGTCGTGGCTGCGGACAGCACCTCCATCAACCTGTTCAAGGTGCTGTCCGCCGCGCTCAGCCTCAATCCCGACCGCAGCAAGATTGTCTCGGAACGGGAGAATTTCCCGACCGATCTCTATATCGCCGAGGGCGTTGCCAGGCAGATCGGCCAGGGCCACCGGCTGGTTCTGGCTGACAAACCTGCCGATATCCCGGCGATGCTGGCGGACGACGTCGCGGTTCTCATGCTCACCCACGTGAACTATCGCACGGGCTATCGCCACGACATGGCCGCGATCACCAAAGCGGCGCATGACAAGGGCATTCTCGTCATCTGGGATCTCGCCCATTCCGCCGGTGCCATGGCGGTGGATCTCGCGGCTGCGGACGCGGATTTTGCCATTGGCTGCGGTTACAAATATCTCAATGGCGGTCCCGGTGCCCCGGCGTTTCTCTATGTCAATCCGCGCCATCACGGCGGCTTTCGCCAGCCGCTGTCCGGCTGGTTCGGGCATCGCGCGCCCTTCGCCTTCGAGGCGTCCTATGCGCCGTCGAACAGCATTGACCAGTATCTGTGCGGCACGCCCTCCGTGCTTGGCATGGTGGCGATGGATGAGGCGCTGGCGCTGTGGGACGAGGTGGACATGGATGCGCTGCGGGCCAAGTCCGTGGCGCTGTGCGATTTCTTCATTCAGGAAGTCGACAGTTTTGCCGGGGAATTCGGCCTGACGCTGGTCACGCCGCGCCATGCCGATCAGCGCGGCAGCCAGGTCTCCTATTCCTGCGACAATGGCTATGCCATCATGCAGGCACTGATTGCCCGCGGCGTCATCGGTGATTTCCGCGCACCCGATATCATCCGCTTCGGCTTTACGCCGCTGTATCTCAGCTTTGCCGAAGTGTCCGAAGCGGTTGCCATCCTGCGGGACATTCTGTCCACGCGGGCCTGGGATGCGCCGAAATACAAGGTGAGGGAGGCCGTCACATGAGCCGCACACCCTACAACCCGGAGACGGAAGGCGCGCAGATGTCCTTCGATGGGCGCATGTCCTATGGTGACTACCTGCGCCTCGACAAGATTTTGACGGCACAGGCTCCGCTCTCCCATGCCCATGACGAGATGCTGTTCATCGTGCAGCACCAGGCGTCGGAAATCTGGATGCGGCTGGTCATCCATGAGCTGATGTCGGTCTGCGAACACATTGCCAAGGACGATCTCGCGCCGTCATTCAAGATGCTCAGCCGCGTCTCGCGCATTCTCGACCAGCTGAACTCCGCCTGGGACGTGCTCCGGACCATGACGCCGAGCGAGTACACGACCTTCCGCGAGGCGCTTGGCATGTCCTCGGGCTTCCAGTCGTTCCAGTACCGGGCCATCGAGTTTCTGGCCGGCAACAAGAATGCCGCCATGATGCGCCCGCACGTGCACAGACCCGAGATTCATGCCTGGCTTGAGGGTATTCTGCGTGCGCCCAGCATTTACGACCAGTCGATCCGCCTGCTGGCGCGCAAGGGCTTTGCCATCGACGCGGCGGTGCTGGAGCGGGATTGTGCGCTGCCCTACGAGGCGAACGACAGCGTACGCGATGCCTGGCTGGTGGTCTACCGCGCACCGGAGGCCCATTGGCCGCTCTATGAACTGGCGGAAAAGCTGGTGGATTTCGAGGACTATTTCCGCCGATGGCGGTTCAACCACGTCACCACGGTGGAGCGCATCATCGGCTTCAAGACCGGGACGGGCGGAACATCCGGCGTCAACTACCTGCGCAAGATGCTCGATGTCGTGCTGTTTCCGGAATTGTGGAGCATGCGGACCGAGCTGTAAGCGCGGCCCGCGGCGAATCAGGCGGCGAATTTGTCGATGGCGACGCAGTCCATCGCCGACTTGGCGTGAATGTGGTTGCTGTGGGCAAATCCATGCTTGGCAATGGCCGCCAGATCGTCGTCCGGCTTGATCGGCCGTGACCACCAGTTGTCGTTGAGCACCCAGCCCTGGGCGGTGGCGCTTTCAACCTCCTGGCTGTCGGGGCGCAGCACGCAGGACTCATGCATGATTCGGGCATTGGGGGAGCGCCTGTTCATCATCTTGCGGCCTTCGGCGAGGGCAGTGGCCTCGTCTTCGGCAATGACAAGCTGATGAAACAGATGACGTGTCTGTTTGTACTTGGTCAGATAGGCGAATTTGACTTGATACGCTGGCACTTCATTCTCCTGTACCAAAGACTCAGTCGTTAACCATTTATTAATATTGGCACTTGACACGGTTTTTTCAAGGAGAGCTGGGTTTTATACAGATTTATTTGCGCGCGGTTATCCCCATCCGCACTTTCATCAACGCATTGTTTTCAAATGATAAAGTGAATTTATTCCATGGCCGAAATAAAAAGCCGTCCTGACCTCGGGTCAGAACGGCGCAAGAATGGCGTCAATCGGCTTGACGCGGATCAGCCATAAACGAGCTTGTCCTGCCGCTGTCTGAGTTCGACGATTTTCGAGCCGGGGATGGGGGCGGCGTTGGCGCTGG
>NZ_JBQEPA010000015.1:0-153782 GCF_052056495.1 Phyllobacterium sp. 22229
CGCAGGCCCCAGCTTTCAATACGCCCGACTTTGCCGCCATTGGCCTCGATGATACCCTTGTACTGTTCTACAAGCGCCATTCCGCCCATGGCACCCATCCCGCCGATTACCAGCACGCCCGATGCCGTTGCCACGCCGCCCGCCGCTGCGCAGCCGCAGGCCGAGGCACCCAATCTCGATGCGCCGCACCGCGACAATGGCTGGCAGCGGACAGCCTCTCCCTCCTTTGGCTCGACCCAGCGCAGTGAACCGCACATAGACGCCCTGCCCCACTTCGAGGACCCGCGCCCTGAAACCAGGGCGCCCGTGGAAACCAGAACCACGACGGCAGCGGCGTTCCCGTTCGCCGTACAGAGTGAAGGCCTAAAACCCGCTCACGAAGAATCCTCTCTGGACATACTCGGGCCAGCCAAGCCAGCCGAAGCGGAGATCAATCTGGCGGATCTTGATTTCGGCGATGCTTTCGAAACCGATCTGGAAGGCGAACTCCACATCACGCCCGATAAGGAAGTGCGCAAGGAGGCCGGCAGCATCGAGGATGAAATGGAGCGCCTGCTCGGCGATCTTTCAAAGCCGGAGAAACGCTGACCCCGCGGTCAATGCACCCTCAAACAAAAAAGCCCGGATTATTGATCCGGGCTTTTTATTGGTTTCATCAAGATCGCATCAATCGTCCTTATAGACTTTCTCGCGGCGCTCGTGACGTTCCTGCGCTTCGATGGAAAGTGTAGCAATCGGCCGTGCGTCCAGACGCTTCAAGCTGATCGGATCACCGGTCTCCTCGCAAAACCCGTATGTTCCGTCATCGATGCGCTGCAAGGCTGCATCGATCTTTGAAATCAGCTTGCGCTGCCGGTCACGCGCACGCAACTCGATCGCACGGTCCGTTTCCGACGATGCACGATCAGCGATATCTGGCAGGTTCGCATTCTCCTGCTGCAGGACTTCAAGCGTTTCACGCGCCTCCCGCAGAATGTCGTTCTTCCAGTTGATTAGTTTTTCACGAAAATAGGATTTCTGCCGATCACTCATGAAAGGCTCGTCATCCGTGGGCTTATAGTCAAGATCGATAAGTTTATTCATCTTTGAATCACCCTGCACCTAAGAGACGCGAGGAGGCCTATATAGGTCGTGTCACAAAGCCGCACAACTGCAAAACGACAGGCCATTCAGGGATTCGAACAAAGCGATTTTGCTTAAATAATCGGCAAACAATCCGTCAAATACCGGCCTGCATTCCACAAAATGCGATATTCCAGCCCAAAAAGCGGCAAAATTTCAGTTTTGGCCGCCCGTCCCCACGGAGGCTGTTTATCCAATGCCTCACAGAAATGCAGGCCGCTCATAAATCGGACAGGCCGGTTTTGCACAATTATTTGAGAATTGCGTCATTTGCTGCAGAGGTTTATCCATTCATTGTGTCCTGAAAGAACCAATACACCGTGGAGTTTAGATATGAGCCAGGTCTATTTACTCCGCCATGCCAAAGCAGTCTGGCCATCTCCGGGGCAGAAAGACTTTGACCGGACATTGGATTCCGCCGGGATTCAATCGGCAACCGTTCTGGGCGAGGAGATGAAGCGGTTCGGGCTGCGGCCGGACATCATCCTCTGTTCGACAGCGGTTCGGGCGCGCCAAACGCTGGAGCATATCGCCCTGCAGCCTCCCTTCATTCAGGAAGATCTGGAAAAACTCTATTCCGGCAGCGCCGACAACTATCTCACGGCCATCCGCATGGCGGGTCTTGAGCATGAAAATGCCCATTCTGTCATGCTGGTCGGCCACAACCCGATGATGGAGGATGTGGCCATTGCCCTCGCCGGGCGCGGCGACCCGCCCGCTCACCCCACCTTTGCAGCCGGTTTTCCCACCGCCGGGCTCGCCGTCATTGATTTTGCCGGCCCTCTGGCGGAAATCCGCCATGGAACCGGGACGCTGAGCACGTTCCTGTCGCCTTCCGAGCATCTCTGAAAAAAGCCAACTTCTTGTCATTAGACGTGTCACCCCTATATCCGGGCCAATATCCGGCTTGATTCAGGCCGTGAACGGGGCGAAAGCGCAGGACGATTGACTTGGGAACACTGACAACACTGACGGACGAAGCAAAGATCGCCCTCGATACCCTGGCGGATCGTACTGCAGGACTGGTCTCGCCCTCGCTCAGGCTCGGGGTGACCGGCCTTTCCCGGGCAGGCAAAACCGTTTTCATCACCGCGCTGGTGCACAACCTCATCCATGGCGGCAGACTGCCGATGTTCGAGGCGCAGAAATCAGGCCGCATCGCCAAGGCCTATCTGGAGGAACAGCCGGACGATGCCGTGCCGCGTTTCCAGTATGAGGATCACCTCAAGGCACTCATCGAGGAACGCATCTGGCCGGATTCCACCCGGGCCATTTCGGAGCTGCGGCTGACCATCGAGTACGAATCCGCGTCCATGTGGAACCGCATGTTTTCCGGCGGCAAGCTTTCCCTCGATATTGTCGACTATCCCGGCGAATGGCTGCTCGACCTGCCGCTCCTCAACAAATCCTATGCCGAATTCTCCAGCGATTCCTTCGAGCTGGCGCGCCTCGAGAGCCGCCGCGAGCTGGCTGGCGAATGGCTTGCCGCGGCCGATGGCATTGATGCCGATGTGCAGGCCGATGAGGTCACGGCGCAGCGGCTCGCCCGGATTTTCACCGGCTATCTCAGGGCCGGCAAGGCGGATGAACGGGCGCTCTCGACCCTGCCGCCGGGCCGTTTTCTCATGCCCGGCGACCTCGACGGCTCGCCCGCCCTCACCTTCGCGCCCCTGCCCAATCTCACATCCGGCAAATTCCGCCCCGGCTCGCTGGCCGCCATGATGGAGCGCCGCTACGAGGCCTACAAGACCCACGTGGTCAAACCGTTTTTCCGCGAGCACATCGCCCGGCTCGACCGGCAGATCGTGCTGGTCGACGCCATGCAGGCGATGAATGCCGGACCGTCCGCCATTGCCGATCTTGAGCGCGCCCTGACGGAAATCCTCTCCTGCTTTCGTCCCGGCAGCACCAATTTCCTCACCGGCCTCGTCCAGCGGCGCATCAGCCGCATCCTGATTGCCGCCACCAAGGCCGATCACCTGCACCATGAAAGTCATGACCGGCTGCAGGCCATCGTCCGCCGCCTGGTGGATCGCGCGGTGAGCCGCGCCGATTTTTCCGGCGCAAACGTGGACGTGCTGGCCATGGCGGCGGTGCGCACCACGCGCGAGGCAACCGTCACCCAGGGCAAGGAAGTCCTGCCCGTGATCGTCGGAACGCCGCTCAAGGGCGAAACGATCGATGGCGAACGCTTCGACGGCAAGACCGAAACAGCCATATTTCCCGGGGACTTGCCGGCAAAACCGGATTCAATTTTTGAAGGCCCGGAATCGGTTTCTGAGGATCCGGCCATTCGCTTCGTCCGCTTCCGCCCGCCCGCACTCGAAAAGACCGCGGAAGGGTTTACACTCTCGCTGCCGCATATCCGGCTTGACCGCGCGCTTCAGTTCCTGATCGGAGACCGCCTCGCATGACCGACAGCAACCCACGCAAACCCGCAGCCTTCCGCATGACCCCGCCCGAGACAGCCGTGCGCGCCGGGGCGGAAACGGCGCGCAAATCTGCCGAATCCCGCAGGCCCACGGCAATCAGGGATGCCGCGGTGATCACACCGGCACCGGTTGATGTGTTCGACCTTGATGCTTCAACGGCAGGCGAACTCGACGCCTTGACCCCGCCGCCCGCTCAACCGCGCAAAAAGCGCTTCTCCTTTGCGTCCGTGCTGACCGGCGCCCTCGGCGTACTGGTGTCGCTCGCCATCGGACTATGGGCCGACAATCTCATCCGCACCCTGTTCGAGCGTGCGCCCTGGCTTGGCTGGGTGGCACTCGCCGTCGGCATCGTTGCCGCTCTCTCGCTTCTGGCCATTATCATACGTGAAACTCTCGCCCTGCGCCGCCTCACATCGGTGCAATCGCTGCGCGATGCAGCGGCCAAGGCAGTGGCCGACAATGATGCGCGGCAGGCCAAGGCGGCCGTGGCGAGGCTCGTCACCATCGCCGAGACCATGCCGGCGACCGCCAAGGGCCGTGCCCTGCTGCATGATCTGCGCGACGACGTGATCGACGGGCGCGATCTCATCCGCCTGACCGAAACCGAATTGCTGCGCCCACTCGACCGGCAGGCGCGCGAGCTCATCCTTGCCGCTGCAAAGCGCGTTTCGGTCGTCACCGCCGTCAGTCCGCGTGCCCTTGTCGATATCGGCTACGTGATTTTCGAGTCGGCCCGGCTGATCCGCCGCCTGTCGGAGCTTTATGGCGGGCGGCCCGGCACATTGGGCTTCCTCAAACTGACCCGCAATGTGATCGCCCATCTCGCCGTCACCGGCACCGTCGCCATGGGCGACAGCATCGTCCAGCAGCTTGTCGGCCATGGGCTCGCGGCAAAACTCTCGGCGCGTCTGGGCGAAGGCGTCATCAACGGCCTGATGACCGCGCGCATCGGTATTTCCGCGATGGATCTGGTTCGCCCATTTCCCTTCAATGCGGAAAAACGGCCGGGCATCAGCGATTTTATTGGGGATCTTGCCCGTATCGGCGGCGGGAAAAAAGAATAATCCTGTGGACAGGGTTGCAATTTCGGCAGGAATGGCAACCATCCGTTAACCATTCCAACCGATGATCGGTCATCGTCATTTCAATGATTTGTGTTGAGTAATCCGAATGAAAACACGCGCAGCTGCCGCTACCATATCTTTGTTCGCCTGCGCGCTCTTCGCGTTTTCCGCACAAGCCAAGGATAAAGACAAGGACGCCGAGTTCTTTCAGACCGTCGAAGGCCAATGGGTTGGTCCCGGCGAGATTGTGGCCGGCAAGTACAAGGGTACGAAGTTCACCTGCACGCTTGACGGCTCAACCCCCGATGAAACCGCAGGGATGACACTGGACGGCAGTTGCCGCGTCGGTATTTTCAACCAGCCGATGAAGGCAACCATTGCCCGCAATGGCGGCACCTATAAGGGCACATTCCTCGACGGTGCTGCTGGCAAGGGTCTTGATATCACTGGCGGCAGCGTTGCCGGCGACCGGGTCGTCCTCAATATCACCCGCAAACAGCTGACCGGCGCAATGCTGGCCAAGTTCACCGGCGACAACACGCTGAACGTCACCATATCGGTGCGGCTGGAAGATACGCTGATTCCGGTTGTCGGCATGACCCTGAAGCGCGTGGACAACACCGCCGTCGGCAGCATCGCCAAGAACTGATCAATCCGGCCGGTTCTCGCGCCACCAGCCCGCCTCCGCGCGGGCTTTTTCTATGCCGGAACGGTCACACAAGGCAGCCCACCCGGCAACGCTTTTTCCGTTCACCAAAAGGTCCGGTGCGATATCGCTGAGCGGCACCAGCACAAAGGCCCGCTCCGTCATGCGCGGATGCGGCAATGTCAGCGTCTGGCTTTCAAACCGCTCCCTGCCCTCATAGGCCAAAAGGTCGATATCGATGATGCGCGGTCCCCAGCGTTCGATGCGCTCGCGTTTCATCTGTCGCTCGATATCCAGCGTGGCCGCCAGCAAAGCTTCCGGTTCGAGCGATGTTTCGACTTGCGCACAGGCATTGTGAAACCACGCCTGATCGGTTTTGCCCCAGGGCGGCGTCCGGTAAACCGGCGAAACGGCAATGACCTGCGTATCATCGCGGCGGCCGAGAGCCTGCAGGGCCTCCGCCATCGACTGCACGGGATCGCCGATATTGCCGCCGAGCCCGAGCCACGCTTTGTGCACGAGGCTCATGCCTTCGCACCCCGGGTTTCGAGCATGGCATCGGCAATGGCCAGCGCATCCCGGTTCATCCCGATGTCGTGCACGCGAAACACGTCCGCGCCGGCCAGCCGCAGGATCGCCGATGTTGCGGCCGTGACCACATCGCGCTGATCCGCATCGCGCCCTGTCACCGCGCCGAGGAACCGCTTGCGCGAGGTGCCCGCCAGGAAAGGATAGCCAAAGGCCTGCAACTCGGCGAACCGGCGCATCAGGGCTAGGTTTTCTTCGGTTTCCTTGGCAAAGCCGAATCCCGGATCGAGCACGATCTGCTCGCGCGCCACGCCCGCCAGCCTGGCGATCTCCAGTGAGCGGTTGAGGAAAGCAAATTGATCGACGATGACATCGGGATCGCGCTCACGCTCGCGGCCCGTGTGCATGATGACAAGCCCGGCCCCGGTCTGCGCCGCAAGATCGGCGATCGCCGGTTCGCGCTGCACACCCCAGACGTCATTGACGATATGCGCACCGGCGGCAACGGCGAGCCGCGCGGTTTCCTCGCGATAGGTATCGACGGAAATGAGCACATCGGTTTGCCCGGCCAGGGCTTCAATCACCGGAAGCACCCGCGCCTGTTCGGTCCTGGCATCGACCCGGGTTGCGCCGGGCCGGGTCGACTCGCCGCCGACATCGATGATGTGAGCCCCCTCGGCGATCATCGCCCGCGCCCCCTCGATTGCCTTGTCCGGCGCCAGA
The DNA here is from genome assembly GCF_052056495.1 of Phyllobacterium sp. 22229. Taxonomy (NCBI): domain Bacteria; kingdom Pseudomonadati; phylum Pseudomonadota; class Alphaproteobacteria; order Hyphomicrobiales; family Phyllobacteriaceae; genus Phyllobacterium; species Phyllobacterium sp. 22229. The sequence continues at coordinate 6,516 of NZ_JBQEPA010000015.1, forward strand.
TGTACGCCGCCATCGGAAAACGAATCCGGCGTGACGTTGAGGACACCCATGATGATGGCCTCCGGTCCGAGGATCAGGGATCGCCCATGCGCCAGACGCCACTCTCTTTGCATAGGGATGCTCCTTTCAATGCCGGAATGCTGCCGTTGTTTTTGAACAGAACGCTCGCCGCGTCAATTCATCCGCAACGTTTTTGGCGCTAGAGTGTTCGTACTGCAGGCAGGCTTTGGCCGAAATGAAGGATCAGTCCCCATGAAAACGATCGTCAGAACGGCGGCTCTCGCACTCGCATGTCTGCTCGCAACCGAAAGCGCCAATGCGGCCGTGGTCCTGCGCAATTATGAGTATTTCACCCTGAACGGCAGAACGGCCGCCGATCTTGATCGCGAATTGAGCCGGCGCGGGCCGCAGTTGCACAAGACTGGTCCCCGCCATCCCGGCGCAACGCAGATGCGGTTCAACACCAAGGTCAAATACGGGTCCGACGGCAAGAGCTGCCGGGTTGTCGAGGCAAATATCACCATTCACGCCCGGGTCCATCTGCCGCGCTGGAAACAGCGCGCGTCGGCCAAGCCCGATCTCGCCCTGATCTGGGACACGCTGTCGGCCGATATCAAACGTCATGAGGAAAGCCATATCGTCATTGCCCGCACCGCCGCATTCGAGATGGAGCGGGCGATGAAAGCCCTGCCCTGGCGCAGCAATTGCGAGGAAATGAAAGCCGATGCGGCCAAGCTCATGGTCAAGCTGATGAAAGAGCAGGACGCCGCGCAGATTCAGTTTGACCGCGTGGAGGGAAAGAATTTTGAGCGCCGCTTCGAACGGCTGCTCATATTCCGCATCCAGCGCGAGATGGAGAACAAAAAGGGATAGTGTGACCGGCGCGGATGCGCCGGTTCACCCATTCATTGTTCAAGCGACGCCCAGCTTCTTCTGCAGGCTGGTCGATGAGGTCGTATACTGGAACACCACCCGCTCGCCGGGGCTGATGATGCGCTTGGCCGCCTGGGTCATCAGCGCCGCCTCGTGGAAACCGGACAGGATCAGCTTGAGCTTGCCGGGATACCAGTTGATGTCGCCAATGGCGAAAATCCCCGGCTGTGACGTTTCGAAGGTCTCGACATTCACCGGTATGAGGTTTTCATGCAGGTTGAGCCCCCAATCGGCGATCGGGCCGAGTTTCATGGTCAAACCGAAGAATGGCAGCAGGCGGGTAACTGGAATCTCGGTCTCGCCCTCCGCCGCCTTGATCGTGGCGCTGGAAAGCTGCCCGTCCGCGCCCGTCAGGCCGGAAACCTGTCCTAGCTCGAAACGCACGCTGCCGCGCTCGACCAGTTCGAACATCTTCTTGACGCTGTCGGGCGCCGCGCGGAATTCGGCACGGCGGTGCACCACGGTCAAACTGCGGGCGATGGGCTGCAGGTTCAGCGCCCAGTCCAGGGCCGAATCACCACCCCCGACAATCAGCACGTCTTCGTCACGGAATTCTTCCATGCGGCGCACCGAATAAAAGACGCTCTTGCCCTCGAAGGCTTCGATGCCGGGAACCGGCGGACGTTTTGGCTGGAATGAGCCGCCACCGGCGGCAATCACCACCACCTTGGTCTCGAAAACCTCGCCTTCATCGGTTTCCACGTGGAACTGGCCATCGGGCTGGCGTTCCAGCCGGGTGACCATGCGGTTGAAATGAAACTGCGGCGCGAACGGCTTGATCTGCTCCATCAGCTTGTCCGTCAGCCCCTGCCCGCTGATTTCGGGCCAGGCCGGAATGTCATAGATGGGCTTTTCCGGGTAGAGTTCCGCACATTGGCCGCCGGGACGGTCGAGAATATCGATCAGATGGCATTTGAGATCGTAGAGGCCGAGCTCGAACACGGCGAAGAGGCCGACAGGCCCGGCGCCAATGATCACGACGTCCGTTTTGGTTATTTCACTCATCGATAATTCCTCATGACAAACCAATATACTATTTCACACCGGCAAGCGGTCTGGAATGGAGCATTTCTAATCGGTCGGTGAGAAAATATCAGGCTAAATCTTACGCCTGGCGCTCCGGAACATGGACGACAAGGCCGTCCAGCTCATCGGAAACGCGAATCTGGCAGGACAGGCGCGAGCTCGGACGCACGTCATAGGCGAAGTCGAGCATGTCTTCTTCCATGGCTTCCGGCTCGCCAGCCGCGTCCTTCCAGGCATCATCGACATAGACATGGCAGGTTGCGCAGGCACAGGCACCGCCGCATTCCGCGTCGATGCCCGGCACGGCATTGCGGATGGCGCTCTCCATCACGGTCGAGCCGTTCTCGGCTTCCGTATCCATCCGGACGCCATCGAAAGTGACAAACGTGATCTTTGCCATGAAAAAAGCCCCAAGCAGAAAAGTTACCGCTGAGATAGGGATTTGGACAGGGAAGTCAATTGCACTCCCTGACGCAGCCAGCGGGGACTAGTGGTCCGATTCTGACATTTGCATCCCTTTGATACAGGCCGTTCAGGCAAATGTCAGAATCAAGGGACCACTAGCAACGATAAGATTCCAGTGGAACTTTGAATTTGACATTCGCATGTTGCGGGTCATGTCAAATGGGGTGCGAATGTCAAATTCGTTCCACTAGCGCGTGATCGCCGCTATATAGTCACGCACGTCGTCGATTTCGGGATGAAGTTCGCTGAGCAGCTTCGTGTTGCCGGGCGACCGTTCGATCGATTCGGCCAGATCGGCGACGCGGAAGGCACCGACGGCGCGCGCCGAACCCTTGAGCGATTTGGCGAGACGGACCCGTTCATCGGCATTGGCCTGGCTCAGCCGGTTGACGATTCCCGAAATCTGGCGGGAGAACAGGCTGAGGATTTCGGTCTCGAGTGCGCGGTTGCCGAATGTCTCGCGGGTAAGATGCACAAGATCGATCGGCCGTTTGCGCGATGGTTTGGACGTTTCGCCGCCCGGCAGCGCAAAAGCCATTGACGCTTGTTGTGGCAGTGCCATGATACTCTCCTGAACTCAGACTCGAATGAATGCGCAAGTTTAATCAAATGCCGGGCATTCTGGGTTAAAGCATGGCCGCTACCCCCCGAATTGGCCGGATGTGGTGAACGAAGGGTTAATTCAGGCATTCCGGCAAAATTTGGTTCGAGCCAAAAAAATTAACCTTGTGTTTAAACTTTTAAGCATTTCCCGAATCCATTGTTTCTTTCCAATCCATGTGCCAGTACGATAGACTTAAGGCGTAAAGAGTATGGCGCGGTCGACTCCACATGTGGTCACTGCCCAATATTGCGAGGTAAACATGGCCACAGCCCCGAAGAACAAAGTAGCGAAAGCCGAGGACGAACTTGGTGAAGCTCTTGAAAAGGCTCTAGAAATTGATTTCGATGAGTCGACACTCGGCATGGATATGGATCTTTCGCCAGTCGATGACGATCTGATCTCTTTCAACGATCTCGAAGCGCAGATTTCCCAGGCAGCGCAGGAACTGGCGGCAGAAAAGCACAATGCGCCGGTTGTTCCGGAACCCGTAAAGCCCGTGGAAATCAAGGAAAGCCTTGCCGCGGAGAACACGATTCCGCTGCCGGCACCCAAGCCGCAGATTCAGGCTGCCAACCCGATTCCCGCCGCACCGCCCGCGCCGCCAAAGGCGCCCGCCGTGCCGCCGCAGACATTCAAGCCGGCAAATGACGATTTGCTGCAGAACACCAAATCGGCCCGCTCGACGGCTTCCAACCAGGCGCCGCGCTCCTACGGGCTGGTCACCGCCATTGTCAGCGTGCTCTGGGCCGCCGGTGTTCTTGCACTTGGTCAGGCACTCTACGGCTCGTCCCTGTGGTCGATTCGCTCGTTCGCCGATTTTGCCGCTGCGCCCTATGCGATTGCCCTCGCCGTGGCGATCATCGTTCCGGTCATGCTGTTCTGGGCCTTTGCCCTGATGGTACGCCGCGCGCAGGAAATGCAGTATGCCGCCCGCTCCATGGCTGAAGCCGCCATGCGCCTTTCCGAGCCGGAAATGCTGTCGTCCGACCGCGTGGCCTCGCTGGGCCAGGCCGTTCGCCGTGAAGTCGCCGCGATGAGCGAAGGTGTTGAACGCACCCTCGCCCGTGCCGTCGAACTGGAAACGCTTGTTCAGACCGAGGTCAATCAGCTCGAACGCGTCTATACGGACAATGAACACCGCATCCGCACGCTGGTCGACCGCCTCGGCGGCGAACGCGAATCGGTCATCGGCCATGCCGAACGGGTTCGCGCATCGATCTCCAGCGCGCATGAACAGCTGAAGGATGAATTGTCCCTGGCTGGCGATTCGCTGCGTGACAACCTGCTCAGCGCCTCGACCAACTTGACCATGTCAATCAGCCAGTCCGGCGATACACTCATCGATCGCCTGACCCAGAGCGGCCAGACCATCGCCGACTCGATCGGCTCGCGCTCCGACGACATCTCGGCCAAGATCACCACGTCGGGCGAAGCCTTTGCAAATCTTCTGGAAATGCGGATTGCAGCACTCTCGGAACAGACCGATTCGGTGACGATGAAGCTGGCCGATACGCTCGATGGCCGCACCAACAGCATGCTGTCGCTGCTGGGCAACGCCACCCAGACCCTGGTCGGCGAATTCGATACGCGTCTCGCCGGGCTCGACACGACAATCAACGAGCGCGGCCGTTCCCTGCTTGCTGAATTCGAAACCCGCGCCCAGTCGCTGGATGCCAGCACCGAACGCCTGAATTCGGCGCTTGAAGCCCGCGCCCGCCAGATCAATGAACAGTTGATCGAGCGTACCCGCGACATCGCCAAGACCTTCACGGACGGCCGCGCTTCGATTGACGGCATCGTCGACGAGACGAAGGCGAAGATCGGCAACGACCTGTCGAGCCTTTCCGAATCGGTCGGAAGCCTTCTGTCCACCAATACGGCGCTCTTTGCCGACAAGCTGGCCGAAAGCCGCGAAGCCCTCGCTGCAACCCTTTCCGGCGAAACGGAACGGGCCGCCTCGATCATTCGCGATCAGGCCGGACAGCTTGGCGATCATACATCAAACCTGCGCTCCGTTCTTGAAACGAGCACGGCAGCCATTGGCCAGATCATTGACGGTCATGCCGCATCGCTCGATGACCGCACCTCCGGTCTGCGTGTGGCATTGGCTGACAATGATGCCCGCATCGGCGCGACGCTCGATTCCCATGCCAAGGCCATCGAGGACCGTACATCGGGCATGCACGCCGCATTCTCCGATACGGATGAGAAGATCCGCCAGACCCTGGACGAACATGTGCGCAGCATCGATGCCCGCAGTGCCGGCGTCGAGGCGGCTATCCTGGCTGGCGATGCCCGCATCGGCCAGACACTCGAAGCCCATGCCAAGATCATGGATGACCGCACATCCGGTATGCGCGCCGCCTTTGTCGACACGCACGCCAAGATTGCCCAGACTCTGGACCATCATGCCAAGAGCCTCGATGAACGCAATCAGGACATCCAGCTGGCTCTGGCTGGCAGCGATGCCAAGCTTGGCGACACGCTGGCCGCCCACACCCAGGCTATCGACGCCCGCAACGCGGAAATCCAGTCAACGCTGCTCAACAGCGGTGCGCGCATCGACGGCACGCTCAGCGGCTTCATTGAATCCGTTGATGGCCGCACAAGCCGCATTGAAAGTGCCCTGACCAGCAGTGACGAGCGCATCAGCAATGTTCTGGCGTCCCATGCCAGCGCCATTGAGGACCGCACGGCCGGCATCGAACAGGCGCTTTCCAACAGCGATACACGCATCGGCAACACGCTTTCCTCCCATGCCTCGGCATTGGATGAACGCACGGCGGCCATCCAGGCAGCGCTTGAAAACACCCATGCGCAGATCGGCCGGACCCTCGCCGACCATGCAACGGTGATCGACGACCGCACCGCCGGCATCCGCTCCGTTCTCGACAGCAGCAATGCCCAGATCGGCAATGTGCTCACCTCGCATGTGACGGCCATCGACGAACGCGCTGCCGGAATCCGGGCAACGCTCAACGACAGCAACGCCCAGTTCGGCGATACGCTTGCCTCGCACGTCAATGCGATTGACGAACGGGCAGCCGCGATCACGGCGGCGCTTTCGAACAGCAATGCGCATATCGGTGACACACTCGCCTCGCATGCCGGCGCGATTGATGAACGGGCTGCGACGATCACATCGACGCTTGCCAACAGCACAGCCAAGATCGGCAGCACGCTTGCCTCGCATGTCAACACGCTCGACGAGCGCGCCGCAGCCATCCAGGCAACGCTTGCCAACAGCAATGCCGGCATCAGCGATACGCTCGCCGCCCATGTCAGCACCATTGACGAGCGAGCTGCGGCCATCGCAGCCAGCCTCGCCGACAGTGATGCCCGCATTGGCGAAACCCTCAACACCCATGCCAGCGTGCTCGACGACCGCATCAGCGGCATTCGGGCAGCGATGGAACATGGCAATGCAACGCTTGGCCAGACCCTTGACGGTCAGGCAAGTGCCATCAGCGACCGCACCGTCGCCCTGCAGGCCGTTCTGCAGGACAGCGCCGAAGTTCTCGCCAAGGCGTTTGAAACCCATGGCGGTACCATCGACGAACGCACGACCACCATGCAGAGCGCCCTTGCCATGGGTGTCGACAATGTCCGCAAGTCGCTTGAACAGAGCGCCTCGGTCGTTGCCCGCACCCTGCGCGACAAGATCACCGAGGCCGCTTCCACCCTTACCGGTGAAGCGCAGAAGGCCGGTGAAGCGCTCGACGGTCATGGCGAGGCATTCAGCCAGCGCATGAATGAAAGCCTGGCCGAAACCGAAAAGCGTCTTGGTCAGCGGGCAACGGAAGCTGCCGCCAATCTGGAAGCACTGGAAGCCCGCTTCACCGCGGCCACGGATTCCACCGCCTCCAAACTGGCCGAAAGCACCCGCGAACTCAACGAAGTGCTGGCAGCCCGCTCGCAGGAGATCATCAGCATTCTCGACAACACGGCGCAGCCGCTCGTCGAGAGCCTTGCCGATAATGGGCGTACGCTCGCCTCGCAGCTCGTCGAAGCCACCACGGCGGCGACGGAACGCCTGCGCGTTGAAAATGCGGCCCTGATCAATGCCATCGCCAGCCGCACCGCGGAAACCATCACCGCGGTTCAGGAAGCCAAGGCGGGCCTCACCGACGACGTCAGCAACCTGATCGACCGCCTCTCCTCTTCCAATGCGAAGCTGGGCGAGCTGATCGACATGGCCACCAAGAACCTTGGCGACATCGACGGCCGCCTGCTGGATACGACAACCGCCTTTGCCGAAAACGCGACGCGCGCTGCCGAATCCTTCGAGTCCTCCACGCGCCTGATCGACGGCAATATCGGCAAGCTCTCGCAGCTGTCGAACACGACACTTGTCGACATTGCCTCCATCGCCAAGCGTTTTGACGACCATGGCAAGATGCTGGGCGCTGCATCCGAACTGATCAACTCGTCGCAGTCGAACCTTGCTTCGACCTTCGATGAACGTCAGGCGGCCCTGCAGAACCTGGCAACCGGCCTGGTGGAGAAATCCGAAAACATCGAAAAGACCATGCGGTCGTTCGAGTCCCTCGTCTCCTCCGCCTTTGACCGGGCCGAAGGCCGTGCCACGCAGACAACCGAACAGATCCGCAATTCCATCGCGGAAGTTGTCGAACAGGCATCGCAGAAGTTCGCCAATGCGACGGACGAAATCCGCCGCTCCTCGGCTGCCATCCGCGCGGAACTCGAAGAGACCCGTTCGGAACTGCAGCGCGGCGTCATGGACATGCCGGAAGAAGCCAAGCAGTCGACTGCGCAGATGCGCAAGGCTGTCTCCGAGCAGATCAATGCGCTGAAGGAACTGTCTGAGATCGTGCAGAAATCCGGACGCCTGACCGACGTCGGCGAAGCCCGGGCAGCCCGCGCCCCTGCTCCTGCCCGTACGGCAGCAGCCGTTGCACAGGCCCCGCAGCCGCAGCGCAGCGAACCGGTTGCAGCACCACGCGCCGTTGCTGCGGCACCCGCTGCTCCGGCTCCGGCCATGCGCGGCAGCCTCGACGTGCGCGGCAACCCGGAACAGCCCAAGCAGGGCAATGGCTGGGTTTCCGACCTGCTCCGTCGTGCATCCAGCGACGAGACTCCAGCCGCCCCCAAGGCCAAGGCGCCGGAGGCCCGCTCGCCCGGTCAGGTGGTTGAATCGCTGAACTCGCTTTCGGTCGATATCACCCGTGCCATCGACCACGAGGCTTCGGTTGAACTGTGGCAGCGCTACCGCGCCGGCGAACGCAATGTGTTCACCCGCCGTCTCTACACGCTGAAGGGTCAGCAGACATTTGACGAGATCAAGCGCAAGTATCAGGCAGACAGCGAATTCCGCCGTGCCGTCGACCGCTACATGGACGACTTCGAACGCCTGCTGGAAGACGTTGCCCGCAATGATCGCGACAATGTCCTGACCCAGAATTACCTGACGTCGGATACCGGCAAGGTCTACACCATGCTGGCCCATGCGAGTAACCGCCTGCGCTAAGCTGGTGCCTTGTCAGAACTGAAAAACGCGGCCTCGGGCCGCGTTTTTTGTTGACGGTGCATCAGCGCCGGAGACAGGCCTGCAGCAAATGGAACATCGCCCGTTGCAGGCCGGTTGATCCAGCGCTATATATGCCGCGTCGGAAAAGGCAGACTTGGTTTGGTAAGCCCAAGTCCTTTCGGAAACGGAAGCTCTGTCCCTGCCTCGTGCATGTGTTCCCCTCGACGAACAGCCAACGCTGTCCAAGCGTTTATGTTCGTCCGTGTGGTTCGCAAAACGATGAACCGCTCCGGTCGAACGACCACAAAGGAGTAGTTCATGCCCCCCAGGATTTATGATGTTGTGATTGCCGGTGCAGGCCCTGTCGGCCTGTTTCTCGCCTGCGAGCTGCGCCTCGCCGGTCTCTCCGTGCTGGTGCTGGAGCAAGCCGAAAACCCGCACTCCCCCTTGAAGGGGCTGCCGTTCGGCATGCGCGGCCTTTCCGCCCCCACCGTCGACGCCTTCTATCGTCGCGGACTGCTGGATGATGTCTCGGTCCCGCGAAAAGAACCATCGGATGGCAACAGGACACCGGCTGCAGCGCATTGGATGCAACAGCCCCGCCGGCCGGGCGGCCATTTCGCCGGCATCCAGTTTTTCCAGGACGCTATCGATACCTCAAAATGGCCCTATCGCCTGCCCGGCCCAGCCGCCACCAATTTGGCCACCACCATGCAGCAGGTGGAATCCGTCCTTGCCGCCCGTGCTGACGCGATGGGCGTCGAGATCAGGCGCGGCCTCGGCGTGGAGCGTTTCGAGCAGTCGGATGATAGCGTGACCGTTCATGCCGGCGGTGCCGCCTTTCACGGACGCTGGCTCGTCGGCTGCGATGGCGGGCGCAGCACCGTGCGCAAGGCTGGAGGTTTTACATTTACCGGCACCGATCCGGAATTCACCGGCTATTCCGTTGAGGTCGAGCTGACCGATCCGGACATGCTCAGCCCCGGCCGGCACTATACGCCGGCGGGCATGTACACCTACCAGAAGCCCGGAACCATCGCGATGGTCGATTTCGACGGCGGCGCCTGCCACCGGACCCGGCCGATCACGCTCGACCATGTGCAGGCGGTGCTGCGCCGCGTCTCCGGCACCAGCGTCACATTGACGGCACTCACGCTTGCCACCACGTGGACGGACCGCGCCTGTCAGGCCACCGCCTACCGCAATGGACGGGTACTGCTCGCCGGTGACGCCGCGCACATCCATTCCCCCCTCGGCGGACAGGGGCTGAATCTCGGGCTTGGCGATGCGATGAACCTGGGATGGAAGCTCGCATCAACAATCCGTGGTACCGCGCCATCCGGCCTGCTCGACACTTATGAGAGCGAACGGCACCCGGTCGGAGCGCAGGTGCTTGACTGGTCGCGCGCCCAGGTCGCGCTCATGCGGCCGAGCCGCAGTTCCCGTGCGCTCGAAGCCATCATGCGCGATCTCATCGACACGCGCGATGGTGCAACCTACTTCGCCGAACGCGTCTGGGGCGTGTCGCTCCGCTACGATCTTGGTGGCAGCCACCCGCTGGCCGGCCGCAGCGCACCCGACTTCGAGCTGGCCGACGGGACGTTCCTCGGCGGGCATCTTGGAAGCGGGAAAGGCCTCCTCCTGGACTTTGACGCCACTGTACCGCTTCAGGCGCTGGCACGCCGCTGGGGCGGCCGGATCGGCTATCTCGCACATGATGCCAGAAACAGGCTTGGCTTGCGCTCCGTGCTTGTCCGTCCGGATGGCATCGTCGCCTGGGCCGGTGAGACCGCTTCTGATTTGGAGGAACTTGCGCAGGCAGCGGCGCGATGGTTCGGCGAGCCTGAATAGGTACGTGAACCACGCACGATGTTCCGTGCAATGGTCCTCACGCCGTCCGCAACGTCTTCTCCCTGCCGAACATCTCGCGGTAGGCGGTGGGCGTCGTTGCCAGCTGCTGGCGAAAATGATGCCGCAGCGTGGCAGCCGTACCGAACCCGGTGGTCTCGGCGATGGTCTCGACCGAAAGCACCGACTGCTCAAGCAGTTCCCGTGCCTTGGCCAGCCGTTCCGACAGCAGCCATTTGGCAGGCGTCGTGCCGGTTGCGGCCTCGAAGCGGCGCAGAAACGTGCGCGAGCTCATGCCCGCCGCCTTGGCCAGCGTTGCAATGGAAAAATCATGCCTGAGCTCGGTGCGCATCCGCTCGAGCAGCGGCGACAGCCTTATCCCCTCATGTGGCGGCGGCACGGCCCGTTCGACGAACTGCGCCTGCCCGCCCTCGCGGTGCGGCGCCACCACCAGCCGGCGCGCCACCTTGTTGGCGGCCTCGGTACCAAAATCCCGGCGGATCAGATGCAGGCAGAGATCAATGCCCGCCGCGCTCCCGGCAGAGGTCAGCACACTGCCCTCATCCACGTAAAGCACGTTGGGCTCAACCGCGATATCCGGATAGCGCTCCGCCAGGAGATCGGCATAGCGCCAGTGCGTCGTCGCCCTGCGCCCGGCCAGGAGACCGGCGGCGGCCAGAACGAACACGCCGGAGCAGATAGAGAGAATCCGTGCGCCATTGGCATGCGCCCGCCGAAGGGCCTGTGCCAAAGCATCCGGCACCGCATGCTCGACGCCGCGCCAGCCCGGCATGATGATGGTTCCCGCCTGTTCGAACAGGTCAAGCCCGCCATCGGCCAGAATGCGCACGCCGCCGGTGGCGCGCAGCTCGCCGACTTCAATGCTGGCCACGGCAAACCTGTACCAGTCATCGCCCATTTCCGGGCGCGGCAGCCCGAACATTTCGACGACCAGGCCGAACTCGAACGTGCAGAGCCCGTCATAGGCAACGGCGACAACCAGCGGATTATCAAGGCGGGGGGCAAGGGATACGTTTGACATGATATCGACGATATATGGCAATCTTGCCAACTACCAGTGCCTTGTCGCGTGTCTTACGAATTGCGCGTCAACACAGGAGAGCCCCATGAGCTATGTTACCGAAACCCCGGCTGCAGCACCACAGACTGTCATCGAGCATTTTTCCCGGCGTCTCGCGCTTGAGACCGATTGTGCCGACGTCGCCGCATCGCTGAAGGCGGGCGAACAGGACTTTGTGCTCCTGCACGTGGTGGGAACACCGGCGGCCTATGAACGCCGTCACGTGCCGGGAGCCATACATCTGCCGCATCGCGAGATCACCGCCGAGCGCATGGCCGCATGGCCCAACGATACGCTGTTCGTCGCCTATTGCGCCGGCCCCCACTGCAATGGCGCCGATCAGGCCGCGCTGAAACTTGCAAGGCTGGGACGTCCGGTGAAAATCATGATCGGCGGCATCACCGGCTGGGCCGACGAGGAACTCCCCTTCGCCACCGGTCCGGCAGCGGGCGAACTCAGAAGGGTCGCCTGAGTTTCCGGTTTAGATAACCGACAGCGTCCAGGTGACGATATCGCCTGCGGCGCTGTCAAACGCATGGTTCAGGGCGGTGACATAGGCCGCATTGCCCTGGCCGCTGACCGGCGATGTCGAGCGGAAGACGCGGGTCGCGCGCACCGTGCCGTTCTTGTCATTGAGGATCTTGATGGCGATTTCGACGACGGCCGTTTCCTTGCCCGAGGCATCGATATCGAACGTGCGGATATTGCTGATCACCTGATAATCGATGGCAAGGCCTTCGCCGGGACGGCCGACGCCGCCGAAGCGGCCCGAACTCTCAAATGCCTGCACCAGCCGCGTCTGCACGATGTTCGGCAGGCGGTCGGACCACTGCGCGCCCTTCAGGAACGAAATGGCATTCGGTCCGGAGCGGACCACGACGTTTTCGCCATCAAGCGCTTTGAGGGCCGATGGCGCGGCGATCAGTATCTGGCGGCTGCCATGTTTTCTGGATGACGTCTCGGACAGGGACGGGCCGGAAAGATCGAATGTATCAAGCTTCTTGGTTCCGGCGCAGGCGGAAACGGACAAAGCCATCAGCAGAGCGGCAATTGTCGTTCTTGAATTCACCAATGCTCTCATCCCTGTCACGCAAAGCTTCACGATTCATTAACCTTCATGCGATGCAGCATCGCCAAAGTCAACGGCGCGTGCGGCCGTCATACTCCGGCACATTGCCGCTGCCGCCGAAAATCACCCGCTGCGGATTCTTCTCAAGATCGCTGATCGCCCGCTCGATGCGCTGCACCGACTGGCGGCTCTCGGTGACGAGCGCCTGCACATCGCGCAGGCCCTGCCCGGAAAAGCGGTTGAGGTTGTCCGTGATCGGGCCAAGCTTGGTGTTGAGATTGTCTGCAACCGCGCGATAGGATTTGAGCGTGTTGCGCGCTTCGGCCACAACGCTGCCATCGCCATCGGACACCAGATTGTCGACCTTGGCCAGAACGCCGTCGACCCGGGCCGAAGCGACATTCAGCCGCGTCATCATTTCACGCGCCTCGCGCACCACCGACTGCACGTCCTCGGCGCTCTGGCTGAACTTGTCGATCACATCGGAGTTCTTGGCCAGCGCATCGGTGAACTTCTTGGTGTTGTTGACCGTATCGACCAGCGGCCCCTTCACCTCGGTGATGAAACTTTCGATCGAGCTCATCGCCGTGTTGACGCGTTCGAGAATGTCCTGCGCCTTCTGCAGAAGGTTGTTGACCACCGACGGATCGGCGTCGATACGCGCAACTGCGCCATCCTTGTCGGCTTCTTCAAGCAGATTGGGTTCATAGACCTTGCCGCCCTTAAGCTCCACGAAAGCCAGACCGGTCAAGCCGGTAAAGCCGAGGGTTGCCTGGGTCGAGCGGGTGATCGGTGTCGTGCTGTCGATTTCCGCGGTGGCGATCACCGCGTCGGGATTGGTCTTGTCGATATTCAGGCGCCGCACGGTGCCCACCTTGATGCCGTTGAAGAGCACCTGGCTGCCCTCGGCCAGGCCGGTAACCGAACCGGCAATGCGGATTTCCAGCGTCGTCATTTCCTGCCTGTCGCCATAGCGGGCGATCCAGTACACGAAGACGAACGCCGCGACGCAAACCGCAAGCGTGAAAATCCCGACCAGAACGTAGTTGGCTTTGGTCTCCATCGATTATTCCACCTAACCCTGTTCCTTCAGCAACGGCCCGGATTGCCGGGCGCTTTGCATGCGATCAGACTTTCGCCTGCTGCTGCCGTTCGGTACGATCTGGCGCGCGCGCTTGCCATGAAAATATTCCTGAACCCACGGGTCATCAAACGTCAGCATGTCGTCGATGGTTCCTTCCACGAGAACCCTTTTCTTACCCAATACCGCGATTCGGTCGCAAACGGCGAACAGGCTATCGAGATCGTGCGTGACCATATAGACGGTCAAACCCATCGTATCGCGCAGATTTGCGATGAGTTCATCGAAATCGGCGGCGCCGATGGGATCGAGCCCCGATGTCGGCTCATCGAGAAAGACGATGTCCGGGTCGAGCGACAAGGCACGGGCCAGCGCTGCACGCTTGATCATGCCGCCGGACAGTTCCGACGGAAATTTTTCGGCCGTATCCGGTTTCAATCCAACGAGATCGATCTTGAGGCGCGCCAGTTCGTCCATCAGGCTGTGCGGAATGTCGAGATATTCGCGCATCGGCACCTGGATGTTTTCGAGAACCGTCAGCGACGAGAACAAGGCGCCGTGCTGGAACAGGACACCCATGCGCATGTCGACGCTGAGTTTTTCCTGTTCCGTCGCACGGTCGATGTCATGGCCGAAAATGCTGATATTGCCGTGCTGTTTCTGATTGAGACCGAGGATCGTCCGCATGAGGACAGATTTGCCTGTCCCCGACGCGCCGACAAATCCCAATATCTCGCCGCGATAGACGTCGAGATTCAGGTGCTCCAGCACCGATGAACGGCCGAAGGACACGCTGACATCCTTGACCGAAAGGATGATATCGCCGGGCTCCTGCTCTCTGCTCTTGCCGTTGTCTGTCGAATTCATTCGCCTCGGGCGTCCCTGGATCTGAAAATCAGTACATAAGGCTTCTTAACCGCTGGCACCATCCACGCGTGCTCCGCATGACGTCCCGTAGCCTTAGAAGCACTTGAATTGTTTGCTCTATCAGTCAACATCCCCACACATATCGAGTCTCTGACTTGATGTCACTGTAGCAATTAGAGCCTTTCCTGCTTAAATAGAACCAGTTCTGTTTCCCGGATGGCGAGACAATCCACGCGGAAGGCAGCGAGGCCGATGTTTACCCATCGGACGACGCTGCCTGACAAAGTGGGTGTCCGCCAGCCGGAAACCCGGAGGGCCGGGTGAATTTGGCCCAATCCCATCGGGCTTCGGCTTCGCCCGATGGAAAGGCATCGGTCTCGCCAAACCCCTCGACCTTGAACCAAATTCCCTCCGGCAGAACGATTCTATTTAAGCAGGAAAGGCTCTAAGGCGCACATAATGACTGTTAATATGGAGATTACCGTTGAACGCTGGCCCATTGCCGGAACGTTCACCATCTCGCGGGGTTCAAAGACGGAAGCAGCCGTGGTGGTTTGTACCCTGCGCGACGGACCATATGCCGGGCGCGGCGAATGCGTTCCCTATGCCCGCTATGGCGAAAGTCTCGATTCCGTCTGTGCCGAAATTGAAAAACTGCGCAGTGCACTTGCCGCCGGTGCAACGCGCGCTGACATTGCCGGCCTGATTGGCGCTGGTGCTGCCCGCAATGCCGTCGATTGCGCCCTCTGGGATCTCGAAGCCAGACGGGCCGGACGGCGCGTTGCCGATCTCGTCGGTTTGCCGCCGCTCAAAGCCCTGACCACGGCCGTGACCGTTTCCTTCGGCGATGCGCAAACCATGGCCGCAGCCGCCCGTGCCCTGTCCGGCCGTCCGGTCATCAAGGTCAAGGTCGGCGGCGAGGATGACGAGGAACGCATATGGGCCGTGGCGCAAGCCGCGCCCGACAGCCGCATCATTCTCGACGCCAATGAGGGCTGGACCGACGAAAATATCGTCCGGCACATGCTGGCCGCCGCAAAGGCCGGGGTCGTGCTCATCGAACAGCCGCTTCCGGCTGGCAAGGACGGCATTCTCTCGGCAATCCCGCACCCCGTCCCCCTGTGTGCCGATGAGAGCGCCCACGGTACGGACGATCTGCACACCCTTCTCGGCCGCTATGACAGCATCAACATCAAGCTCGACAAGACAGGCGGGCTGACCGAAGCCCTGCGCATGCAGAAACGGGCGCGCGAACTCGGGTTCGGCATCATGGTCGGCTGCATGGTGGGCACGTCCCTGGCCATGGCGCCGGCTGTGCTCGTCGCGCAGGACGCCGACTTCGTCGATCTCGACGGCCCGCTGATCCTGAAGGAGGACCGCCAGCCCGGCCTCGTCTTTGAAGGCAGCCACGTGTCGCCGCCGCAATCGGAGCTTTGGGGTTAGCGCTAGCGCTCGCGCTGCTCCAGCTTCAGCGAAACATTAGCCAGAACAAGCCCGACCGCCGCCAGCACCACCATGGCATAGAAGCCATAGATGCCGGTGGCGCTGTAGAGCGGTCCGGACACCATGGTGATGATGGCCAGCGACGTGCCGATGAAGAAGGTGGATATGCCCTGTGCCGTTCCACCCTTCTCCTCGGGAATGGTCATGGCGATCATTTTCTGCATGCCGAGGAAAGACAGGGCGAACGAGAAAGCATGCAGGCTCTGCACGACGAAAAAGCCGGCGACGCCGAGACCTGCCGGCACGATCAGCGGAAAGACTGTCCAGCGGAATATGGCGACGGCTGAGCCGATCATCAGCACGCGTGCCGGATGCAGGCGTCCGAATACCCGGCGAAAGCAGGTGAACATGATCACCTCGGCCACCACGGCGATGGACCACAGCGCCCCGATCACCGTCTCCTCAATGCCGATGGACTTCCAGTAGATGGCCGAAAAACTGTAACCATAGGCGTGACTTGCCTGGGTGATCCCCGTGGCGATCAGAAAGGTGACGAAGGCCGGACGGCGCAGCGCCCTGCCCGCATCGGCCATGTCGATATCCGACAGCGGCGACAGGCGGCGCGGCTTGCCGATGCGCGGCACCACGAAACTCATGCCGCATGCGGCAACCAGCGCGCCCAGCAGCACCGTCGGGATGATCCACTCGCCCGTATGCTGGATCAGCACGCCGCCGGCAAAGGAAGCCAGCAGGAACGCGATGGACCCCCAGACGCGCATCCTGGCGAAATCCGCGCCGTAGCGGCGCACACCCGAAAGCGCAATCGTATCGGCCAGCGGAACCTGCGATGTCCACGGTGCAGCCAGCAACAGCGACACGACCAGAATGCCGAAGAAATTGAACGGCAGAAAATAGAACGCCGCAACGATCACCGCCAGAATGGTGGCCATGGTCAGGATATGTGCACGGTCGCTGGACTGGTCAGCCAGAATGGACACCAGCGGTGCGGCGATGACGCGCACGAACAGCGGCATGGACAGGACGATCGATATTTCCGTCGGCGACAGCGAACGGAATTCCAGCCACAGCGGAAAGTAAGGCAGATGCAGGCCGCTTGAGATGAAAATCGCAAAATAAGCCAGAGCCAGCCGAAACTCGAACCGAGACGGCTTATCGTGAAAACTGTCCGCAGTGGCGGCTGTCATGGAGGGACTTTCGGAGGATCGAGGAGCGGCGCACGAATATCAACTAACCATATTCCGAAATATCACGATTTGCCGCAACTGCCTAGAAACACTGGAAGTTTTCCAACTCAATTATCATAAACGCAGAAAATATAGATTAGCCGGCAGACGCAATCCGCGCCGCCTTCGCTTCGTGGCCGAGCTGCGGCTTGGCACCGGCAATCGCCGTGAGAATGTCCTCGAATATATCGGCGCAGGCTTCCCAGCTGAATCCCTGCAGGGTGGTGTCGGGATCGACGCTCCCCATGGCCAGGGCGCCCAGCGCCGCCTCGTGCAGATCGGCCGACAGAACGCCCGCGCCCGTCGCGCCGATGACATCCTTCGGCCCCGCCACCGGATAGGCGGCGACCGGCAGCCCGCAGGCAATCGCTTCCAGCAGCACCAGGCCGAACGTGTCGGTGCGGCTGGGGAAAACAAAGACATCGGCGCCCGCATAGTGGCGGGCAAGCTCCTCGCCCTCCTTCTTGCCGGCGAACACCGCGTCAGGGAATTTGCGCTTCAGCTCATCCATATCCGGCCCGTCGCCGACGACAAGTTTGGTACCCGGCAGATCGAGCGCCAGAAAGGCTTCAAGGTTTTTTTCCGGCGCAACACGGCCGACGCACAGGAAAACGGGATGCGCAAGGCCAAGATCGACATCCGCCTGCGGCCGGAACAGGTCGCGGTCGACACCGCGCGTCCACACGCGCAGCGTGTCGAAGCCGCGCTCGGTCAGTTCCTCATAGATGGACTGCGTCGGGACAAGGCAGGTTTCGGCGGCATTGTGGAACCGGCGCAGAAAGCCATAGGTCCAGGCCAGCGGAATGGGCAGGCGCTCGCGCAGATATTCGGGAAAGCGCGTATGAAAGCTGGTGGTGAAGCGCCACTTGTTCTTCAGGCAGGCGCGGCGCGCCATGATGCCGAGCGGGCCTTCCGTGGCGATATGCACGAAGGCAGGCTGCAATGCCTCGATCCGGGCTTTCACCGCCGCAGGATAGGTCAGTGCCAGCCGGATTTCCGGATAGGTGGGGCATGGAGCCGAGGGATAGTCCGCGGGCGAGATGATCGTCACCTCGACACCCCGCGCCTCCATCTGCTCGCGCAATTGGGTCAGGGTGCGCACCACGCCATTGACCTGCGGATGCCAGGCATCGGAGACAATGACCAGCCTGTTCATCGGATCGATCCCTGCAGGAGAAGCCATTCAGGCCGCATTCGCCGCCTTGGGACGCTTGTCCTCGAGTTTGACGACAGGCGCAAAGCCGGCCTTTTCCCCGATCAGATGCGTCCAGGAGATGAGTTCCATCTTGCCGTCGTGATGTTCGGCAATGGCGGTGCAGCTTTCAACCCAGTCGCCGGTGTTGATATATTCGATGCCATCGATTTGTTCGATGGTGGCGTGGTGGATGTGGCCGCAGATGACGCCATCGGCGCCGATGCGCCGGGCCTCGTCGGAAACGACGGTCTGGAAGGAACCGATGAAGTTGACGGCCTTCTTCACCCGGAATTTCGCCCAGGCAGAGAACGACCAGTAGCGCAGCCCAAGCATGCGCCGCACCTTGTTCATGATGGTGTTGATGGCCAGCGCCGCGTCATAGGCCCAGTCGCCGAGATAGGCGATGTGGCGGGCATTGCGCACGACGACGTCGAACTGGTCGCCATGGATCACGAGAAATTTACGGCCGTCAGCGGTTTCGTGCATCGTGCGGTCCATGACCTCAATGCCGCCGAAATGCGTGCCCTGGAAATCGCGCAGGAATTCGTCGTGGTTGCCGGCGATGTAGAGGATGCGGGCGCCCTTGCGGCTCTTGCGCAGCAGCTTCTGCACGATGTCGTTGTGCTCCTGCGGCCAGTGCCAGCTGCGGCGCAGACGCCAGCCATCGACGATATCGCCGACCAGATAGATCGTATCCGCATCGTGATATTTCAGGAAGTCCAGGAGGAAGGTCGCCTTGGCGCCTTTGGAACCAAGATGCACATCGGACAAAAAGAGCGTGCGAAACTTACGTGTCTCTGGCTCAACCATGAGGCTGATCTCCGTTCAGCGCCGGTACGCATCGGTACCTCTGGCCTGACAGAAACCTGATTCATGTCACAGTCTTATGACGCCGCTAAAAAGTCTATGGTTTCCTGCGATAAACACTTGTAACAAAATGGACTTCATTTATGGCTCTTCATGTCATTTATGCATGCTAAAAAGATTGAATCGCAAATCCCAAGTTGCGACCAGCCAATTTCCGGAGGATCTTATCCATGGCCAAGGACAATTCGCCCAACCAGTCCGACCTCGAAGAAAGCGCCCTGTTTTACCACCGCTTTCCGCAGCCGGGGAAACTGGAGATCCAGGCGACGAAGCCGCTTGGAAATCAGCGCGATCTTGCCCTTGCCTATTCTCCCGGTGTCGCCGCTCCCTGCCTGGCCATTCATGAAAACCCCGCCACGGCAGCCGATTATACCAGCCGCGCCAATCTCGTCGCCGTCATCTCCAACGGCACCGCCGTCCTTGGCCTTGGCAATATCGGGCCCCTCGCCTCCAAGCCGGTGATGGAAGGCAAGGCGGTTCTGTTCAAGAAATTCGCCGACATCGACGTCTTCGACATCGAGATCGACGCGCAGGAGATCAACAAGATCGTCGATGTCGTTGCCGCGCTCGAACCGACCTTTGGCGGCATCAACCTTGAGGACATCAAGGCGCCGGAATGTTTTGACGTGGAGGAGATCCTGCGCGCCAAGATGAACATTCCGGTGTTCCACGACGACCAGCACGGCACGGCGATCATCGTCGCCGCGGCCATCCTCAACGGCATGGAGCTGGCCGGCAAGGATCTGTCGAAGGTCAAGATCGTCGCGTCCGGCGCCGGTGCGGCGGCGCTCGCCTGCCTCAACCTGCTGGTCAAGCTCGGCGCCGACCGCAAGAACATCTGGGTCTGCGATCTCGACGGCGTCGTCTATGACGGCCGCAACACCCTGATGGACCGCTGGAAGTCGGTTTACGCCCAAAAGACAGATGCGCGCGTGCTGGCCGATGTCATCGGCGGTGCCGATGTGTTCCTCGGCCTGTCCGCCGCAGGTGTTCTGAAGCCGGACCTTTTGAAGCAGATGGCGCCGAACCCGCTGATCATGGCGCTGGCCAATCCCAATCCGGAAATCATGCCGGAGGAAGCACGCGCCGCACGCCCCGACGCCATGATCTGCACCGGACGCTCCGATTTCCCCAACCAGGTCAACAACGTCCTCTGCTTCCCCTATATCTTCCGCGGCGCTCTGGATTGCGGTGCGCGGGCGATCAATGAGGAAATGAAGATGGCGGCGGTCAAGGCCATCGCGGCGCTCGCCCGCGAGGAGCCATCGGACGTGGCGGCGCGCGCCTACTCCGGCGAAACACCGACCTTCGGCCCCAATTATCTCATTCCCTCGCCGTTCGATCCGCGCCTGATCCTGCGCATCGCGCCTGCGGTGGCCAAGGCCGCCATGGAAACCGGTGTGGCCGACCGCCCCATCGAGGATTTCGAGACCTATCTCGACAAGCTGAACCGCTTTGTCTTCCGCTCCGGCCTGATCATGAAGCCGATCTTCACCGCCGCACGGACTGCCGAGAAGAAACGGGTGATCTATTCCGATGGCGAAGACGAGCGCGTTCTGCGCGCAGCCCAGGTCGTGCTTGAGGAAGGCACGGCCATCCCGACGCTGATCGGCCGCCCGCAGGTCATCGAGACACGTCTCAAGCGCTATGGCCTGAAGATCAAGCTCGGCACCGATTTCGACATCATCAACCCGGAAGACGATCCGCGCTACCGCGACTATGTCGACCTCTTGGTGAACCTTACCGGCCGGCGCGGCACCACGCCGGAAGTGGCACGCACCATGGTCCGCGCCAGCGGCACGGTGATTGCAGCCCTGGCCATCATGCGCGGTGAAGCCGACGCGATGATCTGTGGTCTCGAAGGCCGTTTCGAGCGCCATCTGCGCAATGTCGACCAGATCATCGGCAAGCTTGAAGGCATCCGCAATTTCTCCGCGCTCAGCCTTTTGATTTCGCAGCGCGGCGTGCTGTTCCTGACCGATACCTATGTCAGCATCGATCCGACAGCCGAAGAGATCGCGGAAAAGACGGTTCTGGCCGCCAATGAAATCCGCCGCTTCGGCATCGAGCCCAAGGCAGCCCTGCTCTCGCATTCCAATTTCGGTTCGCGCGATTCCGAAAGTGCCGCCAAGATGCGCGCCGCTTCGGAAATCCTGCGCTCCAAGGCACCGGATCTGGAGCAGGATGGCGAAATGCATGGCGACTCCGCCCTGTCGGAAATCCTGCGCGAACGTGTCCTGCCGCATTCCCGCCTGAGCGGCGAAGCCAACCTCCTGGTCTTCCCCAATCTCGATGCGGCCAACATCACGCTCAACGTCGTCAAGACGGTCACCGATGCACTGCATGTCGGGCCCATTCTGCTCGGCGCCGCCAAGCCGGTGCATATTCTGACGCCGTCGGTGACATCGCGCGGTATCGTCAACATGACGGCTCTGGCCGTGGTCGAGGCTTCGCAGCGCGTGGAATAGCGCGCTGCCGTCTTATTGCTGCCGCACGTTCATGGATGGTTCAGGCGCAGTCAGCCAGTTTGGCTGCGCATGATCTTGCAGGACTAGACGCTATGAAACGGTTCATACACTTCGCGGCACTCGCAATGGGCACGCTGCTGTTGTCAACGCAGCTGGCGGCGGCCAAATCGGACGTTTGCAGCCGCATGGAACAGCGTCTGCGCGAACTCGACAATGATTTCGTCACCGACGAGTATGAGCTGAACCTGCGCCGCGACCGGGTGGAAGCTGCCATGGACGCCAACAATTGCTCGGCATCCTACGAACCCGACCGCGAAGTCCTGCCGCGTGAAGTCCTGCCGCGCGATGCGGAGCCCCGGCGCCGTCCCTATGAGGTCCTCGGAGGTCAGCGGCCGGTTGAAGACGAACCGCTGGAGAGCACCGCGCCGGTCTATGGCGGGCAATACCAGACGCTCTGCGTGCGCACCTGCGACGGCTATTACTTCCCCATTTCCTATGCAACCGGCGCGGAAAATTTCGGCCGCGACGAGGCACAGTGCCAGGCGCAATGCCCGGGCGCCAAACTGTTCTATCATTCGACCACCGGCGAAACCGTCGATCAGATGATTTCCCTGCGCGGTCAGGCCTATACGGATATGCCCAATGCGTTCAAATTCAGGAAAGCCGGCGCCAACGGTACACCGCAATGCTCCTGCCAGCGCACGGCAGGCAATTACACCACGCTTGGAAATCCCAAGGAAATAGCCAAGCAACCCGCACCTGCGGCCCCCGCGAGCAAACCGGCGCCTGTACAAACACAGCCCGCACTCAAACCAGCGGAACCGATCAAGCCGGTCGAACCCGTCAAGGCCGAACCGTTACCCCCTGCGGAGCCAGCCAAAAACCCCGAACCGGTCAAGCCGGCGGCACCGGCCGAGGCAAAGGCCGAACCGGCGGCGCCTGTGGTAGAGCCGGAGAAAAAACCGTCATCGATTATTCAGCTGGGCACACCCGCCGTGCCGAAAGTCGAAGCGGAACAGCCGAAGCCGCTGTCGCCGGACAGACCGATCGATCCCAACCGCAAGGTCAGGGTCGTCGGGCCAACGTTCCTTCCCGACCAAGAAGGGGCAGTAAATCTGCGAGCTCCGGGCCAGAAGCCAGCCCAGTAAGGGCAATGCGCAGGGGCATGAACAACGGCTTGCCCTTGCGTCCGCTCTGGGTCTTCACTGCCTCCGTCCACTGCTTCCAGGTCTCGCGGTTCCATGGCTCCTGCGGCAGAACATCGAAAGCGGCCGCAACGAAGTCATGATCTTCTGCAGCCAATGGCTCGTCACTGACGGGACCGTCCTGAATGACCGTCCACCACAGCGCCGCATCGGCAACGCGCGTGAGATTGCCGCGCACCGCCAGCCAGAAGGCTTCGGCCTTGTCACCGGCAATGCCCATCTCCCGCAAACGCTCCGCGGCCACATCAAACGGCATGGCATGGACCAGCGTGCGGTTCAGCGTGTCGAGTTCCGCCGGATCGAATTTCGACGATGATTTCGATGTCGCCTTCGGATCGAAGACTGCGGCGAGCGATGCCATGTCGGGCATGGCAACCACATTCTCCGACGTTCCCGTCAGCACGGCGAGACTGACCACGGCCATCGGCTCATAGCCGTCGCGGCGCAGGCTGCCGACGGACAGGGCGCCGGTGCGCTTGGACAAGCCCTCGCCCGACACTGTCGTCAGCAGGTTATGATGGCCCAGCGCCGGCGCCTTCGCCCCAAGCGCTTCGAAAATGGAGATTTGCACACCGCTGTTGGTGACGTGATCATCACCGCGGATGATGTGCGTAATGCCCATGTCGATATCGTCGACCACGGAGGTCAGCGTATAGAGATAGGTACCGTCTTCGCGCACCAGCACCGGATCGGAAAGCGAAGCAAGATCGACGGTTTCCTCGCCGCGTACGATGTCGTCCCAATGCACAATCGTGCGCGCGGGCGCGAACGGATCGTCCTTGAAATTCGGAAGCAGGAAACGCCAGTGCGGGCGATGCCCCTCCGCCTCCAGCTTGGCGCGATCCTCCGCCGTCAGTTTCAGCGCGTCGCGGCCATAGACCGGCGGCAGGCGGCGCGCAAGGCGCAGCTTGCGCTTGCGTTCCAGCTCTTCCGGGGTTTCGTAGCAGGGATAAAGCACGCCGGCAGCTTTCAGCTTTTCAACGGCGGCATCATAAAAGGCAAAGCGTTTCGACTGGTACTCCACCCGCACCGGCTTGATGCCTAGCCAATCAATGTCAGCGGCGGTCGCTTCGGCATATTCGGCCTTCGAACGCTCCACGTCGGTATCGTCGAAACGCAGGATCAATTGGCCATTGTGCTTCAGCGCGAACAGCCAGTTGAACAGGGCTGTGCGCGTGTTGCCGATGTGGATGTAGCCGGTCGGAGATGGTGCAAAACGGACGGTGATGGTCATGCGTCGGGCATATCGGAACGGCGCGTGAAGATCAATATGGGCCGCGCTTTCGCGCGGCCCACAGGATCAGTCGTCGGCCAGAACCAGGCCCTTGGTCAGTTCCAGCGCCTGCCGTTCGAACAGGCTGCGGTAGATACCGCCGTTCAGGCGGATCAGGGCTTCGTGATTGCCCTCTTCCACGATCTTGCCATGATCGAACACCAGCAGCCGGTCGAGCGCCCGCACCGTGGACAGCCGGTGCGCGATCACCAGGGTCGTCCGGCCCAGCATCAGCCGTTCCATGGCCTGCTGGATCAGCACCTCCGATTCCGAATCGAGGCTCGACGTTGCCTCATCCAGGATCAGAACCGGCGCATCCGCGAGGAAAGCCCGGGCAATGGCCACGCGCTGACGCTCACCGCCGGACAGCTTCACACCGCGTTCACCCACCAGCGTGCCATAGCCCTTCGGCAGGGCCATGATGAAGTCATGCGCGCTGGCCTGCCGGGCCGCTTCCTCGATCTCGCTTTGCGTGGCTGTCGGCCGCGCATAGGCGATGTTCTCGGCCAGCGTCCGGTGGAACAGGATCGGCTCCTGCTGCACGATGGCAATCTGCTGGCGCAGCGATGCCTGGGTGACATCAGAAATATCCTGACCGTCGATCAGGATGTGTCCCGCCTTCACATCGTGCAGGCGCTGGATCAGCTTGACGAACGTCGTCTTGCCCGAGCCGGAATGGCCGACAAGGCCGACGCGCTCACCCGCCCGGATCGTCACCGAGAACCGGTCATAGAGCGGTGCCCGGTGCGCCCCGTAGTGGAACGTCACATTGTCGAACACGATCTTGCCATTGGTGATCTGGATCGGCTTGGCGCCGGGCCGGTCATCAATGCCGAGCGGCTGACTCTGGATGTCAACAAGCTCTTCCATATCGTTGATCGAACGCTGCAAATTGCGGATGTGCATGCCGACTTCCCGCAGGTAGCCCTGCAGGATGAAGAACGACGTCAGCACGAAGGTGATGTCACCGGCACTTGCCTGCCCCCTGGACCACAGCCACAGGGCGAAGCCGATGACCGATGCCCGCAGGATGAGCAGCAGCGAGCCCTGCGTCGTGCCGTTGCGGGTGCCGCGGATCCACGTGCGCCGCGTCCGGTCCTGCCACTTGGCAAGAACTTTTAGCAGCCGTGCGTCCTCGCGCTTTTCCGCGCCGAAACCCTTCACCACCATGTTGCAGCTGACCGCATCCGCCAGCGAACCGCCGAGCTTGGTATCCCACCGATTGGCAAGGCTCGCCATCGGCGCGACATAGCCGAGCGACATCGCCACCGTCACGCCGACAAACACCAGCGACCCCATACCGATGATGACGCCCATCATGGGCCAGTACCAGGCCATCAGCACGGTCGAGCCGACAAGCATGACAACCGACGGAAACAGGGCCACCAGCAGCGTATCGTTGAGCAGGTCGAGCGCCCACATGCCGCGCGTGATCTTGCGCACCGTCGAGCCGGCAAAGCTGTTGGCATGCCAGTCCGTCGAGAAGCGCTGGACACGGAAGAAGGCGCCGGAAGCAATCTCCGACATCATTTTCAGCGTCAGCTTGACGATCGTCATAAAGGTGACGTGCCGCAGGATGATGGCGCCGAGCGACAGGGCCATCAGGGTCCAGAACGCAGCCATCGCCGCATCCCAGGCGATGGCATCCGTTGCCGCGCCATTGACCACCGCGTCGACCAGCCGCCCCGAATAGAGCGGTGTCAGCACGTCGGCCAGTGTCGAGAGCAGCACTGCACCAAGAATGATAGCCAGACGCACCGGCTGCTTTTGCCAGTGAACCCAGGTGAATCCGAGAACGCTGCGGAAGGCTCCGCCGCGCAAGGCGTTACGTAAAAATGCCATGACGATCGTCCGGTGCCAAAACGCACCGGCCTCAAATATGAATTTCAGATGAGAATGCCGCGCAACAGAACGATAAAATCAATGCGGCATAATTGGCTTGGCGACTCGCCTGAATACAGGAAAGGCCAATATCGGCGATGAGTGTTCTTGACCGGTGAAGTCAATTGAAAAGCCCTTGGGGCTTTTCATCATCACGTGTCAGGAACGGACGCCGCCCCGAGGGGACATTGAGAAAGCTGCCATTCTAAACCTCCCGGGCTTGATTGCCGGAGAGATGGCTTATAGGTGAATCGCCATCGGCCGCCAAGCGCCTATTTTTTGTGCAGCCGCTTTTCAAAATAGAGTGAGGCGCGATTGCAACACTAGACATAAGTCGTAGTCAAAAACGATGGTTGCAGGACGACCCGTGCGTGGTTCGAACCACGCACCCGGCACATGCAATCGGCCCTACCCCCGATCGCGGAACTTGTTGGTGATGGGATAGCGCCGGTCGCGGCCGAAGTTCTTGCGCGTCACCTTCACACCCGGCGCCGACTGCCGGCGCTTGTATTCGGCGAGATAGAGCAGGTGTTCGATCCGCTCGACCGTCTTGCGCTCATGGCCGCGCTCGACAATCTCGTCCACGCCCATCTCGTTCTCGACGAGGCATTCGAGAATATCGTCGAGCACCGGATAGGGCGGCAGCGAGTCCTGGTCCGTCTGGTTTTCCCGCAGCTCGGCGGACGGTGCCTTGCTGATGATATTTTCTGGGATGACGATACCCGATGGACCGAGGCCGCCTGCGGGCACATTCCTGTTGCGCCATTCCGACATGGCGTAGACCTGCATCTTGTAGATGTCCTTGATCGGGTTGTAGCCGCCGTTCATGTCGCCATAGAGCGTGGCATAGCCGACCGACATCTCCGATTTGTTGCCCGTCGTCACCACCATCGACCCGAACTTGTTGGAGATCGCCATCAGGATCGTGCCACGGGCCCGGCTTTGCAGATTTTCTTCGGTGATGCCTTCATTGGTGCCCTCGAACATCGAGCCCAGCGCTTTCAGAAAGCCTTCCACTGGTTCGAAGATCGGCACGATGTCATAGCGGCAGCCCAGCGCCTTGGCGCAGTCCTCGGCGTCCTTCAGCGAATCCTTCGACGTATAGGTATAGGGCATCATCACGGCGCGCAGACGCTCCTCGCCCAGCGCATCGACGGCCAGGGCCGCGCAGATCGCCGAGTCGATGCCGCCGGAAAGGCCGAGCACCACATCGTTGAAGCCGTTCTTGTTGACGTAGTCCCGCAGCCCCAGCATGCAGGCGCGGTACTGCGCCTCCTCACCCTCGGGGATTTTCGACATGGGGCCTTCCGAACAGGACCATCCGCCCTCGCCGCGCCGCCATGTCGTGACGATCAGTTGCTGTTCGAACTGCGACATCTGGAAAGCGATGGTCTTGTCCGGATTGAACGCAAATGACGCGCCGTCAAAAATCAGATCGTCCTGACCGCCGAGCTGGTTGGCGAAAATCAGCGGCAAACCGGTCTCGATCACCTGGCGCAGCACCACCTGATGGCGCACATCCACCTTGCCATTGTAGTAGGGCGAGCCATTGGGCACGCACAATATCTCCGCGCCACTCTCGGCCAGCGTTTCACACACACCAAGGTCGCCCCAGATATCCTCGCAGATCGGAATGCCGATGCGGATACCGCGGAAATTCACCGGTCCGGGCATCGGCCCCTGCTGGAACACCCGCTTCTCGTCGAACTCGCCATAGTTGGGCAGGTCCACCTTGAAACGCTCGGCGACAACCTTGCCGCCGTCCAGCACCATGACCGAATTGTGCAGGCCGCTGTCGCGCCGCAGCGGCGTGCCGATAATCACGCCTGGCCCGCCATCCGATGTATCAGCCGCAAACGCCCGTACCGCCTTTTCACAGGCTTCGATGAAGGCTGCTTTCAACACCAGATCTTCCGGTGGATAACCGGAAATGAACAGCTCCGTGAACAGGATGAGATCGGCGCCCTGCCGCGCCGCATCCGCGCGCGCTTCGCGCGCTTTTGCCAGATTACCCTTGATGTCACCCAGGACAGGATTGAGCTGGGCGATGGCGATACGGAGGATGTCAGGATTTTTGCTCATATTGAACATATATCATTTCGCTGGAGATTGAACAATGCGACTCACACGCGGTTTCAGGAAAAAAATACGTGCCAGAGCGTATAGAACCAGACGATGGCGACGAGAACAACCGAGATCAGCACAGCCAGAGATCCACAATCCTTGGCGATCTGGATGTCGCGCTGGAAATCCCGCGACACGGCGTTGCACGCCGCTTCAATGCCGGTGTTCAACACCTCGATCATGATCAGGATAAGCACCGAGCCGGTCAGAATCAGGAAAACCAGCACGGACGGCGCGATGGCAGCTGCGATGGGGATCGACAGGATGAAAAGGATGAGTTCCTGCTGAACCGCCTTTTCATGCACCGCCAGATGTCTCAGTGCCCGCATGGAATTGACGAATGCCAGTATTAGCCGCTGCATGGTGTGCTCCCGTCCGTCCGTAACGGCAGCTATAAAGCCAGATCGGGCGGCGTCAATCCTTCACGCGTTCCCGGCCCCTCAGTCGCCTGCAACCACGATGCCGCCGCCGCTCGCCACATATTTCGGCAGATCGTCGCCGATTTCGTAATAGTCGCCCTTGTCGCCGACGAAAATATGCACTTCTCCCTTGAGACTGGTCGGCTTGTCGAACGAACCGGCCATCACCGAGATGTAATCGAGATCATGGTGTTTCCAGAACATCACCGATCCGCAATTGCGGCAGAAGCCGCGCGCCGCATATTCGCTGGCGGCATACCATTTGATGTTTTCCTCACCCGTGATGGTGATGGCATCTTTCTGGACGTTCGTCGCCGCGTAGAAATGGCCGGATTGCTTGCGGCACTGCGAACAGTGGCAATAGACAATCCCGCGCAGCTCGCCATGCGTCTTGAAGCGGATGCCTCCGCACAGACACGATCCACTATGCAATTCCGGCATCAGAACAGCCTCCCGCTCAACACAGAAAAAGATCAGCTTTAGGCCTGGCGCCGGACGGTGCCTTGCGCAATCACGCCTTCGGCGCCCGCACCAGCGACACGCGCAGAAGCGCCGCGCCAATCACCGCCGACAGGAGCGATCCGAGTAGCACGCCCAGCTTTGTTTCATCCTGCAGCAAGGGCGAATTTGCGTAGGCGAGAAGGCCAATGAACAGGCTCATGGTGAAGCCGATACCGCACAACATCGAAACCCCATAGATCTGGAACCAGCTTGCACCCGCCGGGCGCTCCGCCAGCCGCAACTTGATGGCAAGAACCGCGAAGGCAAAGACGCCGATCTGCTTGCCGGCGAACAGGCCCGCCGCCACCCCAAGGGGGACGGGATCGGCAAGATTGGACAGCGAGACGCCGCTGAAGGACACGCCAGCATTGGCGAAACCGAAGATCGGAACGATGGCGAAGCCCACCCAGGGCTGGATGGCATGTTCCAGTTTGAGCAGCGGCGATTCGGCCGAAGCCTGCCCATTCTTGGCCCCGCGCATCGGAATTGTCAGCGCCAGGAGGACACCGGCCACCGTGGCGTGAACGCCCGATTTGAACACCAGAATCCACAGGATGACGCCGAGGACGAGATAGGCCCAGAGCCGCACCATGCCGAGACGGTTCATGGCCATCAGGATGATGAAGACACCGGCGGCACCGGCAACGGCGGGAATATTCAGCCCTTCCGAATAGAAGAGCGCAATGATGAGAACCGCACCCAGATCGTCAATAATGGCAAGCGCCGTCAGGAAAACCTTCAGGGACAAAGGCACGCGCGAGCCAAGCAGGGACAACACGCCGAGCGAGAAGGCGATATCCGTTGCCGATGGAATGGCCCAGCCCCGCGCCGTTTCAGTACCGGCGTTGAAGGCAAGGAAGATGGCGGCGGGCACCACCATGCCGCCGACCGCAGCGAACCCCGGCAATGCGCGCCGCGACCAGCTCGACAACTGGCCACTGATCATTTCACGTTTGATTTCCAGCCCGACCAGCAGGAAGAAGATCGCCATCAGCGCATCATTCACCCAGTGAAGAATACTCAGGCCGCCGACATAGGTCTTCAGAAGGCCGAAATAACCGTCACTGAGCGGTGAATTGGCAATGACCAGCGCTAGCGCGGCCACCACCATCAGGATGATGCCACCGGAGGCTTCGCTCTCGATGAAGGAACGGAAAGACGCTGTCAGACGGATTCGGCGCGAAGGTTTTGTTGTCATGGAACCTTGATAGAATCCAAAGACATAAATTTCCAGCCAAAACGGCCCGGCGTTCTGACAGATGCGTGATCAGGCTGCCGCGGTCGCCCCATCGCCCAAAACGAAGGGCGGCCTTGGAAAGACCGCCCCTCACACTTCATGACTGCTGTTCAGACGGATCAGCCGTTAACGGCGATCTTCTGCGGATGCGCATTGCGCTCCTTCTTGAGAAGCTCGGCAACGAGGAACGCCAGTTCCAGCGCCTGGTCGGCGTTGAGGCGCGGATCGCAATGGGTGTGGTAGCGGTCGGACAGATCTTCCGCCGAAATCGCCCGTGCACCACCGGTGCATTCCGTCACGTTCTTGCCGGTCATCTCGATGTGGATGCCACCCGGATAGGTGCCTTCCGCATGATGAACGGCGAAGAAGCCCTCGACTTCCTTCAGGATACGGTCGAAGGGCCGTGTCTTGTAGCCATTGGCCGTGATCGTGTTGCCATGCATCGGATCGCAGGACCAGACCACGTCGCGGCCTTCCTTCTGCACGGCACGGATCAGCTTGGGCAGATGGTCGCCCACCTTGTCATGGCCGAAACGGGCAATGAGGGTCAGACGGCCGGGCTCATTCTCCGGATTGAGCAGATCGATCAGCCTGATCAGGCCATCGGGCTCCAGCGAAGGGCCGCACTTCAGGCCAAGCGGGTTCTTGATGCCACGGCAGTATTCCACATGGGCATGGTCCGGCTGGCGCGTACGGTCGCCGATCCAGATCATATGGCCTGACGTGCCATACCAGTCGCCGGACGTGGAATCCACGCGGGTCAAGGCCTCTTCATAGCCAAGCAGCAAGGCTTCGTGGCTGGTGTAGAAATCCGTCTCGCGCAGCGTGTGGTTGGTTTCAGAGGTGATGCCGACGGCGCGCATGAAGTCCATCGTATCGGAGATGGTGCGGGCGAGTGACTCATAGCGCTCACCCTGCGGGCTGTCCGAAACGAAGCCGAGCATCCACTGGTGCACGTTCTCCAGGTTGGCATAGCCGCCCTGGGCGAAAGCGCGCAGAAGGTTCAGCGTTGCAGCCGACTGGCGATAGACCATTTCCTGGCGGTTCGGATCAGGAATGCGGGCAGCCTCGGTGAACTCCATGCCATTGATGATGTCACCGCGGTAGACCGGCAGCTCGATGCCATTCTTGGTTTCCGTATCGGCCGAGCGCGGCTTGGCGAACTGACCGGCAATGCGGCCGATCTTCACGACAGGCTGCGATGCGCCGAAGGTCAGGACAACCGCCATCTGCAGGAACACGCGGAAAAAGTCGCGGATATTGTCCGCGCCATGCTCGGCAAAGCTCTCGGCGCAGTCGCCGCCCTGCAACAGAAAACCCTGCCCTTTGGACACGGCTGCGAGCTGGCGCTTCAGCTTGCGCGCCTCACCTGCAAAAACCAGCGGCGGATAGGTACGAAGACGGCCCTCGACATCGCTCACAGCCTGAGCGTCCGGATAGAAAGGAGCCTGCTTGATTGGCTTGCCTCTCCAGGAAGTCGGTGTCCAGTTCTTCGTCATTATTGCACCTGTTTTCTATTGTCCGCACTGGGTAGCGGTGGTTTGCGTTTTCCGGTTGCTCCGGAAGGCGCTCATATAGTGGAAATATCCCCAATATACCAGTCCCGTTAAGGTTTGTGGCGCAAACACGAAATCGAGATTGTCGCTGGCGGCTTTTTGATTTACGTTAACGTCAAAGTCAAAATTGGAGCGGCCGATGCGCGACGTTGCCTTTCAAGCCTCTGATGGCTTTCCCCTGCATGGCAGCATGTTTGACGGAAATGGCGACGGGCCCGCCGTCCTGATCTCGTCCGCCGCTGCTGTTCCCAACTCGTTTTACCGGCACTTTGCCCATCAATTGCTCGATTGCGGCGCGTCCAGGGTGCTGACCTATGATTATCGCGGCGTCGCGAAATCCAGAACGCCGAAGGGATGGACCCGGCGCCTCGGCATGAAAGACTGGGGCGTGCTCGATTTTCCCGCGGCGGTCGATAGTCTCAGGCGCGCGGCCGGCGACCGGCCGCTGGTGGGCATCGGCCATTCCTATGGCGGCCTTGCGCTTGGCCTCAGCAACCGGTCATCCGATTTTGCCCGCTATACGTCGCTTGCGTCGCTCTCCGGCTATTACCGCTATACGGCCGAACCGTATTCCGTCTTTGCCAAGATGAACTTCCTTGCCCTGCCCCTGGCGCTCTCGCTCGGGCGCGTGCCCAAATGGAGCGGCATCGGCGAGGAACTGCCCGGCAGCGTCTTCCAGGACTGGGCCCGCTGGTGCCGCAATCCCAACTTCCTTTTCGGCGATGCA
The DNA here is from genome assembly GCF_052056495.1 of Phyllobacterium sp. 22229. Taxonomy (NCBI): domain Bacteria; kingdom Pseudomonadati; phylum Pseudomonadota; class Alphaproteobacteria; order Hyphomicrobiales; family Phyllobacteriaceae; genus Phyllobacterium; species Phyllobacterium sp. 22229. The sequence continues at coordinate 39,118 of NZ_JBQEPA010000015.1, forward strand.
AGAACACCGGAATCGAAGCATTTTCACGCGGTGCGCACGCCCCTTCTTGCCGTCGGACTGACCGACGATCCCTGGGGAACGCCGAAGGCAATCGATCACCTTTTGACCCATTACAGCAATGCGCCGACAAACCAGCTGTGGCTATCCCCCGAACAATCGACCGGCGGTGCAATCGGTCACCTCGGCTTCTTCCGCAAACACCATGCCGCGACCCTGTGGCCGCCCGTCATCGACTGGCTGCTTCACGGGAAGGTGCCGCACGGCGCAACGCACCGCGCTGAACAACGCGTTGCCTAAAAGAACGGCTGTGCTTGTTCAGGCGTAGGGCGTGCCTGCCATCGCGGCTTTCAGGCCGAGGGTTCCCTGATCGACAAGCCCGAGGAAGACGGCTGTCGCTTCCCGCGCATCCTGTTTCAACTGAAAGGAGCGGTGCGCCTGGACGAAAGCCGTGGTCCAAGTCGCCAGAAGCAGCCCGGCGGCCAGATCGGCATCGCGGTCGGCTGGTTCCCGCCCCGCGCTCTCGGACAGGGCCAGACTGATGGTCTGCGCAAGCTCGTCGCGGATCGCCCTTGCCCGGGCCTTCAGGGTTTCGCTGCCCTCGATCGTCGCCATGAAGGCCTGGCTCCTGACCGAAAACCTTAGATAAGGAACGTCCTCCGCAGCCAGCCGGTGTGCCAGCAGGCGCAATGTCTCGACCGGAGTGACGTCCGGCTCGCGCCGCTGCAAAGCATTGCGCAGCATCTCGCGCCCCTCTTCCTCGCGGTCGAAGAACATATCCTCCTTGCGGGGAAAGTGATTGAACACGGTCATCCGCCCGACGTCGGCAGCAGACGCAATCTCGTCCACCGTCACATGATCGAAGCCACGCTGCATGAAAAGCCGGGTGGCGGCGATGGAAATGCTTTGGCGGGTGGCGAGGCGCTTACGGGATCGGCGGTCGGATGGCACTGTCATGGCTGTGCTGATAGCACGATTTGTATACTGAGTACAATTTTGTATTGACACAAAGCGCCGGCTGATCCCATATAAATGTACTGAGTACATATTAGGATCAAGTATATGAAACATGCCATTGATGTTGTGGTCGTGGGCGCCGGACCCGTCGGGCTCCTCACCGCCATCGAACTGACTTTGGGCGGTGCGCGCGTTCTGGTGCTGGAGCGCCTGCCCAAGCCGAGCCTGGAAATGAAGGCCGGCGGGCTCGGACCATTGGGGCTTGAGGCGTTGCAGCGGCGTGGCATGACGGCCGCCATCGCCGCTGCGGAGGCGAACAGTTTCGCCGCGATGGCGCAGTCCGGACTGGACCCGCGGGCCAAGGGATCGAAGTATAGCGGCCATTTCGCCGGCCTCTCGCTGATCCGCAAGGACGCGCAGACAGAGCCGGAACGCCGCGCCCGCCCCGTGGACCAGCAGGCCCTTGAAGCCATGCTGGCCGACCGCGCATGTGCGCTTGGAATCGATGTCCGCCGCAGCTGCGATGTCACCCGCTTCATCGCGCAGACCGACGGCATTGACGTGGAATGGACATCTCCGGCAGGCGTGGACCGCATTCGCTGCGCCTATCTCGCCGGTTGCGACGGGGGACGCAGTTCGATCCGCAAGATGGCCGGTTTCGATTTCCCCGGCACGCCGCCCTCATCCACCTTCTACCAGGCTGTTGCCGATATCGATGATCCCGACCGCCTGGCCCCGATGGGCTGGCGGCGCGCACCGGGCGGCATCTTCTCCTACGGGCCGTTCCCCGGCCGGCTGGTGATGATCGAATTCGCAGGTCCGCCGCAGGACCGGCAGGCGCCGGTCACGCGGGAGGAGATCGAAGCGGTTCTGCGCCGTGTCAGCGGTGCCGATGTCCGCGTCAAGGCACTCGAAAGCGGGAGCCGGTGGACTGACAACACGCGGCTTGTCGACACCTACCGCAAGGACCGGGTGCTGCTGGCTGGCGATGCCGCGCATATCCATACGCCATTCGGCGGTCAGGGCTTGAGCCTCGGGCTGGTGGATGCCGCCAATCTCGGCTGGAAGCTCGCCGCGGTCATTCGCGGCGAAATGCCAGAAAGCCTGCTTGATACCTATACGGACGAGCGACGCCCCGTCGCCGAAGCCGTTCTGGCGAACACGCTTGCCCAGATGGCCATCATGCGGCCCGATCCGCAGGCGGGCGCGATGCGGGACATCATCGTCAAGCTCTTGCAATTCGACGACGTCAACCGCTTCATCGGCGCGATGATGAGCGGCCTTTCCGTCCGTTACGATCTCGGATCGGAACGGGACGAGGTAGGCCGGCTGACCGGCGACCGGCCGGTCAGCCACGGCAACGCCGGTATCGCGCTTTACGATCTGATGCAGGATGGGATGGGCGTTTTTCTCGATGCATCCGCCGGCGGCAAGGCTTCCAGCCTCGTTGCCGCCCGCGCAGGAAGGGTGCGGTGCATCGCCGCCGATGCGGGGCCTTCCCTGCTGATCCGTCCGGATGCCTGCATTGCCTGGGCAGGTGATGGCGACAGCACGGATGGGTTGGAGCAGGCACTCCAGCGCTGGTTCGTGCCGCCGCAAGCGTGACCCCGTGAGCCTTGACCGGCGCAAGGGCTCGATATCAGCCGGCACGCACTCCGTCGACGATCCGGTATGTCGGCTTGTACATCGTCACCAGTTCCTCGGCGGCCGTCGGGTGCACCGCCATGGTGCGGTCAAAATCGTCCTTGGTGCATCCGGCTTTCATGGGAATGGCCAGAAGCTGTGCCATTTCGCCCGCATCGGGCCCAAGAATGTGCGCGCCGACCACTTTGCGGCTTGCCGCGTCGACAATCAGTTTCGTCAGCATCTTCTCCGTGCTGCCGGACAGTGTGTTGCGCATCGGACGGAACACGGCCCGGTAGACTTCGATCTCCTTGAACTGTCGTGCCGCATCCTGCTCGGTCAAGCCGACCGTTCCGATTTCCGGCTGCGAAAACACCGCCGTTGCAATCAGCGCGTGATCCGGCTGCGTCGGGTTGTTCTTGAAGGCGGTCTCGAGAAAGCACATGGCTTCATGAATGGCGACCGGCGTCAACTGCACCCGGTTGGTGACATCGCCAACCGCCCAGATGTTTTGCCTGCTCGTGCGTGAGTAGCCGTCCACCTTGATTGCACCCGTCTCGTCAACGGCAACACCGGCAGCCTCGAGGCCGAGTGATGCCGTGTTCGGCACGCGGCCGATGGCCAGCATCACCTGATCGGCAACAAGGGCATCCCCGCCCGACAGATGCACCAGTTTGCGTCCGTCGTCCTGGCGTTCGACCTTGGTGATGATTTCCGTGCAACGGATATGAATGCCCTTCTCCGCCATGGCCGCATGCAGCATCTGGCGCAGATCCTGATCGAAGCGCGACAATATCTCCCTGCCGCGGTAGACAAGCGTCGTATCGACGCCAAGGCCATGGAAAATATTGGCGAATTCCACCGCGATGTAGCCGCCGCCTTCGATCACAATGGCCTTCGGCAGCCTATCCAGATGAAACGCTTCATTCGAGCTGATGCAGAATTCATTGCCTGGCAGCGAGGGGTGCGGGCTGGGGTGGCCGCCGACGGCGATCAGAATCTGGTCAGCGGTCACCCGCTTGCCGGTCTTGAGGATTTCAATCGTGTGATCGTCGATCAGCACAGCGCGGCTTTCGAAAATCTCCACGTCGGAGTTTTCCAGCCCCTTGCGGTAAAGCCCCTCCAGACGGGCGATCTCGCGATCCTTGTTGGCGATCAGCGTCGGCCAGTCGAAGGTGCTCTTGCCGACGGTCCAGCCATAACCGGCCGCCGCATCGAAATGCTCCTGGAATTGCGAGGCATAGACGAAGAGCTTCTTGGGCACGCAACCGCGAATAACGCATGTACCGCCCATGCGGTATTCCTCCGCCAGCCCGACCCGCTTGCCCATGGCTCCCGCCAGGCGTCCCGCGCGGACACCGCCGGACCCGCCGCCGATGACAAAGAGGTCATAGTCATAGGTCGCCATTTACACGCACTCCGAATCTGTTCTGCTGCCGGTCACTTTACATGGGTTTTATCCCGTCGCTTTAAAAGAACAAAGCCCGGCTTTGACACCGGGCTTTGCAAACAGTCAGGAAGACAAAAGGATCAGGGCTTCGGCTTGGCAGGGGCTGCCGGCTTGGCCGGTGCCTTTGCCGGGGCTTTGGCAGGCGCTTCCGGCGCTGCCGGTGTTTCTGGCGCTGGCGTTACCGGTGCGGTCGCTGCGGCGGCAGCGACAACTTTCTCGGCGACGGCCTGCGCAAGATCGCGGGCAATGCCATTGCGCCAGATGGTGGCAGCCTTCATGACTTCGCGCGTCGCGATCGGGCCTTCGGACAGAAGCTTCTTGCCGGCCGGCGAATTGTAGAAACCGGTGATGGCATTCAGCTCTTCCTCGGAAAAGGAAACGGCGTAGGCACGGGCGGCTTCATTTTCGAGATCGACACGGCGGGCGGCCAGGGCCAGAGCCTGCTCGTCAACGGTGGAACTGATGATGGACTCAAGATTGGGGTCCTTGTCGATCAATTGCGCTTTCAGGTTCTGCGCCGCGTCCGGCAGAATCGAGTCGAACGCATCGGTTGCCTTGATCGCTGCGATAGCGGCACGGGCAGCGGAGAGATGCGATGCGGTGATTTCCTGCGCCTGTGCAGTATAAAGACTGCCCAGCATGATCGCGACAGACAGAGGTGCAATCAAACGGCGAAAGCCAGTTGCTCGGTTCATGGATTTATTGCTCCGTTTTTCTCAAGACTTTGCCTGTTAAGGCTGTGTTCGTGTTCGTATGCCGTCAGCACCGGCCAGAATAGCCACGCGCGCCAGCCCCAGAAATAGTCCATGCTCCACAACGCCCGGTATGGCGTGCAGAGCGTTTGACAACGCTCTTGTATCCGGAATGCGGCCAAAAGATGCATCCAGGATCAAATGCCCGCCGTCTGTAACAAATGCTTCGCCTCCCGTCATCCTCAATGTAAGGGAACCGGACAGATCAAGCGCGGCAGCCGCCTTTTCGATGGCGATTTTCGTTGCCGCAAGACCAAAACGGTTCACTTCGATCGGCAGCGGGAACTTGCCGAGCACCTCGACATTCTTCGACTCGTCCGCAATCACAACCATTTGCGCCGACGCGGCAGCCACGATCTTTTCGCGCAGCAGCGCGCCGCCGCCGCCCTTGATCAAGGCAAGCTCAGGGCCGATCTCGTCGGCGCCATCGATCGTCAGATCCAGAACCGGCGTTTCCTCCAGCGTGGTCAGCCTGACGCCAAGCTCCTGGCACAGCGCCGCCGTGCGTTCCGATGTCGGCACGCCGATGACATCAAGGCCAGCGGCGACCTTTTCCGCCAGAAGGCGAACAAACTCTTCAGCGGTGGAGCCGGTGCCGATACCCAGGCGCATGCCATTTTTCACATAGGTCAGCGCTTCGGCAGCCGCCTTGATCTTCAGTGTCCTGGCATCCATCCTCGGCGCCCTCTCCCTGCTTTGACTTGACACCAGTGGTCCGATTCTGACATTCGCATATGGTGCGTGATGTCAAAATGGGATGTGAATGTCACATTCGTTCCATTTGGCTCCCTAACACGTCAGACAGACGGGTCAAGGCTCGATACATGATTTCGCCCCAGACATTAGCGGATCGTACCACGCCTGAAATGCATAAATCGCTGATATCCTCATTCGAACCTCAAATTTGCAGGTGCACTTAATGTCCAAACCTATTGTTGTTTTCGATCTCGATGGCACCCTGGTCGATACCGCCCCGGACCTGCTCGACAGTCTCAACCACTGTCTTGAAGCGGCCGGCATGCATAAAGTCGATCCGGTTGCCCTGCGCCGCTACGTCGGCCAAGGCGGACGCGTGATGATCGAGCGGGCATTCGAGGCACAGCAGAAAATCCTCAGCCCGGAACAGCTCGACTGGCTGGTCGGTCTCTTCCTCGAGCACTACGGCAAACACATGCCCGGTCATTCCGCGCTCTACGAGGGCGTGGAGGACGTGATGAACAATCTTGCCAAGGCCGGTTATCTGCTTGCCGTGTGCACGAACAAGTTCGAGGGCCTTTCCGTCAGCCTTTTGACGGCGCTCGGGCAGACGCAGCGCTTTGCCGCCATCTGCGGATCGGACACGTTCGCGTTCCGCAAACCCGATCCCCGCCACCTTTTCGAGACCATTGCCAAGGCGGGCGGCGACCGCGACCGCGCCCTGATGATCGGCGACAGCCGGACGGACATCGACACCGCCAAAGCAGCCGGCATTCCCGTGGTTGCCGTGGATTTCGGCTATTCGGACCTGCATGTGTCGAGCTACGGGCCAAGCAAGGTCATTTCACACTATCGTGAATTGAATGTTGACCTCGCCGAACGTCTGATCAATGCGGTCAACGCCTGATTTTGCTTGAATCGGAAAGACTTAGCTTTCTCGCCGGCACATTGTCCGAAGATTGGGAATGGAACAAAGTCTGCAATCATGCGTTGCATACTTTGATCGATACTACGCCAATAGGTGTATTATCGGAGTTTCCACGCATTCATGAAAACGAGGGTACGCATCTTCGGGATTTCAGGAGGAAATATGAGAAAGCTTGTTTCGTTGTTCACTGCCGCCGTCATGTCGGTTGGCATGGTTTCCGCAAGCTCCGTGGCCAGTTATTCCGCCCCTATGGTGCCCCTATCCATCGAAGGCTCGAATCCGGTCAAGGAAGTGCGCGATGGCGGCAATTGGCGGATGCGCCATGGCTGGCGCGGCGGTGGCGGCCATTGGCGCGGTGACCGCGGCTGGCGCGGCAATCGCGGCTGGCACGGTAACAGGGGATGGCGCGGCGACCGCTACTGGTACCGGGGGCATCGCGGATATCGCGACTACCGGCCCGGCTATCGCTATTATAATGGCGCCTGGTTCCCGCTCGCGGCGTTCGCAGGCGGCCTGATCATCGGCAACGCCATCAACAATGACCGCGTTGTCAGCCGCGGCTCGAGCTATCACACACGCTGGTGCTACAACCGCTACCGGTCGTACCGGGCCTATGACAATACATACCAGCCCAATAACGGCCCGCGCCGCCAGTGCGTTTCACGATAAGGCGAAACGGAACAGCTTGATTCACGAACCCGGCCGCATCAGCGGCCGGGTTCACTTTGGTGTGTTGCCGCCTATGCTTTAGACGAAAGCAGCGGCCCATTTGCCTCAAATCCGCAACCATTGCCCATTTTTTGGGCGATAATCGCCGTTGCAGCGTAAATAGCGGAATGTGCTTGCATTTTTTTCCCAACGCGCTTGAATGATCGTGCGTGAAGGGGATTATGAGTGAAGCCATTTGATGAAATGATCAAAACCGGCGGTCAGGTACGCCCGCCATATGAACAACTGCAATGCTGGCTTGATACCCAGAACCCGGAACGGTTTGCGCAGAAAGCGCGCGATGCAGAAAATGTCTTCCGCAAAACCGGGATCACCTTCGCCGTCTACGGCGATGAAGAAGCCGCAGAACGCCTGATCCCGTTCGATATCATCCCGCGCATCATCACCGGCAATGAATGGCGCCGCCTGTCGCAGGGCATCGAACAGCGCGTGATGGCGCTCAATGCCTTTCTCGACGACATCTATCACCGCCAGGAAATCATCCGCGCCGGCCGCATTCCCCGCGAATTGTTCACCCACAACGATGCCTACCTGCCGGAGATGGTCGGCTTCCGCCCGCCGGGGAATGTTTACACCCACATTATCGGCGTCGACATCGTGCGTACCGAAGAAAACCAGTTCTACGTTCTCGAAGACAATGCCCGCACGCCGTCAGGCGTGTCCTACATGCTGGAAAACCGCGAAACCATGATGCAGCTGTTTCCCGAGCTGTTCCAGCAGATCAAGGTGCGGCCGGTCGAGACCTATCCCAAACAGCTGCGCCAATCCCTGGCCGCCGTCGCGCCGCCCGGCTGCAGCGGCACACCGACCATTGCCGTCCTGACCCCCGGCATCTACAATTCAGCCTATTTCGAACACGCCTTCCTGGCCGACCAGATGGGTGTCGAGCTTGTCGAGGGCAGCGATCTCAAGATCGAAAATGGCAAGGTGGTGATGCGGACCACGGAAGGCAACCGCGCCATCGACGTGCTGTACCGGCGCGTCGACGACTCCTTCCTCGATCCCCTCACCTTCCGCCGCGATTCAGCGCTTGGCGTTGCCGGCATCATGGATGTCTACCGCTCCGGCAACATCACCATCGCCAATGCTCCCGGCACCGGCATCGCCGACGACAAGGCGCTCTATTCCTATATGCCGGAGATCGTCGAGTTCTATACTGGCCGCAAGGCAATCCTCGAGAATGTGCCGACCCACCGCTGCTCCGAACCGGACACGCTGAAATACGTGCTGGAAAACCTCGCCGACCTTGTCGTCAAGGAGGTTCATGGCTCGGGCGGCTACGGCATGCTGGTCGGGCCGGCGGCCACCAAGCAGGAACGCGAGGATTTCGCGCTGAAACTCAAGGCCAATCCAAAAAACTACATCGCCCAGCCGACACTCGCCCTGTCGACGACGCCGATCATGACGGAAAAGGGCCTGGCCCCGCGCCATGTCGATCTGCGCCCCTTCGTCCTCGTGTCCGACCGCATCCGCATCACGCCGGGCGGCCTGACCCGCGTGGCGCTGAAGGAAGGCTCGCTCGTGGTCAATTCCAGCCAGGGAGGCGGGACAAAAGACACCTGGGTTCTCGACGACTGAGCATTTTGAATGGGACCTGAATGGGGAATGAGGGCTGCCACAGACGGCCCCATCAAGACATAAAAGAGGGATCAACCAAAACATGCTTCTTGGCCGCACCGCGAATGGTCTCTACTGGATGTTCCGCTATATCGAGCGGGCAGAGAATATGGCACGCCTGATCGATGCCGGTTTGCGGATGGCTTTGACGAAAACCTCCGATGCGCCGGAGGAATGGTCCTCCGTGCTGATGAGCGCGGGGGTGAAAATCGGCTATGACGCCAAATATGGCGAATACAATGCCAGCCTGGTCTCGGATTTTCTGCTGCGCGACCTTGGCAATCCGTCGAGCGTGATGTCCTGCATCGAAACGGCCCGGTCCAATGCCCGCATGGTGCGCACGGCCCTGACGCGCGAAGCCTGGGAAAGCGTCAACGAAACCTGGATGATCCTCAAATCGACGCTTGCCGCGGCGGTTCCCGAAACGGATCTTCCGCGCGTCCTCGACCAGATCAAGCGCGAAACCGCCATCATCCGCGGTGCCTTTCACGGCACGATGCTGCGCAACGAGATTTTTAATTTCGCCCGCATCGGCACGTTCATCGAACGGGCCGACAACACGGCGCGCATTCTCGACGTGAAATATTACGTGCTGCTGCCGTCGATTTCCTATGTCGGCACGACACTCGACAATTTTCAATGGGAGTCGATCCTGCGCTCGGTCTCGGCCCACCGCTCCTATCGCTGGGTCTATGATGTCGAATACAATCCGGTGAACATCGCCGACTATTTGATCCTCAACTCACGCATGCCGCGGTCGCTGAACTTCTGCTACTCGAATATCGTCGACAATCTCAAATTTCTCGCCAATGATTACGGCACGCGGCACGCATGCCACGACATGGCGGAAAGCATCATGACACGGCTCGAAAACAACGACATCCGCACCATCTTCGACAATGGCCTGCATGAGTTTCTCAGCGACCTGATCTATCAGACATACGGCCTGGGCAGCAAAATTGCCGAAGCCTACAATTTCGATTGAACGCCATGCTCCTGACCATCAAACACACCTCGCGCTATCAGTATGATTTCCCGGTGCAATATGCTGTCCAGCGTTTGCGCCTGCATCCCTCGAGCGCGCCCGGCCAGAAGGTCATCGACTGGACCGTGACGGTTCACGGGGCCGAGCAGGAGGCGAATTACCGCGATGGTTACGGCAACCGGACACAGCTCGTGCGGCTTAACCGCGACGCCACGGAACTGGTCATCGAGGCAACAGGCCAGGTGGAGACGGAAGACCGCTCCGGCGTGCTCGGCAAGGTCTATAATTTCATGCCGACCTGGCTCTATGAGCGCGAAACGGCACTGACAAGACCGGGCGACGCCGTCCGCCAGCTTGCCGCCAGCCTGAACGTCAAGGGCGACAAGCTGGCGCTCATGCATGAGCTGATGGACACGCTGCACAGTGCCGTCGCCTATACGCCGGGCACCACCAACATCGCCACGACAGCCGAGGAAGCGCTGACGTTGGGAACGGGGGTGTGCCAGGACCACACCCATGTTTTCCTCGCCGTTGCCCGCGTCCTGAAAATTCCGGCCCGCTATGTCTCGGGCTATCTCATGATGCTCGACAGCATCGAACAGACCGCCACCCATGCCTGGGCGGAAGCCCATATTGACGGGCTCGGCTGGGTCGGTTTCGACGCGGCCAACAATATCTGCCCGAACGAACATTATGTGCGCATCGCCTGCGGTTTGGACTACAATGAAGCATCGCCCATTTCCGGCATGCGCTTCGGTCCGGGCATGGAATCACTTGCCGTGGACCTCAATGTAGAGCAGTAATCGCCGGGATTTTTTAAATTCGGGATTCGCGATGACCTATTGCGTCGGGCTTAAACTGGACCGTGGCCTTGTGTTCATGTCGGACACCAGAACGAATGCCGGTGTCGACAACATCTCCACGTTCAAGAAGATGTACACATGGGCAAAGCCCGGTGACCGCGTCATCACGCTTCTGTCCGCCGGCAATCTGGCCACCACGCAGACCGTGATCAGCATTCTCAACGAGCGTACCAAAATCCCGTCCGAACGCGCGCCATCGATCTTCGACATGCCCTCGATGTTCCAGACGGCCAAGCTGGTGGGCGATACGATCAAGAATGTGATCCACGACGTGGATTCCAACGGCCAGCGCGCCGATTCCTTCGGCGCCTCGATCATTCTTGGCGGGCAGATCAAGGGCGGCGAGCCCCGCCTGTTCCTGATCTATCCCGAGGGCAACTTCATTGAATCGTCGCCCGATACGCCGTTCTTCCAGATCGGCGAACACAAATACGGCAAGCCGATCATCGTGCGTTCCTACGATCCGGCCATGACATTCGAGGAAGCGACCAAACTGCTGCTGGTGTCCTTCGATTCCACCCTGAAATCCAACCTGTCGGTCGGCCTGCCCCTGGACATGCAGTTTTACGCGGCCGACAGCCTCAAACTGGGCTTTGAAAAACGCATCGAGCGCAACGATCCCTATTACGAGGCCATTTCCGACGGCTGGTCGCAGGCCCTGAAACTGGCATTCCAGAGCCTGCCTTCCTTCGAGATCGATTAGCTGCAAACTGGTGCCGTAACCCCTTCCGCCCGCTTCACTTTCCCATTATGGTCCGCGATGAGGCCGGTCGAAACGGATCGGTCTTGGGGCTTCATAACCCCTCCAACAGCGGTCGGTGTCGACCGCAAAGGCACCTCCTCAGCCCTATGGCCGGGGGGGCCTCGGCGTATGTCCAGAGCTTCGGCTTAAAGGCCGTGGCGGTCGTCTGTTGGCGGCTTATGAACCTCCCGGTCACCAGAGGATAACCCTCGGGTGACCACTTTCCTCGTGTGAAAAGGGAGTGAACATGGACAATTACAATTTCTGGTCAAATTTGCTCGACACGTTCCAATCCTCGCCCGATTGGATCAAGGCGCTCTGGCTGATCGTCCCGCCTACCTTCATGCTGGCGCTCGTCGCCTTAACGCTGCGCTTCCGCATCGAGAGCAGGAAGGTGGAAAGGCGTTTTGACGGTGAACTGGTCTATTCCATCCACCGCGATGCACAAAGCCGGTTGCATGTTGTCAGCCACCTCAAGCCGGCTGGACACAACCCGTCGCTGCTTTTTCTCGATCAGGGCGACGGCGATATTTTTGAACACCCGCAGGTCGAACCGCCGTCCGAAAACCGGTAGCCTAGAGCTTTGCGGTCGTCTGCGGACCATCCGCCTGGCGCACCGCCGTCGTCTTGACGATGGCCTTCTCCATGTAGAGATCGCGCTGATAAACATCGTCGAAATACTGGACGGCACCCGTCCTGGCATCCGGCCACGCGGTGAAGTAGGAGACGTAGACCGGCAGCGGGTCCTTGACCCGGACGCTGCGCTCGTTCTTGCCAAAGTACTGGGTCAGTTCCTCAACCGGCACGCCGAGCACGGCCGCAGCCATGTCGCGCGGACGTTCCAGGCGGATACAGCCGTGGCTGAGCGCCCGCATGTCCCGCTTGAAGTAGGACTTTGCCGGCGTGTCATGCATGTAGATGTCATGGCTGTTGGGGAACAGAATTTTCAGCTCGCCCAGCGCATTGTCGAGGCTCGGCTTCTGGCGGATGCCGACACCGCCACCGCTCGAAGCCACCTGCGCCCAATCCACCGCGCTGGATGGAATGACACGGCCGGACTTGTCATAGACCTCGTAACCGCTGTTTTCGAGATAGGAGGGGTTATTGAGAATTTTCGGCATCATCTCATTGAGAATGATCGACCGCGGCACACCCCAGGAGGGGTTGAACACAACGGTCTGGATCGTGTTGTCGAAAAAATAGGTCTGGTTGGTCGGCGAACCGACCACGATGTTCATCGCCAGCTTTTCCGTATTGTCGTCAAAATACTGGGCGCGGTAGGCCGGCTGGTTGATGAAGACGTAGCGCTTGCCGAAATCGTGCGGCAGCCAGCGCAGGCGCTCCATGGAATAGAGAATGCGGTCGCGCTTGGAACTGTTGGTCTCGCCCTGCAGCGCACTGATGGTGCCGCGCCCGATCACGCCATCGGGCTTCTTGCCCTGGCTGGTCTGGAAATCCTTGATCGCCTCGACCAGGCTCGGGTCGTAAACCGTCGCATTTTCATGCTCCTGCAGCACCGCCTCGTGCTTGGCGAGGAAATCCTTCGGCGCCTTCGCCTTGATCAAGGCGACCACGTTGCGGATTTCCGGGTTTTCTTCGCCCGGACGGATCATCGTGCCGGCGGCAACGCGCACCGTCGGCTCGGCGCTTGCCCCGCCGAGTTCATGCAGATTCTGCTTCAGTTCCGCATACCATTTGTTCTGCGGCTCAAAGCTTTTGAGCAGCGCAGCGGCATCACTGGCCGACGCAAGCTGCTCGATCACCGCACGCGGCTTGACCCGGTCAACGGCGAAATCGTGGAACCCGCTGAGCCGGTTCGGATTGATGCGCCCGTCGCCCTGGTCCATGGCATAGCGCAGTGCCCGTGCCGACATGGTCAGTTCGAAATCCGCCAGCTCCTTCAAGCGCGCCGGGATGTTGGCCCGGTCATAGTCGTCGCTCGGCAGCTTGACCGCATAATCCTTCGGATCAAGCCCGGCCTCGCCCGCCGCATTGAACAGCGCCGCAACTGCCTTGGCCTTGGCCGAGACATCATAGGATGAGGTCCAGATGGGCTGCTGTTTCAGGCCATAATAGGCAACGATGGCGTCCGCTATGTCCTTTTCCGCCAGGATATGGGCTTGCCTGATCTGCTCGAACTTCAGGCCGAACTGTTCCAGCGGTATCTGCGGCGCGGAATCGCGGCTCTGGTTGGCCGATGCCGTCAACTGCAGGTCGATCTTGGAAAAGTCCACCCGCACCAGCGCATCCGGTTTGTAATCGTAATTCTTCGGTGCGGTCACCGTCACGCGCTTGACCGGCGCGGCCCGGGCAACGGGCTGCTGCTGCCTCGGCAGATCGGGTTTCGGCGGATAGACCCGCTGCGCCTCGACGCGGCGGCTGCCGAACAGGAACTCCATCAAATTGTCGGCGGCCAGTGCCGGAGACATGGAAATGGCTGTGGCCGACAACATGGCAGCTACAAAAATCGCATGCTTTTTCGAATAGGAATTCATAATGCTCGCCCAGATGGTACAGTCACGCCCGCAACGGATGCAGGCCACGAATGGTGATTCACAGCCAGTTTCGCCGCATCCTATTTACAATCTTTTAACAATAACCCGCCCCCTCGATTTATATTCGCGTGCATCGATCGAACGCCGTCATGTCGGCTTTTGGCTCATTTAACGCGATTCACCGCAGCTTTCACAACGATTCGCACATCACGCCCCGAACACAATCAATTCTTTTGCAGAACATGCAATAATGTCACATCTCAAGTGACGCGAAACATTGACCGGGCGGCGGCATCGTAGAAATATGTCGAAGTAACTTTACTGTTATTTACTATAGCATCTATAAGTACTTTGAGCACACCTGCCAAAGCATATGATAGTCTTCTGGAGAAAATATTTCTACGGGAAAGCCTGAGCGGATAGCGATGCTATTGTCCAGCGGCAGCGATCAATGGCGATGACGGGCCACGGGCTCGCGGCTCAGGCCCTTGGCCGCCAGCTCATCGAGATAGGCCTGCCAGCGCTCGTCGCGGTTGCGGCCGAGGTCGATCAGGTAGTCCCAGCTGAAAAGGCCGGTATCGTGCATGTCGTCGAATGTGATGCGCACGGCATAATTGCCGACGGGGTCCATCTTGGCAATTTCGACATTCATCTTGCCCGGAACGGTGACGCGCTGTTCGGGCGAATGCCCCTGCACTTCCGCCGATGGCGAGGCCACACGCAGCAGTTCCGCACTCAAAGTGTAGCTTTCGCCGGTATCGAATGCGATCGTCAGGGAACGGCGATCCTTGCTTACCCGCAATTCCTTGGGCCAGGCATTGGTCATGGCAGATACTCCTTCATGTGCGCTTCTCTCTATGCGCCCCGGCATTTGGTCGCAAGTGGGCAATCCCCGCTCGCCATAACCCTATAGTGACTGGACAAGCCGCGGCCGCCACCCTATCTCTTCTCAAGGAGGTTGACTTGGACCACATCGCATTGCTTGAGAAACCGGCTGTACAAACACCGATGGTTGATCCTTTCGGCAGAACGATCAGCTATTTGCGCGTGTCAGTCACCGACCGCTGCGATTTCCGCTGCACCTATTGCATGTCCGAGCACATGACCTTCCTGCCCAAGAAAGACCTTCTCACACTGGAAGAACTGGACCGCCTTTGCACCGCCTTCATTGAAAAGGGCGTCAAAAAGCTGCGGCTGACCGGCGGCGAACCGCTGGTGCGCAAGAACATCATGCACCTGATCGGTGAGCTGTCGCGCCATCTGCGCAGCGGTGCTCTCGAAGAATTGACCTTGACCACCAATGGCTCGCAGCTGGCCCGTCATGCGGCTGAGCTGGCCGGTCACGGCGTCAAACGCATCAACGTATCGCTCGATACGCTCGATCCGGCAAAATTCCACGCCATCACCCGCTGGGGCGATCTGAACAGGGTCCTGGAAGGCATTGATGCCGCGCAGGCTGCCGGCATCCGGGTCAAGCTGAATGCCGTGGCCCTCAAAGGGTTCAACGATCTGGAAATACCCGAGATGATCCGCTGGGCCCATGGCCGCGACATGGACCTGACGCTGATCGAAACCATGCCGATGGGCGAGATCGATCTGGACCGGACCGATCAGTATCTACCGCTGTCCATGGTCAGGGCCGACCTTGCCCGGCAATTCACGCTGGATGACATTCCCTACAAGACCGGCGGCCCGGCGCGCTATGCCCAAATCCGCGAAACCGGCGGGCGCATCGGCTTCATCACGCCGATGACGCACAATTTCTGTGAAAGCTGCAACCGCGTTCGCCTCACCTGTACCGGCACGCTCTATATGTGCCTGGGCCAGGAAGACGCCGCCGACCTGCGCGCGCCGCTGCGCGCCTCGGAAGGCAATGACCTTTTGAACGACGCCATTGACGAAGCCATCGGCCGCAAGCCGAAGGGACATGATTTCATCATCGACCGCCGCCACAACCGCCCGGCAGTGTCGCGCCACATGAGCGTCACCGGCGGTTAGAGCATTTTCCGGCCGTATTGATCTATTCTGACGGAGGCATGTTGTGCCAAGATCAAGCAAAGACAGGAAGACCCGCACTCTGCGTGCGGGCGAGTGGCTTTGCACCGAAATTGGCGCAACAGGCCCCGTCCCTTCGGGTTTCCGTCTGGCGGACACCCGCTTTGTCAGGCGGCTTCGTCCGATGAACCACATCGGCCTCGCCACCTTCCGCGCGGATTGTCTCGCCAGACGAGAAACAGAATACGGTCAATACGGCCGGAAAATGCTCTAGCCGTGCGCATTGCGGGAATCATTTTGGCCGGTGGCCGGTCGAGCCGCATGGACGGCCAGGACAAGGCGCTTCTGCCGTTCGGCACAGCGCGGCTGATTGATTTCATCGCCGGGCGCCTGTCGCCCCAGCTCGAAGCCGTGGCCATCAACAGCAATGGCGATCCCTCGCAGTTTTCCGGCCTGCGCCTTCCCGTCGTCGCCGATAGCGTTGCCGGATTTGCCGGCCCTCTCGCGGGTATCGCTGCGGGTATGGAATGGGCGGCAGGCAGCCCTCTTGCCTTCACCCATATCCTGACCGTTGCCACCGATACGCCATTCTTCCCCCGTGATCTCGCCGCCAGGCTTGGCGGCGCCATCGCCGGCGCTCCGGATCACATCGCCGTCGCGGTCTCCGATGGGACATGGCACCCGGTCTTCGGGCTCTGGCCGGTAGCGATGAAGGAGGACCTGAAGCAATGGCTGCGCGATCCGCACAACCGGCGGGTGCGGACCTGGATTGAAAACCACGCGCACCGCACGGTGGATTTTCCGCTGATGACGGCGCAATCAGGCGATTCATTCGATCCCTTCTTCAATATCAATCGTCCCGGCGATCTCGATCAGGCGCGAATGATGATTGCTGAACAGCAGAACGGGGAACCAGGCCCATGACCCACCGCATCTTCGGCATCACCGGCTGGAAGAACTCAGGCAAAACAACGCTGACGGTGAAGCTCGTCACGGAACTGACGCGGCGCGGCTGGAAGATTGCAACCGTCAAACACGCCCATCATGATTTCGACATCGATCAGGAAGGCACCGATTCCTTCCGCCACCGCAAGGCGGGCGCCGGCGAGGTTGCCATTGTTTCCGGCCGCCGCTGGGCGCTCATGCACGAACTGGCAGATGAGACAGAGCCGACACTTCAGGAGATTGTCGCGCGGTTTGCCCCCTGCGATCTTGTTCTGGTCGAGGGCTACAAGCGCGAAAGCCACAAGAAGATCGAGACACGGCGGCGCGAAGGACGGTCCGGCGAGAACCTGGCGCAGAATGATCCCAGCGTGGTCGCCATCGCCAGCGATTTCCCGGTCGCAGGTGAGCGGATTCCCGTTTTCGACCTCGATAACACGACAGAATTGGCCGACTTTATCGAGCGCGAGATGGGACTTGCACGTTAAACGCGCCATGAAATGACGTTTCGCGCGGAAGCTGCGCAAGAAAAATATAATGCACAAACAATTATGTGGTTTTGCCGCCCTGAATCGCCTGCTGGTAAAAGATTCCCGGTTGCTTTTATCAGAAAACTAGTGGGAATATCGCCGGTCAGGAGCAGCGAAAAAACTGCGACCTTGCCCGGAAGGCTGTCCAAAAGAACAGGGGAACAGCCGGGCCACAAAAGAGAGGTTGAATAATGCGTATCACCAAGCGTCTCGCACTCGGCGTTGCCGCCGTTGCCTTTGCATTGTCCATGGGAGCGGCCCATGCGGAGGACGCCCTGAAGCTGACCATCGCTTCAGAGGGAGCCTACCCGCCCTTCAACAACCTGACGCCGGACGGCAAGCTGGAAGGCTTTGACATCGACATCGGCAAGGCGCTTTGCGAAGAGATGAAGGCGCAGTGCACCTTCGTTACCCAGGATTGGGATGGCATGATTCCCGCCCTGCAGGCCGGCAAGTTCGATGCCATCATCGCATCCATGTCCATCACGGATGAGCGCCTGAAGAAGGTCGATTTCTCCAAGAAGTACTACAACACGCCTCCCGGCATTGCCGTACCGAAGGATTCCAAGCTGAAGGACGTCACGCCGGAATCCCTGAAGGGCAAGACGCTGGGCGTGCAGGCATCGACCAGCCACTCCAACTTTGCCGAAGCCAAGTACAGCGGCGCCGACATCAAGATGTATCCGACCGCCGACGAATATAAGCTCGACCTGGCCAATGGCCGCATCGACGCTGCCATGGACGACTCCGTCGTGCTCGGCCAGTGGCTCGACAGCGATGCCGGCAAGTGCTGCAAGCTCCTCGGCACGATCACACCGGATCCGGTCATCCATGGTCCGGGCGCCGGTGTAACCGTCAAGAAGGGCAACACGGCCCTGGCTGACAAATTCTCCGATGCCATCGCCGCGATCCGCAAGAACGGCAAGTACAAGCAGATCAACGACAAGTACTTCAAGCTTGACGTTTATGGCGCCGAGTAACTAAGGCTTCTTTTCAGAAGCGGCACTGGAGATGGCGGATTTCCGCCATCTCCGTCGATCTCTAAGTTCAAAATGACGGGCCGGCCCGAAAAATCGGGCACTGGGGAATGGTCCGCAAAAGAATGAAAGAAGCCTATGGGCTCAATTGCGTTGTTGGGATTTGGTGAAGGCGGCTGGGGCCTGAGCATAGCAAGCGGCATTCTGGTGACCGTCACTCTTGCGCTTGCGACATTGCCGGTCGGTCTGCTCATCGGATTTTTCGTAGCTCTCGGCAAGCAGGCCGAAGAACCGTCCATCCGGCTTGCGGCCAATATGTACACCACGATCTTTCGTGGCCTGCCCGAGCTGCTCACGCTGTTTCTCGTCTATTTCGGCGCGCAGATCGGCATCCAGAAGCTCGGCGTGCTCTTGGGTTTTGCCGGAACCATTGAAATCAACTCGTTTCTGGCCGGCATGTTCGCCATGGGCGCCGTGTTTTCATCCTATGCCAGCGAGGTTTTTCTGTCCGCATTCCGCGCCATCCCGCGCGGCCAGTATGAGGGCGGTTATGCCATCGGCCTTTCCTACGGCCAGACGATGTGGAAAGTGGTCCTGCCGCAACTGATCCGTGTCGCCCTGCCCGGCCTTTCCAACCTCTGGATGATCCTTTTGAAGGATACCGCGCTGGTATCCGCCATCGGACTGGCCGATATCCTGCGCCAGACCGGCGTCGCTGCGCGCGTGACCAAGCACGCCTTCCTGTTCTACGGCACGGCGTGCCTGATCTACCTGGTGCTCGCCATTCTCTCGTCCTTCGTGATCAATGCCATTGAACGGCGCACGACAGCCAGTGGAGTGCGGCGATGACCGAAAGCTTCCTCAACGCCCGCACGGCCGTCGTGTCGCGTCCGCCCGCCCCGGCGAAACGCTGGACACGGACACGGATCATCGGCCATGTGCTTGTCGCATTCTGGGCCGCGCTGATCATCGGGCTCCTGCTCGATCTCTATGCCGCCTGGGATATCGTGCTCATCCAGACCTATGGCCCGAAATACTGGCAGGGCCTCGTCACCACGCTGACCCTGGTGTTCAGCTCCATTATTTTCGGGGCCATCCTGTCGGTCCCCGTGGCCTATGGCCGGATGACCAAGAACAGGATCGGCTCGGCGATCGCCTATGCCTATGTCTATTTCTTCCGCGGCACGCCGCTGATCGCCCAGGTTTTCCTGATGTATTACGGCGTCAGCGAGTTTCGCGGTTTCCTCGAAACAATCGGGCTGTGGTGGTTCTTCCGCGAAGCCTGGTATTGCGGCTTCCTGGCCTTCGCGCTCAATACGGCGGCCTATCAGGCGGAAATATTACGGGGCGCCATCCAGAGCGTGTCGGTCGGGCAATGGGAAGGCGCGGCCTCCCTCGGCATCTCCAAATTCGTCACATTCCGCAAGGTCATCCTGCCGCAGGCGCTGATCGTTGCCCTGCGCCCCTACGGCAACGAGGTCATCCTGATGATCAAGGGGTCGGCCATCGTCGCCCTGATCACCGTCTACGATCTCATGGGCTACACCAAACTCGCCTATTCACGGACTTTCGATTTCCAGGCCTATCTCTGGGCCGCTATCATCTATCTGCTGCTGGTGGAAATACTGCGTCACATCTGGGACTGGATGGAACGCCGCATCACCCGCCATCTCATACGCTGATTCAACTGACCGAAAAGAAACAACGATGCTGAAAATCTGGGGCCGCGGTAACTCGACCAATGTCAAAAAGGCGCTTTGGGCGGCAGAAGAACTGTCGATTCCCTATGAAAACATTCCCGCTGGCGGTGCCCATGGCATTGTGGCCAGCCCGGAATACCGCGCCATCAACCCCAACAGCCGCGTGCCCGCCATTGAAGACGACGGCTTCGCCCTGTGGGAAAGCAACACGATCGTGCGCTATCTCGCGGCCAAATACGGTGAGGCCCGCCTGCTCATCGCAGACCCCGCCGCCCGCGCCAGCGCCGAGAAATGGATGGATTGGACGACCTCAAGCATAGCCGGCCCCTTCCGCGACGTGTTCTGGAATACCGTCAGACTTGCGCCCGACCAGCAGGATCACGCCGCCAAGGCCAAGGGTCTTTCCGAATGCAGCGCAATGTTCGAAATCGCCGATGCGGCGCTGGCTTCCCAGCCCTATCTCTCCGGGGAAGACTTCGGTGTCGGCGACATCCCGCTCGGCTGTTTTGCCTATGCCTGGTTCGAGATGCCGATCACGCGCCCCGATCATCCGCATCTGTTCGCATGGTATGAACGCCTCAAGGCCCGCCCGGCTTACCGGAAGGCCGTGATGATACCGCTCACCTGACCGGCTTACTGCGGCTTCAACCGCCAGATCCCCAGCAATCCGTCCTGATAGGCCTTTTCGTCCGTCGGGATAGTAATTCCCTGCGTATCGGCCCATTTCTGCGCAAAATCGCGATAATTGGCTGAAAACACATTGCCGGACTGGCCGGTGGTCTGGATATAGGTCGACCGGTTGAGATCGGCCAGATCGAACAGCCCGCGATAGCTGCTGCCATGGGTGGCGCGGTACGGATTGCTTTCATCCGTGAGTTGCGACTTGGCCCGGTCGAGCGTGAAAGCCCCGCCGGAGGCCGGTACGTCCACATTGAAGAGGCGGTCAAGCGGGCTGACCTGCGCAAACGGCCGGTGCGCTCCATAGGCATAGTGCAGCGCACCCCAGTTCCATTTCGAGCGGTCCGCGCCGAGGCGCCCGTCGAGATCTTTCAGGGCATCGGCCAGTGCCAGGGCAAGCACGTCACCGCAGCTTTCCTTCTCCGGCGTCCGCCCGTCGTCACACCAGTCGCGCGCCGGATTGGGCCCGAGCCAGCGCAGCATCGCCGATACCCGGACCTGCCAGTAGGTTGGGAATGCCTCGCCGAGATCATCCTCGACAATCCGTTTGGTGGCCGCGCGCAGCCAGGCATTGAACAGCAAGGGCTCGATGCGGTTGCGGTCCTCCACATAATCCCATTGGCTCAACTGTTTGAACGCGGCCTGATCGATGTCTTTTCGCCCTTCGATCAGCTTGAGCATCACTGGCCCCAGCACCGCATAGGCGTTGGAATAGGCATCGCCCTGCGCCTTGCGGTTGCTCTCCATCGATTGTCTGTCCGCGCCATAGATCAGCGCCTTGATCCGGTCCAGCCGCCATGTCTCGTCCCAGTCGAACGTCAGGAAATGCGGATAGGCGGCGTCCACCATCTTGGTATTGGCCGTGCCGATGACATTCTCCGGTGGATTATAGCGGCGGGGCAGCTCCTCATAGGGAATGGTGCCCTTCCAGTCATAGGTTGCATCCCAGCCCGGCGACGGCGCACGCCCCATGATCCGGTTGGCCGGATCGCGAACCGGCACCCTGCCCGGTGCGATCAGTCCGATATTGCCGTCGACGTCGGCAATCACGATCGATTGCATCGGCGTGACGAAATCGCGCATCCCGTTCTGGAAATCCGCCACGCTGGCAAAGTCCCAGAGTTTCAGGCCAGCCGATATGGTTCTGTCGTCCTCGGCAAGGGCGGTCCATGCCAGCGCTGCAACCGTGTTGTCAGGCAGATAATGATCAAGACCACGGTAATCCGCAGGCAGCACCGGCCCATGCCGCGTGACCAGCCGGTCGAAGGTCACATCACTGCCGCCCTTGACCTTGATGGTGACAGGCTGCTTGCGGAACGGCGCAAAGCCCTCCGGTGTCTGATATTCGTTGCGATTGGCCGGATTGATCCGTTCGACAAAAATATCCTGAACGTCGGCGCCGGTATTGGTGAAACCCCAGGCAATGCGATCATTGCGCCCCAGCAGAACCAAAGGCACGCCCGGAAGCGTCACGCCGACGAGATTCTTGCTGCTGCCATCGGCATTCTTCACCTCCAGATGCGCCAGGTACCAGACGGCAGGCGCCGTCAGCCCGAGGTGCGGATCGTTCTCCAGGATGGGCTTGCCGGTTTCGGTTTTCGCCCCGCCCACCACCCAGTTGTTCGATGCGCCGGTCGACATGACGGCGTTGAGCGAAGCAAACTGCTGTTCGGCTTGCAAAGCGCCTGTCCTGATCGGTCCGCTTGGCAGGCCCAGAAGCTGCTTCAGGTCCGGCAGCGGCGGCGGTGCGTCATCGGCCACGGGCGGCAAGAGATCGGTGATTTCCGCGTCCGTCATTCCCAGCCGGGCAAATTTGAGGCGCGAAACCTCCTGATCGATATTGGCCGCCAAGGTCACGGACATCATCTTCAGCGTCACGATCACATCGGCGGCTGTCCATTCATCCGGCTTGTAGCCGAGAATGACAAATTCAGGCGAATATTTCGAGGCGAACGGGCGCCCCTTGCTGTTGATGAAGGCGTTGATGCCGCGCACATAGGCATCGATGCGCTTGCGGTCGGCCGGATCGAGCGAAGCGACGGAGGCGGCAGCCGATTCATAGACGCCGAGCGAGCGCAGAAACCGGTCCGTGGAAACCGTCTTGTCGCCGAACATTTCTGACAGGCGCCCCTGCCCGGCCATACGGGTCACCTCCATCTGCCACAGGCGTTCCTGCGCATGGACAAAGCCGAGAGCGGTCAGGACATCCTCGACATTGCTGCCGACGATATGCGGCACCGCGTTCTTGTCCCGCGTCACCGTGACGGGCGCCGCAAGGTCCGTCAGCACCATCTCGCCGGTGGCCGGGGCCACCGAGCGCGCCAGCCAGACGTAACCCGCGCCTCCTGCGATCAGGGCGAGCGGTATGAGCGAAAAAACAATCCACAATAGGCCTTTGATGATCCGCCGCATTGTCCTAACCTCTCCCGCAATCCTTCGAACACATAGCCTATCTGACAGAGGAAATTACGGAATGGCAACAGTCACATTTATCGGTCTTGGCGTCATGGGTTACCCGATGGCGGGTCACCTGAAGACTCGGGGGGGCCATGACGTCACCGTCTTCAACCGCAATGGCGAAAAGGCGAAGAAGTGGGCTGATGCGTTTCAAGGCAACCATGCACCAACCCCCGGAGAAGCCGCTGCGGACAAGGATTTTGTCTTCTGCTGCGTCGGAAACGATGACGATCTGCGGGCTGTCACCACAGGCGAGAACGGCGCTTTCCATACGATGAAGAAGGGCGCTATCTTTGTCGATCACACCACCGCGTCGGCGGAAGTGGCGCGTGAACTCGATGCGGAAGCGCGCAAGCGCGGCTTCCATTTTCTCGACGCGCCGGTCTCCGGCGGCCAGGCAGGCGCTGAAAATGGTGTCCTCACCGTCATGGTTGGCGGCGAATCGGACGCCTTCGACCGGGCAAAGCCGGTCATCGAATCCTTTGCCAGAATGGTCGGCCTCATGGGCCCAGCCGGGGCGGGCCAACTCACCAAGATGATCAACCAGATCTGCATTGCCGGTCTGGTGCAGGGGCTGGCCGAAGGCATTCATTTCGGCAAGAAAGCTGGCCTTGATATCGAGAAGGTCATCGAGGTCATTTCCAAGGGCGCCGCAGGCTCATGGCAGATGGAAAACCGCCACAAGACCATGAACGCCGGCAAATACGATTTCGGCTTTGCCGTCGACTGGATGCGCAAGGATCTGGGCATCTGCCTCGACGAGGCCGACCGCAACGGCGCGCAGCTGCCCGTCACCGCATTGGTCGACCAGTTCTACAAGCAGGTGCAGACCATGGGCGGGAACCGCTGGGATACATCGTCCCTGCTCGCACGGCTGGAGAAATAGCCGGACCGGGACATCGGCCTGAGAGATCGGGCCGATTCCCAGGCAGCGCCTACCGGGCGCGCGAAATATGCGCCGCCAGATCAAGGCAACGGCAGGCATAGCCCCATTCGTTGTCGTCCAGGCGACGAGCTTGGTCAACCCGCCCTCGATCTGCATGCCGGCAAGCGCGTCGAAGATCGACGAATGCGGATTGCCGCGCATGTCGGTGGAGACGACGGGTTCGTCGCAATAGGCGAGAATTCCGGCCATCGCATTCGCCGCCTGCGTGCGGATCATCGCGCAGATGTCCTTGTAGGACACGTTTTCCCTGAGACGGCATGTGAGATCGATCATCGATACGTCAGACACCGGCACACGCACCGCCATGCCGTTGATCCGCCCATTCAATTCGGGCACCACCCTGCCGACCATGCGCGCCGCACCTGTTGTCGCAGGGATGATGTTCTCGAGGATGCCGCGCCCGAAACGCCAGTCCTTGCGCGCCACGCCGTCGACCGTGTTCTGGCTTGACGTTGTGGCGTGAACCGTCAGCATCAGCGCTTCTTCGAGCCCGAAAGCGTCGTTTACCGCCTTGGCGAGTGGTGCCACGCAATTGGTCGTGCAAGAGGCGTTCGAGACAATGCTCTGACCGGCATAGCCGGCCGCGTTGACGCCCATGACGAAGACCGGTGTGTCGTCCTCCGGCGGTGCCGAAAGCAGGACCTTGCCCGCACCTGCGGAAAGGTGTCCTTCCGCGGCTTTTCCTGTCAGAAACCGGCCGGTCGCTTCGATGACCAGATCGACACCCGCCTCGCCCCAGCCGATCGCGCCCGGCTCCCGTTCGCTGAACGCCCTGACCGTGCGGCCATTGATATCAAGCGCGCCGTCTGCGGCACTTATACTGCCCCGGAAACCGCCATGCACGCTGTCATATTTGAGGAGATAAGCAAGATGATCGGTTGGCAGCAGGTCGTTGATCGCCACGATCTCAACGTCGTCGCGCGCCATCGCGGCCCGCAGAACCGTCCGGCCAATGCGGCCGAACCCGTTGATGCCGATACGGATTTTGTCAGTCATCGATTGTCCCTTTTGTCCAGGCGGAGAAATGGCGCGCTTCTTCTTTGAAGAGGGATTGCTTTCCGTGCCGCTGAATTTTAGACTACTTCGCATAAAAATATTTGCAACGAATTTATTGCGATACGGTACAGAAATGAAAGAGAAGTCCGCCCGCGGCCGTCCGCGCCAATATGATGCCAAGGCTGCGCTCGGTGCGGCACTGCTCGAATTCCGGCATCGCGGCTACACCGCCACATCGCTCGACCACCTGTCGGAGGCGACGAAAATGGCGCGGCCAAGCCTTTATGCCGCCTTCGGCAACAAGCGCGCCATCTATCTGCGGGCCGTAGCCCATTATGTCGATGACAGTGCCGAGCGCTGGAACCGCGCCCTCTTTGGCGAACCCTCGCTGGCAAAGGCGCTCAATGACTATTTTTTGATGATTGTTGCCATCTATTCGGAAGGTGACGACCGCCCGCTCGGCTGCCCGGTGCTCAGCGTCATCACCGGCGAGGCCACAGCCGACCCATTGATCGGCGCCGAACTGTTTGCTGCTCTCGCACGCACCGACGCGCGTTTCCGCGACCGGATCGCGGCGGCGCGCGATGACGCCCAATTGCCTGAAGCGACCGACATCGATGCCATCGCCGACATGCTTGCTGCCCTGCAGCACAGCCTTGCACAGCGCGCCCGCGCCGGGACGATCCGGGCCGACCTTGAGCGCATCGCCCGCAACAGCATCGCGCTGATCCTCAAGGCCGCAGGCGCGACCACGGCGCCGTAGGCGCCATGACGGGCCTATGCGCCCGCAGCGATCAGGCCGATTCCTTTTCGATGCTCATGTAATCGAGCGGTAGTTCCGTCGTGTACTTGATCTGCTCCATGGCAAAGGCCGAGGACACGTCGCGAATGTCGATCTTGGCGATCAGGCGCTTGTACACGGCATCATAGGCGGCAATGTCAGGCACGACGACCCGCAGGAGATAATCGACATCGCCGCTCATGCGGTAGAACTCGACCACTTCGGGAAACTCCTGCACCACTTCGGAAAAACGCTTCAGCCATTCATTGTTGTGCGCCCCGGTACGGATCGACACGAACACCGTGACACGCGTATTGACGCGGACCGGATCAAGGATGGCAACGCGGCGCTGGATCACGCCATCCTCTTCCAGTTTCTGGATACGGCGCCAGCACGGCGTCGTCGACAACCCTACCTTCTTGGCGACATCAGCCACCGCAAGCGTTGCATCCTCCTGGAGGAGGCGAAGAATTTTTCGGTCGAGTCTGTCCATGATCTCTTGTCCCTTTGGAATGGGATACTTTATGGTCCGTAATTCCCCCACCGTACAAGAAAATTATTCTAAACTTTATAAATCTGAAAAAAATTTCATCCGTAAACCTGTCAAATTAGAATCCTGACCTTCTGCCGGAGCACAGGGAGAACGTTCTGCTCGAACCAGGGATTCCGCCGCAGCCAGCCGCTGTTGCGCCAGGACGGGTGCGGCAGGGGCAGAATGGCCGGTCCGGACGCCGCATCGAAATAGTCCTGCCAGTGAAAAACCGTATCGGTCATGCTGGCGCGCCGGCGCTTTCCCAGATGGTAGGCCTGTGCATACTGGCCGATTGTCAGGATAAGCTCGACTTGGCGCATGGCGGCGAAAACCCGGTCGTGCCAGACATGGCGGCACTCCCTGCGCGGCGGCAGATCGCCGCCATGCGCATCATAGCCGGGGAAACAGAACCCCATCGGCACGATGGCAAATTTGTCCGGATCGTAAAATGCGGCGCGATCAACCCCGAGCCAGTCGCGCAGCCGGTCGCCCGAGGGATCGTTGAACGGAAGTCCGCTGTTGTGAACCCGGATACCGGGCGCCTGCCCGCAGATGACGATGCGCGCGGTCTGCGACAGCACGCAGACCGGATTGGGCTCATGCGGCAAAGGCGGCAGATAATGTGGCGCATCCCGGCACAGGCGGCACGCCTTGATCTGCGCTGCAAGGACGTCAAGCGCTGCGGCTGGCATGCTCAGCGCCTCATGCCTTGGCACTCGGGCGGCTTGAAACGGCGTCGTACCAGCGTTTCACATGGGTGACATGGCCCGGCATCTCAATCCGGGCAGGCTTGAAGAAGTCGATGGCCACGAGCCCGGTAATATCGGCGATGGAATAGTCATCGCCCGCGATGAAAGCGCTGGTCGCAAGCTGCCTGTCCAGAATATCCAGGAATGCCAGGGCCTTTGGCTTGTTTGCTTCGCCCCATGCGGGAATTTGCGGCACCTCCCATTCGATCATCGCCGGGTGGATATGGCGAAAGGCCGCGGCAACGCTGGCAAACAGGTGCAGTTCCACCCGCCGCTGCCACATTTCCACCAGCGCCTTGCCAACCGCACCCCGGCCGAACAGGGCAGGTTCGGGATAGATTTCCTCAAAATAGCGGGAGATCGCCACGGACTCGGTGATGACAGTGCCGTCATTGAGTTCAAGCACGGGCAGACGCTGCATGGGATTGAGCGCGGTCACTTCGGCCGAGCGGTGCCCCAGCGCGCCCATGTCGACAGGCACGAGCGGCACCTCGACACCCTTCTCCGCCAAAAATATGCGCACGCGCCGCGGGTTCGGCGCCCGTCCTCCATCATATAGTTTCACCAGATCTCTCCCAATTTCTGACGCACCCAGTCATAGACGCCATTGACGATATCGGCCAGCCGGTTCCGCGCTTCCGGCGGTGTTTCGATGTCCTGCTGGTGCAGTTTCCGCCAATCCTGCGGCCTGTCGAAAGAACTTTTCCACAGACCCTTTCGTTCCGTCCGCGCCTGCATTTCCGCGTCGCGGTAGCCGCCATAGGCAACGGCCTGTCCGGTCTCGACCATGGCGCGGTTGAGATCGGCATCACCTGCAAAACAGGTAGCGAGATCGCGCCTGTACTTGTCCTTCCCGCTTGTCTCACAGCGGATGAACCGGCCATCGATCAGCCTGACCAGCGCCTGCCGCGCCTCCTGCCCGCAGGCATAGCCGCCCTGCCCTTCGCCGCAACGCTGGGCAAGTTCCGGCGCATCGATCCCCTTGAGGCGGACATGCTGCCCCGTCACGACCACCGTGTCGCCATCGATGACATAGGCCCTGCCGGTTATCTCCCGCACCTCGCGCGGCACCGACAACCGCGCCGCCAACAGCGCCACCAGAGCGAAGAACACCAGCATCAGCAGATAGTCGGCCAGTTTCCTCGCCAGCGAACGCGGCGGCTGCGCGGGACGCCTCCAGCGCTGGCGGTAGCGGCCAAAACGCCCGTTCATCGCAGCCTCACATCCATGCCGGTTGATTCTCCTCGCCGATTTGGCAGATTTGAAGGTCTTTTAATCATTTATGAATAGGCTTGCGATGCAATGCTGCCGGAGTGCAGACAAAACGGCGATCTGGAACGGGGCGCATGGCATTACTCGACGCAATCAGTGCAGACAAAAACATTGTTGACCGGCGAAAACTGCCGCGCAACAAGGATTTGTCCGTTGTGGTTCGCCGTGCCCGCGACCGTCTGATGGAACATGCGGGCATCAGGCATTTCGAACGCGAACTGCTGTTCATGCATACCCGCGCGCTGATCGTCAATGCGGCGATGCTGCCGCTGTTCATCACGCTGATCGCCGTGGCCGGCGTCCTCGCCGGCTTTGGCCGGGACGTGGTGGTCTGGGCCGGCATCACGATTGGCCTCTATGTGATCCTGGGCCTTCTCGCCCGCCGGCTTGAGAAAATCGGCATCACCAATGAACAGGTCAAGAACTGGCAGATCATCTATCTCGGCGGCCACTTCCTTACCAGCATGGGCTGGGCCTATTTTTCATTTCTGAGCTGTTCCACCTGCGGTATCAGCCTGTTTCCGGTCATTCAGGCGGTCGTCCTGATCCTGGCCATGGCCATCACCGCCATCATCTGCTCCGCCCTGCGCGCCGCCATTCTCGCGGCATTCACCGTGCCGGTCATCACCTACACGATCCTCGCCACGAGCCATCTGCAGAGCCCGATACAGGCGACGATGGTTGTCATGCTGTTTGCGGGGCTGGCCTTCTTCTATCTTGTGGCGACACGGCTCAACCGCTCGGTATCCGTCTCTCTTGCCCTGCAGGCGGAGAAGGATGCCCTGATTGCCGAACTTGAAACGGCCAACGCCATGTCCGACGAAGGCCGCCGCCGCGCCGAGGAAGCCAATCTGGCCAAATCCCGCTTCCTCGCCTCCATGAGCCACGAGTTGCGCACGCCGCTCAACGCCATCCTCGGCTTTTCCGAAGTCATGGCCAAGGAAGTGCTCGGGCCCATCCAGAACAGCACCTATCGCGAATATGCCGGGGATATCCATGCCTCGGGCGTCCATCTGCTCAATCTCATCAACGAGATCCTCGATCTGAGCCGGATCGAAGCCGGCCGCTACTCCATCAATGAGGAGCCGCTGCTCCTGACCGACATCGCCGAAGAATGCATCCACATGATGGATCTGAAAGCCCGCAACAAGGGCATACGGCTGCTGCCGCAATTCGAAACCGGCATGTGGCCGATGCAAGCCGATGAGCGTTCGCTGCGGCAGATCATCCTCAACCTTCTGGCCAATGCAGTGAAATTCACTCCGCAGAACGGTCGCATCGACATCAAGGTCGGCTGGACGGCGGGTGGCGGGCAGTATGTCTCGGTGCGCGACAACGGCCCTGGCATCCCGCCGGAGGAAATCCCGGTGGTCCTGTCCGCCTTCGGACAGGGCTCCATCGCCATCAAGAACGCCGAACAGGGCACGGGCCTTGGCCTGCCCATCGTGCAGGCGCTTGTGCACATGCATGACGGCGAGTTCCACCTCTTCTCCAAATTGCGCGAAGGCACGGAAGCGCTTGCGGTTTTCCCGCGCGCGCGGGTCCTGCAAAACATGGATTCCGCACCGAAATCCGCCGCCGCCAAAAAAGTCGCCTAAAACACTCAGGTTCAATTTATTGTCATTTGCGCGTTATACGGCACCCCGCCATTGCTGGCCCATTGCAACAGGTTCACATGGGGAAGCTTTATGAACGCAAATGGAAACAACCGTCCTCTGATCATTCCGGCCCTTGGCGGGATCTACACCGGCCTCGCACAAGTCTCGGAAACCCTTCTGCGCGTCATCACAGGCGGCGCGCTTGTCGTGCACGGTTCAGGCAAGATCACCAGCCCGTTCGGCGCCGTCGACATGGTCGAGGGGCTGGGCTTTTATCCCGGCGTGTTCTGGTCGCCCTTGCTGGCGGCGACGGAGTTTTTCGGCGGCATCCTGCTGGTGCTCGGTTTGCTGACACGCCCGGCAGCCTTCGCCACCACAATCGTGCTGGCCGTGACGGTCTATTTCCACTGGATCGTGCAGGGACAGGGCTGGGCAGGGTCGGAAAAGTCCATCCTGTGGACGGCAATCCTGTTCTTCTTCGTCATCCGCGGCGCCAGCAATCATTCGGTCGACGCAAAAATCGGCAAGGAATTCTAGCCGCCATTATACCACCGGCACGCGCCTCGCGTGCCGGTGGCATCGTGCCGTTCACTCAGGCGGCAAACCGCGCGATCACCATGCAGACGGCGGTGACCGCCAGCAGACCGGCTGCGATGCGGTGGGATATCTCCGGCCTTCTGCGCAATGCACCCTGCACACCCGCAGCGGCAATGGCGGTGAATATGCCGATCCCGAGAACCGTCTCCGAGCCCGACAGCCAGCTGCCGTGGTAAAGCACCAGCAGCGTGGCGCCGCTCAGAAAGGCCACGGTTGCCGCGCCCATTTGCGGCCGGAAGAACTGCTGGCTCCCCGCACCGCCGGTGCGCGCAAGCGTAAATGTCGACCCCGCCCAAAAGATTGATGACAAGACGTGAATGGCAAGCAAAATCATCAGAAAGACTGGCATGATGAACCTCCCTGTTGGTGATTGACGCGCTTGGGTACCTTGATGGACGCGTCCGGATAGTATATAGATATCTAATCATTCGATGTCAAAGGAATATGATGGAACCCGCACACACACCCATCGGATTGCTGCTGGCGCGCGCCGCCAAAACCGCCTCCCGCGCCTTCGATGACGCTCTGGCTGCAGAGGGCGGGTCGATACCGGTCTGGCTCGTCCTGCTGGCGCTGATGCGTGGCGGGCACCGGATGCAATCGGAACTGGCCGATGAGGTCGGCATCCAGGGACCGACGCTGACGCATCATTTGAATGGCATGGAGAATGCAGGTCTTTTGCTGCGCCAGCGCGCGCCGGACAACCGGCGTATCCACCGGATCGAGCTGACCGATACCGGGCGCGCCATGTTTCATCGCCTGCGGGGTGTGGCCATGGCCTATGATGCGCGGCTGCGCTCCGGCTTTACGGAAGTGGAACTGGACACGTTGCGGAATTTGCTGGAGCGGCTGGCGGCAAAGCAGGTATCCTGACATGGACCGCTTGAGGACGCCGCACTATGGCAAACCCAAGGGTCAATCTTCATTGCCCTTTGTTTGCTGATTGTGCATTCTTGATCGCGCCCGGTTAATCTGCCCGCCGTGATCCGTAATTTCTACTATCGGGAATAGAATGCGAATACCAAGCACAACCTTAAGCATGTAATTCTATGGATTTTCCGCCACGGACAGCAAAAACGGCGCAGGTTTTTCCAGGTTGCGCTTGAACTTCGCGTACTATTGTGAATTTGTAACTCTAGATTGCATATTACGACTGTTTTCCGACTGTATTTTTCGTTTCGACTGACACCTGTATTGGGAACAATGTTTATTGGAAGTTATATTTCATGTCTTTTCACGCCGCAGTTGCGACCGTATTCGCACGTTTGACGCGCAGCTTTAGATTTCGCAACCATCTCCTGCACAGTGGATGCGCCGCCTTGCTGCTGGCCGGGTCAGGGGCGATCGCGCGGGCTGACAGCAGAATTGTCGGCATGAACGATGTGCTGCGGATCAATGCCATTGACACAGCAGAGACCGTCACGGTCAATGCCGGCGGCCAGCTGGAGATTGAAGCTGAAGGCAAAGTCAGCGACGTCATCCTGAACGGCCGTTACACCGGCGCTGTCGGCGAAATCAACAATGGGGATGGTTATGCAGTGATCAGAGCCAAGGGAGCGGCAGAAAGCGTCACCATCAACATTGGCGGCAAGCTGGACGTCGAGGCCGGAGGACAAGCAGGCGACGTTACGGTGAATAGCGGCGATGTGTCTGTCTGGGGCAAAATCGGCACGAGCACGATCTATATGGGCGGCAAGCTCGCCGTCCTGACCGGAGGCATAGCCGACAACGTCATCGTGCACCAAGGCGGCCTGCTTGAAAGCAAGGGTAAAATCAACACGGTTACGATCGGTTCGGGCGGCTTGTTGCGGGTTCTGGCCGGGGGCGTCGTCGATGACATCACCGTGCACGGCGCGGGCGGCGCGTATATCACCGGCCGGATCGGAAAGAGCAGTGTCGATGATAAGGGCGTATTGAAGATCAAGGCCAAGGGAATGGCGGGCTCCATCACGGTCAATCCGGGTGGCAGGTTGAATGTCGAGACCAGCGGCGGGGCGGGCGATGTCACGCTGACCGGCGGCGCCTCAGATACCAATGCGAGCCATGCGGTTGTCAACGGCACCGCGGGCGACATCACACTCGGCGGGAACAGCACGCTCAGCGGCACCGGTCATATCCGCAATCTGCGGGTGCTTGCGGGCGGCACGGTTTCGCCGGGCAATTCGGCCGGGACATTGCATGCGGACGGCAATGTCCATTTTGACCAGCGCAGCACCTTCAATGTCGAGCTGTCGCCAGACCTGAGCCACTCGGACCAGCTGGCCGTAACCGGCAGTGCAACTCTGCTGGGCGGGGTGGTCGAAGTTCGCATGGAAGGCGCCGGGACATTGCTGAGCCAGGAGCAGAGCGAGAACCTCTTCGACAAACACTTTATCATCCTGACGGCCGAAAAAGGTGTGACCGGGCGGTTCGACGCTGTCTTTCCGCATTATAATTACATCACGCCGTCGCTTGCCTATACCGACAAGACCGTCAGCGTGACATTTGAGCTGACAGCCCCCGCCCGTCCCGAAACGGCAGAAAAACCGGCAGTCGCATTAACACCCGAACCGGTGGAAGCTGACGGCTTGAAAGTAGATCTGCAGGAGGCCGAAATCGCCCCTGCCGAGGCAAAGACACAACCGCGCGAGGAGCAGATCAAAAACATCGTTCTTGTCGATGCGGTCACGCCGAACCAGAAAAGCACCGGCCATGCTGTCCTGCAGCTTGGCCTCGGCAACCGCCTGCTTGACACCGTGCTGTTGTCGAAGAAGGGCGACGTGCTCAACTATGACGCCCTGTCGGGTGAAGCCCATGCCAGCCTGCGCGGCGCACTGTTGCAGGATGCCGGGCTGGTCAGCGCGGCAGCGTCCGGCCGGATACGCGCCGTGCCAACCACGGCGCTGTGGGGACAGGCCTATGGCGGATGGAGCCATGGCGCCAGCGATGGCAATGCCGCAGCCTATGACCGGAACACCGGCGGGTTCGTCACCGGTGTGGATTCTCTGATCGCCGGAACATGGCGGCTGGGCGTGCTCGCCGGTTACGGGTCGACATCGCTGCACGGCGCGGGGTCGTCCACCTCCGCCGACAGCTATCAGCTTGGAGTCTATGGCGGCACGGCCATCGATGCGCTGAGCTTGAGCCTCGGCACAGTGCTGGCGCATCACGCCATCGCCACACACCGTTCGGTGACCTTCGGTACGCTTGATGAGACGGAAAGTGCCGGTTATGCCGCCAACACGGTGCACATTTTCGGCGAGGCCGCCTATCGCATCGATACGGCCTATGCCGCCTTCGAACCCTTTGCCGCGGCCGCCTATACCCGTCTGAAGACCGATGGTTTTAGCGAGACCGGCGGTATCGCTGCCCTGTCGGCGCCAGCGGCAACGACAGAACTGACCACGACGACGCTGGGGCTGCGCGCCTCGCGCGCCTTCACGCTTGGCAATGCCACCACCGTCACGGCGCGCGGCATGGCGGGCTGGCGCCATGCCTATGGCGATGTGGCACCAGAGGCGCAGTTTGCCTTTGCCAGCGGCGGCGAAAGCTTTGCCGTCAGCGGCCAGCCGATTGCCGCCGACACCGCGCTCATCGAAGCCGGACTTGCCTTCGATGTCGGCAAAGCCACCACCATCGGCCTCACCTATACCGGCGCGTTTTCCGCCCGCGCCAGCGACAATGCCGTCAAGGCCGATTTGACGATAAGGTTCTGAGGCGGGAGCCGAATATCGGCTGTCAATCCCGGTTGCTGACACCCGCCTGGTCGAATGTCGCCATGCCGCTGTGGCAGAGCGCCGCCGCCTTGACGATCCCCGCCGCCAGCGCCGCGCCCGTCCCCTCGCCCAGCCGCATGCCAAGGTCGAGCAGCGGCTTCTTGCCCAGCTTTTCCAGAACCTTGCGATGGCCGGGTTCCGCCGAGACATGCCCGAACAGGCAGTGATCGATTGCTTCCGGGTTGGCCGCATGCAGGATCGCAGCGGCCGAGGTGGCGACATAGCCATCGATGATGACGGGGATTCGTTCCGCACGCGTCGCCAGGATGGCACCGGCCATCGCCGCGATTTCGCGCCCGCCCAGACGGCGCAGCACTTCCAGCGGGTCCTTCAGGTGCGCGCCATGCAGCGCCACCGCCGTGCGCACCGCTTCGGCCTTGCGCTTCATGCCGTCCGTGGTCGCGCCCGTGCCGGGTCCGACCCATTCCTCCGCCGTTCCACCATAGAGCGCATGGAAAATCGCCGCTGCAATGGTGGTGTTGCCAATGCCCATCTCGCCGATGCACAGAAGGTCCGTACCACCCGCGATGGATTCCATGCCGAAGGCCATGGTGGCGGCACAGGTCTTTTCGTCCATGGCCGCTTCTTCGGTGATGTCGGCGGTGGGATACTCCAGCGCCAGATCAAAAATTTTCAGGCCGAGATCATTGGCAATGCAGATCTGGTTGATTGCGGCACCGCCCGCCGCGAAATTTTCCACCATCTGCGCCGTCACCGACGACGGATAGGGCGAAACGCCCTTGGCGGTCACGCCATGATTGCCGGCAAAAACCGCCACCAGCGGCCGCGTCACCTGTGGACGCGAACGGCCGGTCCATGCGGCCAGCCACTCGACGATCTCTTCCATGCGGCCCAGCGCGCCCGGCGGCTTGGTCAGCGTCGAATCGCGCTTGCGCACGGCAGCGACAGCCGCCTCGTCCGGTCCGGGCAGGGTTTCGATGAGGGTGCGAAAATCGTCAAATGGCAGGCCAGTGGTCATGATATTCCTTGCAACCAAGTCTTCATGGCAAATTATCGATGCACGTCCTATAAGCTTTGGCAGACAAAACGCAAAGGCCATCGGGCGGCATTGAATGTCGCGCCCCCGGCCGCTGGCTTTGCTGAACGGGAACAGGTCATGGAACTGGTGAAGGAAACAATGCGGGCGCTGGCCTTTCTGTCGCGCTGGCCCGTCTCGCCGCAATGGTTCGAGAATTATCAGGGGTCACTGCACGACACCGTGCGCGGCTTTCCGCTGGCCGGGGTGCTGATTGCCCTGCCCGCCGCGGTGGTCATCCTTGTCGGACACACCCTCGACCTGCCGGAATTCGTCACCGCGCTGCTGCTGGTCACCGTCTCGATCATGGTCACCGGCGCGCTGCACGAGGACGGCCTTGCCGACGTTGCCGACGGCTTCTATGGCGGGAAAACCAGCGCACGGCGGCTGGAGATCATGAAGGATTCGGCCATCGGCTCCTATGGCACGCTCGCGCTGATCCTCTCCGTGCTTCTGCGCGTTGCCTTCTATATGGATATTCTCAGCGATCTCAGCCCCCTTGCCTCCATCGCCGTTCTGGTGGCAACGGAGGCAGCCAGCCGGGCCATCCTGGTCAAATTCTGGCAGATGCTCCCCTCCGCCCGCTCCGGCGGCGTTGCCGATAGCGCGGGCACGCCGACCGAAGACGCCGCCAATTTCAGCCTGATCATCGGCGGGGTCATTCTCGTGATCGGCTATGGCGCAGCCGGCGGAGCTTTTGCCGTGATTGTTCCCGCCTGCCTGGCCGGATTGGTGTTTTATGGTTTTGCAGCCCTCTGCCGCGACAAGATCGGCGGGCAGACCGGCGATACATTGGGCGCCATGCAGCAACTGGCAACGATTTCGCTTTTGCTCGGGCTTGTGATTGCGGTCTAACTGTACCAAATCTGGGATATGAGCACCATCGAGTCACCCTGCATCCTCGTCTGCGCCATCGACATGAAGACCGGCTATTGTTTCGGCTGCGGGCGCACGCGCGAGGAGATAGGCGCATGGCTGACGATGACGCCGGATGACCGCCGGACTGTCATGGCCGGCCTTGCCGCCCGTCTCGACAGCATCGAACGCCGCCCGCGCCGCGAAACCCGGCGCACCCGCATGGCCCGCGAAAAGGAGGGTGGCATCTGATGCCCCGCCTGTTCTGGATCATCATCGCCCTCATCGCCGGAACGACCCTGCTTCTCATCGCCAACACTGGCAGCGGCACGACGCTGGGGCTGGCCAATGACCAGTTCGCCCGCCTTGCCTATATGAGCATCTGGGGCATCGTGATTGCCGCGGGCCTGCTCGGGTCCGGCATTCCGCTCAGCCATTTCCTGCGCAATATGGCCATGTGGCTGGTTATCCTGATGGCCCTGGTTGCCGGTTACCAGTATCGCTATGAACTGCAGGACATCGGCCACCGCGTCACGGCGGGGCTCGTTCCCGGCAGCCCGGTTTCCGCAAGGGACGGCGATGGCGGCGTGACAGTGACGCTGGCCAAGGCGGAAAACGGCCATTTCGAGGTCAAGGGCTCGGTCAACAGCGCGTCTGTCAGCTTCATGGTTGATACCGGCGCGTCGTCCATCGTGCTCTCCTATGACGATGCGCGGCGGGCGGGCCTTAATCCGGACAAGCTGGCCTACAGGACGCCGATCATGACGGCGAACGGTTCTGCCACCGCTGCCATCGTCATGCTGGACGAAATCCGCATTGGCGCCATCGTGCGGCGCAACATCCGTGCCATGGTCGCGCAGGAGGGCCGCATGGACGGCAGCCTGCTCGGCATGAATTTCCTCAACACCCTCAGCGGTTTTTCCGTGCGCGGCGATCGCCTGATCCTGTCGGAATAGAACGCAATCAGGCGGCCTGATCAGCCGATCCGGCCTGCACGGCCGCATAGGCACGGCGGATGACGCCGCTGTCCGCATCCGGCCTGTTGGCTTCCGTCGACAGAATCTGGCGCCAGCGCCGCGCACCGGCCGCGCCGTGAAACATGCCGACCATGTGGCGGGCTATATGCGAGACGCGTCCGCCCTGCCGCACATGCGCGTCCGCATAGGCGCACATATGGTCGATGATCGCATCGACGGGTGCCGCCGGACGGGTATCGCCATAAATCGCCCTGTCGACGTCGGCGAGCAGCATGGGATTGTTGTAGGCGGCGCGGCCGAGCATGACCCCATCCACATGATTCAAATGATGAAGCGCTTCATCGAGCGTCTGAATGCCGCCATTGATCCCGATGAATTGACTCGGGTTTTGCCGCTTGAGCCGGTAGACGCGGTCATAATCCAGCGGCGGAGTATCCCGGTTCTCCTTCGGTGAAAGCCCCTTGAGCCAAGCCTTGCGTGCATGCACCCACAGGGCGTCCGCACCGGCCGCGAACACGCCGCCAGCCAGATCGTCGAGCGCCGGTTCGATATCCTGATCATCGACACCGATGCGGCATTTGACCGTCACGGGAATGGATACCGACCGCTTCATCGCCGCGACGCAGTCGGCCACCAGACCGGGCGTCTTCATCAGGCAGGCACCGAAGGTGCCGGACTGCACGCGGTCCGATGGACAGCCGACATTCAGGTTGATCTCGCGGTAGCCAAAGGCTTCCCCCACCCGCGCCGCCTCGGCGAGCTTGGCCGGATCGGAGCCGCCGAGCTGCAGGGCAACGGGATGCTCAGCGCTGGAAAAGCCCAGCAGGCGGTCACGGTTGCCGTGGATGGCCGCATCCGCGACGATCATTTCGGTGTAGAGCAAGGCATGACGCGTGAACTGGCGGTGCAGCGTCCGGCAATGGCGATCAGTCCAATCGATCATCGGCGCAACCGCAAAGCGGTTGTGCGTGTAGCCATTGTTCTGTTCAGCCATCATTGCCACGTCCGCATGCTCTCGATTGGTTGTCTGGTCTGCCAGCGCAATTCACGATTGCGCGGCGTGGCGGTCAAAGGGGCGGGATTTTCGCCGCCGCCGCCA
Source organism: Phyllobacterium sp. 22229 (assembly GCF_052056495.1). Taxonomy (NCBI): domain Bacteria; kingdom Pseudomonadati; phylum Pseudomonadota; class Alphaproteobacteria; order Hyphomicrobiales; family Phyllobacteriaceae; genus Phyllobacterium; species Phyllobacterium sp. 22229. The sequence continues at coordinate 77,424 of NZ_JBQEPA010000015.1, forward strand.
CGGTTTGCGCCGCCTCTCATAATGCCCGGCAGCCGTTTTGTCCACCGGAGCACGGCTTTCGCACAGCAGCGCCAGCAACCGGCATCGCAATCTTAGTAGCGTGATAAAACCGCAACAAGGTCTATCGAACCGCCGGTTCGGCATTTTTTCAGTTTTACACCGCCGTAAAAAACGGCCTAAAACAGATTTATCGATTTGGATGGAGGTTCTCGATGAACATCAAAGGTTTTCTTCTTGGCTCAGCAGCAGCATTGATTGCCGTTACTGGCGCCCGCGCAGCGGATGCTATCGTCGTGGCAGAGCCGGAACCAGTTGAGTATGTTCGCGTCTGCGATGCTTATGGCAAGGGCTTCTTCTACATCCCCGGCACTGAAACCTGCCTGAAGATTGGCGGTTATCTGCGTTACGACGTTGGCGCAGGCGACAACGTCTACAGCGGTGGCGAGTTCGGCACCTGGAACAAGCATCTGCGCACCGAAATCCGCTTCGATGCCCGTTCGGAAACCGAACTCGGCACATTGCGCTCCTACATCCAGACCCGTTTCGAATACACCAATGGCGTGAACAGCGGCGGCACCATTCCGCAGGCCTTCATCGAGCTTGGCGGCTTCCGCATCGGTGTTGCCGATGAAATCTTCGGCTCGTGGACCAATTATGCCGGCAACATCATCAATGACGATGTGATCAACTACAACAGCTGGGCAAGCAATCAGGTCAGCTATACCTATGCTGCGGGCAATGGCTTGTCGCTGATCGTCGCCGCCGAACAGGGTTCGACCAATGACGGCTATTCCGGCTATGTCATCGACAGCTACCTGCCGCACCTGATGGGCGGTGTGAAGTTCGAGCAGGGCTGGGGCGGCGTCAGTGCCATCGGCGGTTATGACTCCAATGTGGAAGAATTCGCCGGCAAGCTGCGCTTTGACCTCAAGTTCACCGACACGTTCTCGGCTTTCGTCATGGGCGGCTATCAGTCCGGCTACGACACCACACGCGTCAACCGCAACTTCCTTGCGCCATGGCATGGTGACTGGGCTGCCTGGGGCGGACTGGCCGCCAAGGTTTCCGACAAGGCAACCGTCAATGGCCTCGTGGGCTACGAATCGGAAGGCACCGTCGCTGCGGCTTTGAACGTTGCCTACGAACTCGTCCCCGGCTTCACGATCACGCCGGAAGTGAACTACACCAAGTTTGACGGCGACCGGAAGGACACCTCGCTGGCCAATGGCGGCAAGGATGATGCTTTCGGCGGCACGATCCGCTTCCAGCGCAATTTCTAAGGCGGCTGAAGAATAGAAAAACCGGGGGCTTGCCCCCGGTTTTTGCTTTTCTCGGTGAGTCTTGTTCAGATCTGCTCGGAAACGGCGGCAAATGCCGATGATTTCCTCAGCACAGCGACGAAGGCGCTGCCCGCAACGGCAACCTCGCCCGAATTGTCGATCATGACCGCATCGGAGGGATCGCACGGATTGGGTGCTGCCCGCATCAGCCGGCGCTTGATTTCCTCGGCATCCTCGCGGCCGCGCGCGGCCAGACGCTGCGCCAGAACCTCGGGCGACGCGGTAATGTGCACGACGATGAAGTTGGCATAGGACTGGCGCAAGGCGGGCAGCACGCCGCGCGACACATTGGCAATGGCCACTGCGCCCTGTTCCACCTTCTGATCCACCGAGACGGGCAAGCCATAGCGCAAACCATGCGCTTCCCAGCAATGGCAGAACGCCCCTGCCCGCTGCGCAGCCAGAAACTCTTCCTCACCCAGGCTGTCATGGTCTTCCGCATCGACCGTTGACGGCCGTGTCACCACGCGGCGCACGAAATGAAAATCCGGCTGACCGCGCAGCGCGTCGCGGGCAAAATCCATGATCGTGTCCTTGCCTGCGCCGCTCGGGCCGACAACGGCGACAAACACGCCGTTGCGCAACGGCGCCGATGCCGGGTTGAGTGCGCGCTCGATCGTTGCCGCTGCCATCAGACCACCCGGCGGCCTTCGCGCCACACCGTGCGGACGACCGGAATGTGCTCGTCAACGCGGACCCGCACCAGATCGGCGCGCTTGCCGATTTCGATGACGCCACGGTCGTCAAAACCAACCGCCTCGGCCGGGTTCTTGGTCACCAGCCGCACCGCATCCGGCAGGGTAATCCCCTCGACCACGTCGCTCAGGAAGAATGTCGACTGGATCAGGCTGAACGGAATGTAGTCGGAAGACAGGATGTCGAGGTGGCCATGTTCGACCAGCTCGCGCGCCGAGACATTGCCGGAATGCGAACCGCCGCGCACGACATTCGGCGCGCCCATCAGCACGGCAAGGCCCGCCTGCTTGGAGGCAGCCGCCGCTTCCAGCGTCGTCGGGAATTCCGCCACGTGGATGCCCTGCTCTACAGCCTCGTCCACATGGGCTGTCGTCGCGTCGTCATGGCTGGCGAGCACGATGCCGCGCTCGCGGCACAATTCGGAAATGGCTTTCCGGTGAGGTGCGGAATGGCGCGCCGATTCCTCCATGCGCTGTTCGCAGAACACGTTGAACTCGAGATCGGACAGCTTCAGCTTGCGCTGGTAGTAATAGGCATAGGTTTCCAGGTCGACGAACTGGCGCTGGCCCGGCGCATGATCCATCAGCGAGGCCAGCCGCACCCGGCTGTCATTGTCGAAGAATTTGAAGCCATCGAGACAATCGGCCACCGACACTTCGCAGCGCAGGTGGAAATAGTGATCGGCGCGCAGGCGATCCTGCTGCACGCTGTCTTCGATCGCGTCGGCCAGCTTGCGGATTTCTTCGGCGGACATATCAGCATCGCGGTCGAGACCGATGCGCAGCGCATCGAGCACCGTGGTGATGCCCGACGTGGCGATCTGGGCGTCATGGGCGAGAACCGCGGCAATCGGGTTCCAGCGCACGCGCGGACGCGGCGCATAATGGCCTTCCAGATGGTCCGTGTGCAGCTCGACAAGTCCCGGAATGAGATAGTCACCGTCAAAATCTTCACCGCCCGCTGCGGTCCCCGTCGAGATATCGGCAATCTTGCCGTCACGGATCAGCACGGACCCCTTGATGACGTCATTTTCGAGCACGATTTGCGCGTTGTTCAGGATCAATTCGGCGGACATGATCAGGCAGTCTTTCTTCTGTTGGTTCCGGCCAGCGGATGCAGCGAGTGAATTTCAAAGGGGAAGCCCGGCTCGGCTTCCGTAAACAAAGCGAGATTGTTGATTTCGACTGGCTCTTCGAGGACTGGCTCCAAGAATTCACTCAGAATACGTTCGATTTTGGGCCGGTCACGCTCGGGAACCGGACCAGTCAGGGTCATGTGGAAGCGAAAGTCCTCGAAAACATAGGGATAGCCCCATTGCTCCAGATTGCGGCGCTGGGCCGGCGACAGGTTTTCCGGGTTGCGGCGCTTGATTTCGGCTTCGCTCGGCGGCGCACGAAACCGGTCGAAAGCCACCGTCACGTCATTGGCCAGCTGGTTCAGCTTCTCCAGCGGTTCTTCGGGCACGAGGGCAAAAAAACCGTCAAGATTGGCGATGGTCAACTTGGGGATTTCCACCGGCTCGATCGAGGAGGCAAAATGCATGAGCGCCGAAAGAAGCTCGCGCTCTTCGATCCTCTCAGCCAGATGGAACGGCGCCTTCAGCGTTGCGTGAAAACCGTAGCGGCGCGCCGACTCCGTGAGCTGGGCAAAATCCTCATGCGCCAGATCGCGGATCTGCGGCGGCCGTACCGGCTGGCCGGTAAAGGCGTTGCGGCCAAGCCAGTTTGCAGCCACCTTCAATAGCGGGTCGGCCGATGGCGGCGTGAAATAGATTGCATAGCGCATGGATGATTCCTCTGGAACAGTCTCGCGTTACGCTTCAAATATGACAAGCCTTTGAACGTCGAGATTGAGAGCAAGTTTTATTTATTCGGAGCCATTCTGCCGGGTGAATAAAACTTGCTCTAATGTTGGTTCTTTCCGGTCAAACGCGAGCGCAGCGCATTCGATATGCCGTCAAAGATGAATATCACGACGAGGATCAGGACAACCATATAGGCAACATTGTGCCAGTTGGTGTTGGTGCGCATCGCTTCCCACAATTTCAGGCCGATGCCGCCCGCCCCCATGGCACCGATGATGGTGGCCGAGCGGGTGTTGGATTCCCAGAAATACAGCGCCTGGCTGGCAAAAACCGGCAATACCTGCGGCAGGACACCGTAGCGCTGCACATTGGCCGGCGACGCGCCGACGGATTTGACGCCCTCGCGCTGCTTGTCATCGATGTTTTCAAGTGTTTCCGAATAGACCTTGCCGAGCGTGCCGGTGTCGGTGAAGAAGATCGCCGAGATACCGGCGAGCGGTCCGGGACCGAAAGCGCGGGTGAAGAACAGCGCCCAGATCAGCATATCAACCGAACGCAGGAAGTCGAAGAAGCGCTTGGTGATCTGGTTGGCGAAGACATTCGGCGTGATGTTGCGCGCGGCTATGAAGGCCAGCGGAAACGACAGCAGCGATGCCATCAGCGTGCCCATGAAGGCCATGACGATGGTCTGCAACAGTTTTGTCCAGACATCGCCGTGCTGCCATGAGGAGTTGAACCAGATATTATCGAAGGCAAGCGATGCATTCGACATTTCGGGCTTGATGCGCTCGCCGCTGACGATCAGCGAGGCCACCTCGCCGAAGGATTTCCCCCAGAACGGCGAACTCGTATCGAAGACGAAATTCGCCCAGCCGAGGAACCGGCGGCTCACCACGACCCGCTGCGGAATGATGTCGGCCTGCCCGGCAAAGCCGAAACTCACCGTCACCTGGTCTTCCTTGAGGGTTGCCCAGCCCGGCAGCGGCCCCTGCGGCTTGGCGCCGTCTGCCGCCAGCAGCACCGTCAGGGTCTCGCCGCCCCGCGTGGCGATGACGCGCTGATCGTTGATGTCGAGCTTCTTGTCCGAACCGAAGAGGATGGCGACATTGTTGCCGTCCTTCACCACCCAGCTCGGGTTCGGATTGTCGCCCAGCTCGGAGAACCGGGGATAGCTGACGGTCGCGCCCGTCGGCCCCGGCCGAACCGTGGTCTTGATGGCATAGGACACCCAGTCGCGGGCATAGAGTTCGGCACGTTGCCACTGGCCGCTGGCAAGCACGGTGCCGATGGAAAAGAACCACCAGCAATAAAACACATAGGCCACGATGCCCGCCGCAATCAGCACAGGCATGAAACGGCGCCAGAACGGCGGGTTGAAAACGGCGGGATACCGGGTTTCGAAATCGGCAATGGTGTCGGCTGTGATAGCGCTCATGATAATATCCTAACCACCGGCAGTGAAGGCCTGCTCGCCAACGAGGCGGCGGCGCAGCCATGCGGAAAACTGATCCACGGCAATGATGGTGACGAACAGGAGCAGGATGATCGCCAGCGTCTTGGCCTGGTGACCGCGCCCGATGGACAGGCGCAGCTCCTCGCCGATACCACCGCCGCCAACGGCGCCGATGATGGTCGAGGCGCGCACATTGATCTCAAGCCGCAGCAGCGCATAGGACATGAAATTCGGCATGACCTGCGGCACGATGCCGAAGCCGACGCGCTCGAACCAGTTGGCGCCGACAGCGCGCAATCCCTCATCCGCCTTCATGTCGGCATTCTCGACGACTTCGAAGAACAGTTTGCCGAGCGCACCGATCGTGTGGATGCCGACGGCGAACATGGCTGGAATTGGCCCGAGCGACAGGATGGCGGCGAAGAAGCCGGCAATGACGATTTCCGGAAAGGCGCGCAGGATTTCCATATAACGGCGCGCGGCAAACCGGATGAAGCGGTTCTTCACGAGATTCTTGGCCGCCAGAAAGCAGATCATGAAGCCGAAGATGAAACCGGCGAGTGTCGCCAAAATCGCAATATTGAGCGTTTCCAGCATCTTGTAGAAATATTCGGGCATATAGAAGCTGCCGAAGAGATAGACCCGCCCTTCCGGGTAGTCGTACTTCAGGCTTCCGTCGAAATAGGGCGACGGCAGGTCGAACATGGCGCGCCAGACTTCCCATCCGTCGCGCGGGATCAGATCCCCGGCAAAATCGAAGAGATGCGGCAAACGGTCGAAAAACTTGCCTGCATTGGATTCATTGGCAAACCACAGCGACCCGGCAATCGTCACCAGCAGCCCTATGGCGATGATCCAGCTATAGGCACGGCGGCGGCCGGCAAGCTCCTGCCAGTGCCGTTCGATCTGGATGCCGTCGGACGACAACTCAGGGGAAGCGGTTCTGCTCATTGCACACGTCCTTCAAGGTGCCCGCAAACAAAATCACGGCCAGATCCGCAGAACTGGCCGTGATGATGCGTGACAGGCTTATCCGCCGATCTGCGCTTTGCGGGCGTCGATGATGGGCTGATAGAACTGGGTGTTGACCTCAGTATAGCTCTTGAAATCGCCGCCCATGGTGGCTGCGAAGCAGGCAGGATCGCTCTTCGGCAGGTCGAGCATGAAGGCCTTGAACTTGTTCTTCAGGTCGGCATCCAGCGAGGTGCGGATAACGATCGGGCCGTTCGGGATCAGCGGCGACTTCCAGAGTTCAACGAAATCCTTCATGTCGATCAGGCCCTTGTCGACCATCTTGCGCAGATTGCCTGACGTGTAGCCTTCATCGAAGGAACCGACGCCGGAGCCGAATGTCGTGCCGGCATCGAACTTGCCGTCCTTGACGGCGAGAACGAGGTTTTCATGGCCGCCGCCAAAACCGGTTTCGGAAAAATACTCCTTGACCGAGGTCTTGATGTCTTTCGGCAGCGAAGTCACCGGAATGAGGTAGCCGGACGTGGAATCCGGATCGGCAAAGCCGAGCTTCTTGCCCTTCATGTCGGCCAGCGTCTTGATGCCGCTGTCCTTGCGGGCAACCATGATCGAGTAGTAACCGGTCGCGCCATCGGTCTGGACGGTGGTCAGGATCGGCTCGACAGCCTTCGGATTGGTCAGATAGATTTTGGCAAAGCCAGAAGCGCCCAGTTCCGCATAGTCGAGGGTGCCGCCGAGCAGGCCCTGGATGACGCCATCATAATCCGTCGCCGGGAACAGTTTGACGTCCTTGACGCCGAGAACCTTTGGCAGCTTGTCGACGATGCACTGGTAGTTGCGCAGACGGTCTGCTTCGTTTTCGCCGCCGATGATACCGACGCGAAAGGTTTCAAGGTTTTCGGCACGAGCCATCGAGCCTGCAAACATGGCGCTGATTGCAATCGCACCCATAAGGGCTTTCTTAAGCAACATGACTATCTCTCCTGTCAAAGCTTCCAGAGTTTTTTATGTGGACTTGGGCCCGTTACGTGGGCAAGCCGATCCATTTGCTCTGCATTTTCCGGCCTGATGGCCGGAAAATGCTCAACGCGCGGCCAAAATGGCCTCTAATTCGGGGATGGGTGTCGGCGCATGGCGCGCAATGCTTGTCGATGTGATAGCTTCCGAGAAAGCATCCTTCAGGCCATCAGCACCATAGATGCGGCGGGCGGCAGCCTCGGTCAGATCGTCGGGTGTCCCGTCAAAAACCACCTTGCCGCCCTGCATGCCGATGATGCGCTCGCAGAAATGCCGCGCCGTATCGAGCGTATGCAGGTTGGTGATGACGGTAAGACCCTCTTTCTCATTGATATCACGCAAGGATTCCATCACCACCTGCGCATTGCGCGGATCAAGCGAGGCGATGGGTTCGTCGGCGAGAATGACTTTGGGGTTCTGCATCAGCGCCCGGGCGATGGCGACCCGCTGCTGCTGTCCGCCGGAGAGCGTTCCGGCCCGCTGCAGGGCGGTTTTGGCAATATCGAGCCGCTCAAGGGCGGCGATTGCCATGGCACGTTCTTCGCGTGAGAATATGCCGAGAAGGCTTTTGATGGTGGACCGGTGGTTCAGGCGTCCAAGGAGGACATTGGTCAGGACATCGAGGCGGGGAACAAGGTTGAACTGCTGAAAGATCATCGCGCAATCGCGTTGCCAGTTTCGCAGCGCCGAGCCGTTGAGCTTGGCCACATCCTTGCCGTCGAAAATGATCGACCCTTCCGAAGGGTCGATCAGGCGGTTGATCATGCGCAGCAGCGTCGACTTGCCGGCACCCGAGCGACCGATGACTCCGACCATCTGCCCCTGCGGGATTTCAACATTGACATTGTCGATGGCAATATTGCTGCCAAAGCGACGTGTCACGTTTTCAATCTTCAGCATAGGCCAATCCTTGTTGGTATTGCCCTGTCCTAAAGCCCTAGTGTGAAGGTGCGATGGCACTTTTGTTGCACTTACATGACAATTGTTGACAGCAGAAATCAGCCTGAATGTTTTTCGAGAAATGCCTCGATATCGAGGGCGCGAAAATCATCCAGAGCACCACGCAGGCGTGCATGATCCCAGTCCCACCATGCCAGTGTTTGCAGGCGTTCTGCCGTGTTTTTGTCGAAACGGTCGCGGATCTTGCGGGCGGGTACACCGCCGACAATCGTATAGGGATCAACATCGCGTGAAACGACCGCCCCTGCCCCGATCACCGCGCCATTGCCGACGGTAACACCGGGCAAAACCGTTGCGCCATGGCCGATCCAGACGTCATGGCCGATACGCACCTGATTGGTGCGGCGCCATTCAAAAAATGACTCCTCCGGACCCGCATCGTCCCAGTAGTCACCGGCACGATAGGTGAAGTGATGCAGCGTTGCCCGCCATGTCGGATGGTTGGTCGCGTTGATGCGCACGCTCGCCGCTATATTGGCGAACTTGCCGATCGTGGCGCACCAGACGGCACCGTCCTGCATGATGTAGGAATAGTCGTCGAGTTTCGTCTCGCTGATCCGGCAGCGCTCGGAAATCTCCGTATAGCGGCCGAGTTCGCTGTCCTCGACGTGCGCAGTCGCGTGAATGAGCGGTGTTGGGGAAAGCCGGGTCATGCCGCCTCGCTCTGCACGGCAAATGCAGTCACATCGATGATGCGGTCGGCCACGGCCTCGCGCACATCCTCGTCGTGGAAAATCCCGAGCATGGCGATCCCCGCCGCCTTCTTGCCGCGGATCATCGAAACGACCACTTCGCGGTTTTTGGCATCGAGCGAAGCGGTGGGCTCGTCCAGAAGCAGGATCGGGTGATCGGTGATGAAACCGCGCGCAATGTTGACGCGCTGCTGTTCACCGCCGGAGAAGGTGGCAGGCGGCAGCGACCAGAGGCGTTCTGGCAGATTGAGCCCGGCAAGCAGGGCCGCGGCCTTGTCGCGGGCTTCGGTGCGGTCGATGCCGCGCGCCACCAGCGGTTCGGCGACCACATCGAGCGCCGACACGCGCGGCACGGTGCGCAGGAACTGGCTGACATAGCCGATCATGTCGCGGCGCACGCCGAGAACCGTACGCGGATCGGCGGTGGCAAGATCGACCAGCCGGTCGCCATAGGGCACGATGATCTGGCCGTGATCCACGGCATAATTGCCATAGACCATTTTGAGGATCGAGCTTTTGCCCGCTCCGGACGGACCGCCGAGAACGGCGCATTCACCCGCCTTGATGGAAAACGAGACATTCGCCACCACGGGCAGACGGATACCGTCGCGCAGATGCATGGTGAAGCTCTTGGCGACATCGGAAACAACGAGAGGTGTTGGCATGATGCTAGACCTGCAGAATGGAGGAAACGAGAAGCTGGGTGTAAGGCGCCTGCGGATCGTCAAGCACCCGGTCGGTCAGACCGGTTTCAACGATATGGCCGTCCTTCATCACCATCATCCGGTGCGAGAGCAGCCGGGCGACGGCGAGATCGTGGGTGACGACGATGGCCGCAAGCCCGAGATCGCTCACCAGCCCGCGCAACAGATCAAGTAGACGCGCCTGCACCGACACGTCGAGACCGCCGGTCGGCTCATCCATGAACACGAGCCGGGGATTGGTGACGAGGTTGCGCGCAATCTGCAGGCGCTGGCGCATGCCGCCGGAAAAGGCGCGCGGCTGGTCATCGATGCGGTCGGAGGCGATTTCCACCCGGCCCAGCCAATCCGTCGCCGTCGCACGGATATTGCCATAATGCCGGTCGCCGATGGCCATCAGCCGCTCGCCAACATTGGCGCCGGCGGAAACGGTCATCCGCAACCCATCGGCCGGATTCTGATGCACGAAACCCCAGTCGGTGCGCATGAGAAAGCGGCGTTCCGCCTCGCTCAAGCGGTAGAGATCGCGGAACTGGCCGTCGCGCATGCGGTACTCCACCGAACCGGCCGATGGGGCAAGACGCGTGGCCAGGCAGTTGAGCAAGGTGGTCTTGCCCGATCCGGATTCGCCGACAATCGCCAGCACTTCGCCCGGCCACAGCTCGAACGAGACATTCTGGCAGCCGATGCGGCTGCCGTAGAATTTCGAAAGGTCCCTGACCTTCAAAAGGGGTGTATCGCTCATGATTATTCCGCTGCCTCCGCAGTATCTGCCGCCAGTGCACCGCGGTGCCCCTTGGCCTGCCGGTCTTCACAAAAATCCGTATCCGAACAGACGAACATGCTGCCGCCCTTGTCATCGAGAATGACCTCGTCCAGATAGCTGCCCTTCGCCCCGCACAGGGCACACGGCTGGGAAAATGTCTGGATTTCAAAGGGATGATCCTCGAAATCGAGGCTGACGACTTCCGTATGGGGCGGAACCGCATAGATGCGCTTTTCGCGCCCTGCCCCGAAAAGCTGCAATGCCGGGGACATATGCATCTTCGGATTGTCGAACTTCGGCGTCGGCGACGGGTCCATCACATAGCGGCCCTCGACCTTTACCGGATAGGCATAGGTGGTGGCGATATGGCCGTGGCGGGCAATGTCCTCATAGAGCTTGACATGCATCAGGCCATATTCTTCGAGCGCATGCATCTTGCGGGTTTCGGTCTCGCGCGGCTCCAGGAACCGCAGCGGCTCGGGGATCGGCACCTGATAGACGAGGATTTGTCCCGCCTGCAGCTGCGCTTCGGGAATGCGGTGGCGCGTCTGGATGATCGTTGCTTCAGCCGTTTTCGTGGTCACGCGGACATTGGCGACTTTCTGGAAGAAAGCCCGGATCGACACGGCATTGGTCGTGTCATCGGCACCCTGATCTATCACCTTCAACGTATCGTCCGGCCCAAGAACGGCGGCGGTCACCTGCACGCCGCCGGTGCCCCAGCCATAGGGCATTGGCATTTCGCGCGAGGCGAACGGCACCTGATATCCCGGAATGGCAATGGCTTTCAGGATGGCGCGGCGGATCATCCGCTTGGTCTGTTCATCCAGATAGGCAAAATTATAGGTCGCTAGATCGGTCATTCTGCTGCCTCTTTGGTTTCGACGCCGGCGAGCCGGTTGCGCTCATGTTCAGCGCGCATGCGCCGGATGAGATCGAGTTCGGCCTGGAAATCCACATAGTGCGGCAATTTCAGGTGCTCGACGAAGCCCGTCGACTGCACGTTGTCACTGTGGGAAATGACGAATTCCTCGTCCTGCGCGGTGGCGGTGATGTCTTCGCCCAGCTCCCTTGCCCGCAGGGCACGGTCGCACAGCGACATCGACATCGCCTTGCGCTCGCTCTGGCCGAACACCAGGCCGTAGCCGCGGGTGAACTGCGGCGGCTGCTTTGCCGATCCCTTGAACTGGTTGACCATCTGGCATTCCGTCACCCGGATGGTGCCGAGCGTCAGCGGGAAATCCAGCTCCGCGACTTCAAGTTCAACCTCGACCTCGCCGATGCGGATTTCACCGACGAAGGGATGGCTGCGGGCATAACCGCGCTGGGTCGAATAGGCGAGCCCCAGCAGAAAACCTTCATCGCCGCGTGCCAGCGCCTGCAGGCGCAGATCGCGCTCCAGCGGGAAGGTCAGCGGTTCGCGGGTCAAATCCCCGGCGACTGCGCCTTCCGGCAGCTCGCCATCTTCCTCGATCATGCCGTCATGGCCGAGAATATCGGTAACCCGCGGCGTGAAAACCTCCGGCTCATCACGCTGGCCGGGTGTTTCAATCGGTGCATCCACGGCAAGCTCAGGATCGAGCAGGCGGTGGGTGTAATCGAATGTCGGGCCCAGAAGCTGCCCGCCGGGAAGATCCTTGAACGTGGCGGAAATGCGCCGTTCGATCTGCATCTGCGCCGTTTCCAGCGCCTTGGTATAGCCGAAACGGGGCAATGTGGTCCGGTAGGCACGCACCAGGAAGATCGCCTCGATCAGATCGCCGCGCGCCTGCTTGATGGCGAGCGCCGCCAGTTCCGGATCGTAAAGCGAGCCCTCGGCCATGACCCGGTCGACGGCGAGCGACAGCTGCTCGACAATCTGGTCGAGCTGGACGGGCGCAACATCCCGGTCGCCGCGGCGCCGGTCGGCCAGAAGCTTGTGCGCATTGCGAATGGCGGCTTCACCGCCCTTGACTGCAACATACATGGTTCAGGCCTCCGTCTTCTTGATGCGCGTGGTGCGGGGCAGCGCGGCAAGCGCCCCCTTGCCGGCGAAGATCAGGTCGACACCGCGCGGGAAGGCCGCGCGGTTGGCGATCCATTGATCGATGAACATTTTCGGCAGCTGGCTGGGAGAGAAGGCCATGGAACCCTTGATCCCCGGCCCTTCCAGAACAAGCGTGTCCGCGCCGTCGAAACCATCGATCTGCAGGATCAGCGTGGTCGAACGGTCGGGATATTCCGACGTGCCGCGGCAGAAGGATTCAAGCGACGGCATGGTTGCCACATCGCTGATCAGGGCAAAATCCGCATCCGCCGGCTCACCGGTCAGTTCGAGACCCGTATGGAATTTCAGCCATCCGGTGCACGCCGCCGAACCGCTGATCGCCCGATCACACCACACGGTTGCGTCGTGATCGAACAGAGTTGCGGCAATCGACGCAGCCAGGGGAGTGAGCGGCGCAGGCGGCACGGCGAGATCATCAACCGCGACAATCCTGCCGGGATTGGCCATCGCATCCATCAGTGCGCGAAAAACGCTCTGCGCATTGAGCACGCTGTCGCTGAAACCGCCCTCGAAGATTTGTGTGTCCGAATGCATCAGTCGTCACCCCGTACCATTGTGAAAAAATCGACCTTGGTCGCAGCGGTCTCGGCGCGCTTCGACGTGCGGTCGCGTTCAAGACGATCGGCAATCGGCGCAAGCACCGCACGCTCCACCGCATCGCGGCACTCCGGCTGCTGCCACAGCGCATCGAAAACCGCGGCAAGCCGCACCTTCTCGCGGTGGCGGCCAAGCGCATAGGCGTGGCCGACGGCACCATTGCCGAGCCGCACCGTTGCGCGCGTCACGGTCGCCTCGCCCAGGTTGAACGGCGCGCCGCCGCCGCCGATACGGCCGCGCAGCATGACGAGGCCGGTCTCCGGGCCGCGCAGGGTTTCGACATCGGGCTTGTCGCCCCATCCGGCCCACAGGGCCGTAATTTCAGGCGCCGTCGCCTGCGCCAGAAGAGCCATGGCGGCCTTGCGCTGCAGATCCGGCGCGCTGCCGGTTTGCGTGGACTGTATATTTTCTTTGATCATTGACATCTCGCTCAGATTTGTCTATTTATCTATACAACTAGACAATAAACATACCTATAAATGCCGTCAATGACAGGAGCATGACAAAACGTGAAATCCGCGCGATTCATCACCCGCAACAGCGGCGTTGCCATCTGGCGGCAGATTGCCGACCAGATCCGCGGCGACATCACCGCGGGAAAAATGCCAAGCGGCGCCAAGCTGCCGCCGGAGGTCACCCTGGCCGAGCGCTTCGCGGTCAACCGCCACACCATCCGCAGCGCCATCGCCGCCCTGACCAAGGAAGGCGTGCTGCGCGCCGAACAGGGCCGCGGCACATTCGTGGCCAACAGCAGGAAACTGACCTACCGCATCGGCGAGCGGACGCGGTTTTCCGAAATCCTGTCGACGCAGGTGCGCGAGACCAGAGGCATATTGCTGGGGCACCGCATCGAGGACGCTGAGGGAGAAGTTGCCGCAGCCCTTGGCATGACCGGCGGCCAGGTGATCAGGATCGATTCCATGCACACGGCGGACGGCAATCCCGTTTCCTGCGCCACCGCATGGTTCGACGCGGCGCGGGTGCCCAATGTGGTCGAGGATTACCGGGTGTCAGGTTCCATCACCGCCGCCCTCAAGGCGGCCGGGATTGACGATTATCTGCGCAAATCGACCATCATCGCCGCGCGCCACGCGGATGCGGAGGATTTGCGGCACCTGCGCCTGTCGCCGGGCGCCATCGTTCTCGTCTCGACGGCGATCAATGTCGATATGGACGGCCATCCCATTGAATACGCCAGAAGCCGCTTTGCCGCCGACCGGATGGAGATCGCAATCGACGGCAAGTCGATGGTCTGACTAATCCGTCACCGACCCGCACCAGCCCGGCAGATAACCGGCGGCATCGCCCTTGGCTTCCTTGAGGGCACGGTTGAGAGCGGCGTCAAAATCCGATTCCACCGTCTTGCGGCCTATCCTGCGCCGCAGAAAATCCGCCCAGAGGAACTCGCTGAACGGCGTGGTGTCCTTGGCATAGCCGCCGGCACGGCGCAGCTCACCCGCAAGGCTGCGGAACGGATCGTCGTCGAGATCCTTGATCGCCTTGGGAATGGCCGCATAGTCACGGCGCTTGCCCTCCGCATCAAAGGGATGCATCCAGCCGCGATTGTCGAGAACCACCATGAACGCGTCCTTCTCGAGGGAAGACAGGTCGCTGACGACAGTCACGAGAATGTCCTTGACCCCCTCCTCATGCAGCGCGCGCGCCAGATGGTGATGGTCAATGACGTAATTGCGCCTGTTCGGTCCAAGCACCACCGGGATCATGTGCTCGCCGAGAAACTTGCCGCCCTTCTCGCCCTTCTGCTGGCGCCATTTCTTGCGTTTTTCATCCACTTCGCGCATCCCGACGGTGATCTGGGTCGGCCGCAGATCCTTGATCGCAACCGGCGTTACAATGGGTTCTCTTGCTCCGGATATCTGCATCATCGTTCCCCTTGGTTCGGTGCCAGTTTTCGGATGGCATCATCGACACTGTGAAAGATGTTGTCCTGTCCGAGCAAAGCGATAAGCCCGAACCGGGACAGGGCCTTCTGCGCCCGGACGGATTCCAGCCGGGCTATGGCAAATTTCACGTCGGCGTTCCGGCAGTAGTTTATCACGTCGGTCAGGGCTTGCGATGCCGTATAATCGATCTCGATGATGCTGCTGGCTTCAAGGACGACAAGGTTGAGCGCCGGTCCGCTCGCATCGATGGTGCTGCACAGACCGCGCTTGAAATCATCGGCATTGACAAAGGAAAGCGGCGCCTGGAACGCCACGACCAGCACACCGGGTATCTTCTCGCCGTCCTTGGCTGCGCCCGGCGGCCACCAGATCGAACTGCCGGGCACCTTTTCGAACTCGATGGGGCGGGCGCGCATCACAGCCCACAGGCCATGCAGCAGCGACAGCCCGATGCCGATGGTCACCCCCGATTCAATGGGCAAGGCGACGATCGCTGCCATGGTGATGAGGATCAGGCCGAATTCGCCTCGCGCTTCCCGGTAGACGGCGATGATCGTCGGCCAGCGGATGATCCTCTGGGCGACAAAGAGCAGGATGCCCGCCAGGGCAGCGTGCGGCACGCTCGCCAGCAGCTGGCCGCCAAACGCCACGAGCGCCAGGACAATCGCCGCCGCAATCAGGCCGCTGACCTGCGATGTCCCGCCGGTTTCCGTGACAATTGCCGTGCGCGGCGGACTGGCATTGACCGGAAAGGCGCCAAAAAGCCCCGACAGAATGCTGCCCGCCCCCACGCCGACGAAATCGCGGTTGACGTCAGGCGCCTCGCCGTTTTTTGCAACGAAGGAGCGCGTGGTGGCTGCCGTCTGCACCATCACCACCACCGCGACCAGCAATGCGAGGGGCAGCAGGCTGCGCAATTGCTCAAAACCGATTGTGGGCAGGGAAACATGCGGCAGGCTGTTGGGAAGCGGGCCGAGAACCGTCACGCCGCGGCTTTGCAGGCCGAGCAGCACCACCGCAAGGGTGGAGATGACAAGTCCCAGCAGCGCGCCGGGTATCCGCGCATTGATCCGCTCCGACAGGAACACGATCAGGAACACGCCTGCCCCGATGGCAACGCTGTACGGGTTGATCTGTCCGGCGCTGACAATGGTTGCCGAGACGCGCTGAAACACATCGCCCGACTGCGCGGCGATGCCCAGGAGGCCGGGCAATTGCGAGATGATGATGTGGATGGAAATACCGGCAAGAAACCCCGTCGTGACCGGCACCGACAGAAGATCGGCAATCCAGCCGAGCCGGAAAATGCCGCTTGCCACGACGATCAGCCCGACGAGCAAACCGAGTGCCGCCGCCAAAAGGCCGAATTCGGGCGAGCCGCTGGTGGCCAGCAATGCAAGGCTGCCGGCAAAGATCGGCGTGATGGTTGAATCGGCCCCGGCGGAGAGATGTCGGCTGGCTCCGAAGATGGCAAAGGCCAGCGAACCGGCAATGAAGGCGAAAAACCCGATCTCGGGGGCAAAACCGCCGAGACGCGCCGTTGCCATCTGCTCGGGGATGGCGATGGCCGCCAGCGTCAGGCCTGCAATGACATCGCCGTTGAGGTCAGACGGCCTCCATCCCGCAAGCGAGCGGAACGGCAGCCAGTTCCTGCCGCTTGTCACCGTGTTGGAGGCACCCGCCTGTTTCATTGAACGCCTCCATTGGATTGATGTGGTCTACCACATGGTTTTGGCTGCGCGTGCGGCCCATTCGCTGTCATAGGTGTCACCGCCCACGCGGTTTTCGCTCAGCGCCGCCAGCATCTGGCCCGGCGTCGGGAATTCCTTCGGCGAGCGGAATTTCTCCGGATTCCACAGTTCCGAGCGTATGAGGGCCCGCGCGCACTGAAAATAGGCTTCCTCGACTTCCATGACGAGCACGGAGCGCGGCGCCTTGCCATCCATGATGAAACTGTCCAGCAGCGCCTGATCCGTATCGATGAATGCGCGGCCGTTGACGCGGAACGTCGTGTTGAGGCCCGGTATGAGGAACAGCAGGGCAATGCGCGGATCGCGCACGATGTTGCGCAGCGAATCGATGCGGTTGTTGCCGCGCCGGTCGGGCATCATCAGCGTCCACTCGTCATGGATGCGGATGAATCCGGCCAGATCGCCGCGCGGCGAGCAGTCGAGCCCTTCCGGCCCGCTCGATGCGAGCGCCACGAAGGGCGAGCCCTCGATCAACGGGCGGTATTCCGGAATGATGCGGTCCGTCACCTTGGCGGTCGATGCCACCGCCACCGCCCCATTGCCGTAAATGGCTTCAAGTTCGTCAATTGTCGTAACGCGAGACAACGAAACCTCCTTCTGGATCGTTCAAATGCGTTTGCCGCCTAACATTGCACGATTAAGCTACGATGACATCAGGCATTTTTTACAAATGACACAGCTGCCGCACTCGTATATCAGTCGCACCGAATGCATGTAGAGGAGGTTTTCATGGGCGGGTTTGCAGCCATCGGCGAGTGTATGATCGAGCTGTCGGGAGCCAATGGCGATCAATGGCGCATGGGATTTGCCGGGGATACGCTCAACACCAGCTGGTATGTGCGCGCCCTCACCGACGCCGACTTTGCCGTCGATTACGTCACCGCCTTCGGCGACGATCCCTTCTCGCTCAAGCAGCGGACCTTTCTAGCGGAAAACGGCATCAACACCGCCCATAGCCCGGTTATAACAGGCGCACGCCCGGGCCTTTATGCGATCACGCTGACAGACGCCGAACGCTCCTTCACCTATTGGCGCAACGATTCCGCCGCCCGCCATCTCGGCGACGATCCGCATGCCCTGGCGCTCAGCCTCGATGGGCGCAAGATCATCTATTTCTCCGGCATCACCATGGGCATCTTGAGCCCGAAGAGCCGCCAGAACGTGCTGAACGCCGTCAGCAATGCGCGCCGGCAGGGCACGCTCGTCGCCTTCGACGCCAATTACCGCCCGCGCCTGTGGGAAAACGCCGAGACGGCCAAACAGGCGCTGATCGATGCCTATCACGTCGCCGATATTGCCCTGCCAACCTTCCCCGACGAAAATGCCCTTTTCGGCGACGCGACGCCGGAAGAAACCGCCGCGCGCATCGCCAGCTATGGCGTGCGGGAAATCGTGGTGAAGGATGGCACGGAACCGGCGCTCGTCGTCGCCGGCGACCAGCAAAGCCGCGTCCCCGCCGTCCGCGCCAATGCCGTGGACACGACCGGGGCCGGCGACAGTTTCAACGGCGGTTACATCGCCTCGCGTCTGGCCGGTCTTGAGCCGGTTGACGCCGCCGCCCGCGCCCACCGGGTCGCGGCGCGAGTCGTTGAGTTCCACGGCGCGCTGGCGCCGATGGGTGAAGCACGCAAGGCATTCAGCAGCTAGAGCGGTTTGCGACCACGCACCACGACCTAAACCTTGTTTTTCCTGAAGGTGTAGCGGGTCATCTGGCTGTATGTGTCGTCCGGCCGCAGGATCGACTGCGGAAAATACGGAAAATGCGTCGAATCCGGCCAGTTCTGCGCTTCAAAGCAGAAACCGGCATAATTGGCATAGGTCTGCCCCGTCAGGCCGAGCGGCGGCCGTCCGCCCAGCGTATTGGCCGCGTAGAACTGCACACCCGGCTCCGTGGTCAGCACCTGCATCTCGATATTGCTGCGCGCACCCTTGGCCGATGCCACCCATTGCAGCGGCCGGCGCTGGCTGGATACGCAGAAATTGTTGTCATAGACAACCTGCCTGCCGTCCTCTTCGCGCCGGATCGTCCGGTATGCGCGGAAATCATGCGCCGTTCCCGCCACGGGCAGGACGCGCCCGTCCGGAAGCAGGTCGCCATTGACGGCGAGGTAAGCCTCGGCGCCGATCTTGACCTGATGATCCAGCACGTCGGTCAGGCCGCCATCGTCGAGATTGAAATAGCTGTGATGCGCCAGATTGCAGATCGTCGGCTTGTCGGTCACCGCATCGAGGCGGATGGCCAGCGTCCCCTTGGATTCCAGCATATAGGTGCAGGTGATGGTCAGGTTGCCGGGAAAGCCCATCTCGCCATCGCCAAGCATGATCGTCAGCGTGACGTAGTCAGGACCGACGGTCACGACATTCCAGGTACGCCGCCCCGCCCCTGCATCGCCGCCATGGATGTTGTGGATGCCATGGAAATTGCGCTGCAGGGCAAAGGTCTGGCCGTCAATGACGAGTTCGCCATCGCGTATCCGATTGACCGTCCGCCCGATGGTCGCCCCGAGATAGGGCGAATGGGCGGGATAATCGGCGAAATCCCGATAGCCGAGAACCAGCGGATGATCGTGATCCCTGAGGCGCAGATCCTGGATGACTGCGCCCCAGGTCAGGATTTTGGCGGTCAGCCCGCCGCCGGAGATGGTGATGCGGTGAACTGCCTCGCCATCGGGCGTGTGGCCGAAAATTTCGGTATGCATCGGACTTACAGCCCCAGTCCGCCGACGCAGACATATTTGGTGTCGAGATAGTCTTCGATGCCCTGATGTCCGCCTTCCTTGCCGAGACCGGATTCCTTCAGGCCGCCAAACGGTGCTTCCACCGTGGTGATAATGCCTTCATTGACGCCAACCATGCCGTATTTCAGGCCCTCGGAAACCCGGAACACCCGTCCAAGGTCCTGCGTGTAGAAGTAGGAGGCAAGGCCGAACTGGGTGTTGTTGGCCAGATCGATCGCTTCCTGTTCCGTCTCGAATTTGTAGATGGGCGCTACAGGGCCGAAAATCTCTTCCGTGGTGAAGAGCATGTCCGGCGTGGCGTCGCCGATCACCGTCGGTTCGAAGAAGCTGCCGCCCAGCGCATGGCGCTTGCCGCCGGTCACGATCCGGCCGCCCTTCTCCTTGGCGTCGGCAATGAATTCCTCGACTTTGGCGACGGCCTTGTCATCGATCAGCGGGCCCTGCTGCGTCCCCGCATCGAGACCGTTGCCGACCTTCAGCTTGTCCGTTGCCTCAGCAAATTTCTCGACAAAGGCATCATAGATGCCGGACTGCACGAGGAAACGGTTGGTGCATACGCAGGTCTGGCCGGAATTGCGGAATTTCGCCGCGATGGCACCCTCCACGGCGCGGTTCAGATCCGCATCGTTGAACACGATGAACGGCGCATTGCCGCCCAATTCCATCGACACCTTCTTTACGGTGTCGGCCGCCTGCTTGATCAGGATCTTGCCGATCTCCGTCGATCCGGTGAAGGTGATCTTGCGCACCAGCGGATTGCTGGTGATCTCGCCCCCGATTTCCGAGGCCGAACCGGTGAGAATATTCACGACACCCTTGGGAATGCCGACTTCTTCGCACAGTGCGCCCCACACCAGGCCGGAATAGGGTGTCTGGGTTGCCGGCTTGACCACGGCCGTGCAGCCGGACGCCAGCGCCGGGCCGATCTTGCGGGCAAGCATGGAGGACGGGAAATTCCATGGCGTGATCGCGCCGATGACGCCAAGCGGCTCTTTCGTCACGAGAATGCGCCGGTCGGCCCACGGAGACGGCACCACGTCGCCATAGGTGCGGCGCGCCTCTTCCGCATACCAGAGGATATAGGCCGCCGACATGCCGATCTCGCCCTTGGCTTCGGTCAGCGACTTGCCCTGCTCCAGCGTCAGAAGCTCAGCCAGCGCGTCCTGATTGTCGAGGAGGGCATCGTGCAGCTTGCGCATCAGCTTGGAGCGTTCGAGCACGGATGTCTTGCGCCATGTCTTGAAGGCTTCGGCGGCGGCGTCGATGGCGCGCCGCGTTTCCGCCTTGCCGGAATTGGGGACGGTGCCGATCTTCAGGCCGGTTGCAGGGTTGATGACGTCAATCGTCTTGCCGGAATCTGCGGCCACCCATTCGCCATTGATCAGATTGGCCTGTTTCATGAACTGGCTGGATTTCTGCAACATCATGTTTCTCCCTGAAATGTAAGGCGGAGCGTTTGGTCCACTGATTTTGTGAGTTCCGTGAGCGGCGGCCCGGAATGGCGCCCGTGGCCGTCACCCTGCTCCTTTTTGGCAAAAGCTGCAACAGGCTTTGACTAACCGAAAACGTGCGTTGCGACGGTCACCCAGAACACCATTGTCACCGCCGACAGCGCCGTGGCAATGACCATGGAGTTGGAAGCCAGGGCCTCGGCTGTCCTGAACTTGGTCGCAATGAGGTACGAATTCACGCCTGCC
The DNA here is from genome assembly GCF_052056495.1 of Phyllobacterium sp. 22229. Lineage (NCBI taxonomy): Bacteria > Pseudomonadati > Pseudomonadota > Alphaproteobacteria > Hyphomicrobiales > Phyllobacteriaceae > Phyllobacterium > Phyllobacterium sp. 22229. Next base: position 98,559 of record NZ_JBQEPA010000015.1, read on the forward strand.
GGCAATGCTGCCGACACCACGGCGATCTTGGCGGTAAACGGCGGCAGGCCGATGACCAGCGCCAGTGCCAGAACAATGGCGGGCATGATGAAAAGCTTGATCATCGCAATGACCAGCGACGCGGCGAGATGTCCGGATATGCCGAATTTCTTCAGGCCCATGCCCATGGCGAACAGCGCCACCGGCCCGGCAACGCTGCCCAGAAGCTGTACCAGCGCATCGACGACGGACGGCAGATGCAGGCCGGTCGAGCGCCACAACCACCCCGCGAGAATGCCGAGAACGAAGGGATTGCGCAGGAGGCTGCGGAAAAACGAAATGACGACCGTGCGCAGGCTCCCCTCTCCCTGGAACACGCCGTCCCGCCGCAGGGCGATCTCGTGCAGCGTGATCGAGGCGGCCATGACACTTGGCATGTGGATGGCGACGATCAGCGACAGGATGGCAAAACCCTCCTGGCCGTAGGCCCCGAGCATGAGCGGCATGCCAAGAAACACCAGGTTGGAAAAGGCGCCGGAAACCCCGGCGACGACCCCTGCCCGGTTATCCCGGCCAAAAACCACCTTGATCGCCAGATCGGACAGCGCCCAGGCGGCGGCAAGCCCGCTGAAATAGGCGGTCCACAGGCCCCACGGCGCCACGCCGTGAAAATCTGCCGTCGCCATGGTGCGGAACAGCAGCATGGGGGCGGCGATCATGAAAACGAACTCGGAAAGCCCGTCTCCCACCCGTTCATCGAGCAGCTTGAAGTGCGCCGCGGCATAGGCGACGGCAATCACTCCAAAAACCACGATGATCGTTTGAACGAGACCCATTGTCTCCGCAATAAGCCCGCCGCACCGGCCGTGCAAGGCAATCAAACTCCTTCACTTTATTTTTTTTGGCCAAAGCCCCATCTCCACTGCTAAGGAGAACGAATGTTGAAGCAATTGCGATTTTACGTCCTTACGTCACTCTCGCTCGTTCTGGGCGTATTCCTGTCCATTCCAACGGCATCGGCAACCGATGCAGCCTGGGCGAGGCTGGCTCGCGGCGGCTATACCGTTCTGCTGCAGGGTGCCGATGCGTCGGGCGCTTTGAGCCCCTCGACGGACACCTCCACCGGCTGCGCGCAGGTCCGCACGCTGTCCGACCGCGGCCATCAGCTGGCGCAGAAGCTCGGCGCCCGTTTTGCCGCAAAGGCGGTGCGAATCGACAAGGTCCTGACCAGCCCCGTCTGCAATGCGCAGGAAACCGCCCGGCTGGCGTTCGGTGCAGCACCCGTTGAAATTGTCAGCGCGCTTGGACCTTTGGCGGATGACGACGCGGCGAAACAATCGCAGATTGATCAAATTCGCGCCATGATTGCGGAATTCAAAAGTTCCGGCAATCTGGTAATGATGACCGACCGTGCCAATATAACGGCACTGACCGGCATTGTTCCGCGCCCGACGGAAGCGGTGGTGGTCTCGCCACCCGAAGCGGGTGAAACGGTTCATATTGCGGGCAGGATCATTTTCGACTGACGGCGGAATATGCTGGAGTAACAAGGGACAGGGCAATTCGGTCTTTCCCTTGGCCATGAAAAACGCTAGATACCGCGTCATCAGACATCAGTGCCCTTCCGGGGGCACCGGAAGCAAAAGGAAACTGAATTGACCTCAACATTTGACAAGGTCGCCGATATCATCGCTGAAACCAGTGAAATCGACCGCGATTCCATCACGCCGGAAAGCCACACGATTGACGATCTCGGCATCGATAGCCTTGACTTCCTCGACATCGTTTTTGCCATCGACAAGGCCTTCGGTATCAAGATCCCGCTCGAGCAGTGGACGCAGGAAGTCAATGACGGCAAGGTTCCGACCGAGGAATATTTCGTGTTGAAGAATCTGTGCGCCAAGATCGACGAACTCGTCGCCGCCAAGAAGGCCTGATTTCCGGATATCCATTCCAGTGGTCCGATTCTGACATTTTCGTTCCACTAGACTGATCCCATCCACCTAACCGGGTGCACCGTATAAGCGGTGTTGCGAGACAATGCAGAACAACACCGTCGTTATCACTGGCATCGGACTGATTTCATCCCTGGGTGAAGGCGCCGATGCCCATTGGCAGGCACTGAACGGTTCCGCCGGTCCGCGTATCGATAGCGAGACGTTCAAGCCCTATACGGTTCACCCGCTCGGTGAGGTCGACTGGAACAACCAGATCCCGAAGCGCGGCGATCAGCGTCAGATGGAGACCTGGCAGCGCCTGGGAACCTATGCTGCCGGCCTCGCCCTGCAGGACGCGGGCATCAAGGACGACGATGCCCTTTGCTCGACCATGGATATGGTTGTTGCCGCCGGCGGCGGCGAACGCGATGTCACCGTCGACACCCAGATTCTTGCCGAAGCGCGCGTGCGCAACGATCTCGGCACCATGCTCAACGAGAAGCTGACGACGGAACTGCGTCCGACGCTGTTCCTGGCGCAATTGTCCAACCTGCTCGCCGGCAATATTTCAATCGTTCACAAAGTGACCGGCTCCTCGCGCACATTCATGGGCGAAGAAGGTGCGGGCATTTCCGCGCTCGATACGGCTGCCGCGCGCATCCGCTCCGGCCAGAGCACGCATGCGCTTGTCGGCGGCTCCTACAATTCCGAACATCCCGACATGCTGCTCGGCTACGAACTCAACGGCATGCTGAAGGCCGACGGCTGGGCACCGCTCTGGCAGCGTGAAGGCACGTCTGGCGGCGGCATCGTCACCGGTTCCGGCGGCGCATTCCTCGTTCTGGAAAGCGCCGAGCATGCGGCCAAGCGCGGCGCCCGCGTCTATGCGGCCATCGACGGCATCTACAGCGCGCAGATCCGCCGCAAGCGCGAAGACCTGAAGGAAACCATTGCCAAGCTGGTCGGTGCTGCCAGCGCCGACAAGCCCGCCGGACTGATCGTATCCGGCGCAACCGGTGCGCACGGCATCACCGCAACGGAAAAGGCAGCGCTCGATGTGTTCGCCTCGGCCGCTGTGCGCGGCGTTGCCGGCAGGATCGGCCATCTGCGCGAAGCACAGTTCCCGCTCGCCGTCGGCCTCGCTGCCCTCAGCCTGTTTCATGGCGCGGTGTTCCCGCCCATCGATGCGGCGAATGAAAAGGCCGCCTCAGGCGGTCTCGACACGGCACTGGCGACTTCGATCGGCGCAACCCGGGGCGAAGGCGTCGCTCGCCTCGTCAAAGTTTGAGAGACTGGCACATGTCCAAATATACTGACCATCTAGGCCGCCCCCTCGTTGCCGTCACCGGTCTTGGCGTCGTCTCCTCGCTCGGACAGGGCAAGGAAGATAACTGGGCCGCGCTGACATCGGGCACATCAGGCATTCACACGATCACCCGTTTTGCCCTCGACAATCTGCGCACGCAGATCGCCGGTACCGTGGACTTCCTCAAGGAAAGCGACGAAGGCGCGTCGGCGCTGTCGGAAAAACTGGCCTCGCTTGCCGCCGAGGAAGCCATCGCGCAGGCCGGTTTCGACACGGAGAATTTCGGCGGACCGCTCTTCCTCGCCGCTCCGCCGGTGGAACTCGAATGGCGCAACCGCTTCGCGCTCGACGCATTGGTGAAGAGCGAGGGCGAGCCGGGCTATGACCTGCTTCTCGCCGCCTGCCGCCGCGGAACGCAGGAAGCCATGTTCCATACCACCGAATTCGGCTATATCGCCGAGCGCCTTGCCGACACGTTCGGCACGCGCGGCCTGCCGATCACGCTGTCGACCGCCTGTGCATCGGGTGCCACCGCCATTCAGCTCGGCGTCGAGGCCATCCGGCGCGGTGAAAGCGACCGCGTCCTGTCCATCGGCACGGACGGTTCGGTCTCCGCCGAAGCGCTGGTGCGCTTCTCCCTGCTGTCGGCGCTGTCCACCCAGAACAATCCGGCCCACAAGGCGGCAAAGCCCTTCTCGAAGGATCGCGACGGTTTTGTCATGGCCGAAGGCTCCGGCGCGCTGGTCATGGAATCGCTGGAATCAGCCATTGCGCGCGGCGCCAACATTCTCGGCATCATGCGCGGCTGCGGCGAAAAGGCCGATGATTTCCACCGCACCCGGTCGAAGCCCGATGGCTCGCCCGCCATCGGTGCGGTGCGCGCCGCGCTTGACGATGCGGGCATCAAGGAAGATGCGATCGACTACATCAATGCGCATGGCACCTCGACGCCCGAGAACGACAAGATGGAATATCTCGCGCTCTCGACCGTCTTCGGCGAGCGCATTTCCACGCTGCCGCTCTCGTCCAACAAATCGATGATCGGCCATACGCTGACGGCTGCCGGTGCGATTGAAGCCGTGTTCTCGATGCTGACCATCGGGACGGGTACCATCCCGCCGACGATCAACTACGACAATCCGGATCCCGCCATCGTTCTCGATGTGGTGCCCAATGTGAAGCGCGAAGCCAGCGTCTCCGCCGTGCTTTCCAGCTCTTTTGGCTTCGGCGGGCAAAATACGTGTCTTGTCATGACGGCAGAACCGCACTAATCCGGGGCCTGAATTAGGAAAACGGATATGCGCGCATTACAGCTGATTGAAGACCGCAAGCTCGAGATTGTCGACATTGCCCCCCCGCCCCCGCCCGGTCCCGGTGAAGTAACGGTCAATATCAGGGCTGTCGCGCTCAACCATATCGACGTCTGGGGCTGGCGCGGCATGGCTTTCGCCAAGCGCAAGATGCCGCTCACCATCGGCGCCGAAGCATCCGGCGTGGTCGATGCCATCGGTCCCGGCGTTGCCAATCTTTTGCCCGGCCAGCTCGTGTCGATCTATGGCGCGCAGACCTGCGGACTGTGCCGTCCCTGCCGCGAAGGCCGTGACAATCTCTGCGAGCATGTCTCCGGCGTGCACGGCTTCCATCTCGATGGTTTTGCCCAGGAAAAGGTGAACCTCAAGGCCCGCCTGCTGGTTCCCGCCCCTCCCGGTGTCGACGAGATCGGTGCAGCCGTTGCGCCCGTCACCTTCGGTACGGTCGAACATATGCTGTTCGACAATGCCAAGTTGGAGCCCGGCGAGACCATTCTCGTGCATGCGGGCGGTTCCGGCATCGGTTCGGCGGCGATCCAGCTCGCCAAGAAGATCGGCTGCACGGTCATCACCACCGTCGGCTCCGACGAAAAGATCGAAAGGGCCAAGGCACTTGGCGCCGATCATGTCATCAACTACCGCGAAGACCGCTTTGAAGGCGTCGTGCGCAAGCTGACCAAAAAGAAGGGCGTTGACGTCGTCTTCGAGCATGTCGGTGCCGATACCTGGGCCGGGTCCATGCTGTCGCTGCGGCGCGGCGGGCGCCTTGTCACCTGTGGTTCGACCTCGGGCGTTTCCACCAGCATGAACCTGATGATGCTGTTCCAGCAGCAGCTGAAGCTGCTCGGCTCCTTCGGCTGCCGCATGGAAAACATGGCCGATGCCATGCAGAAGATGGCGCGCGGTCTGGTCCATCCGGTCATCGACACGCAAGTCGGTTTCGATGATATCGATACGGCATTGAAGCGGATGGAAGGCCGGGACGTCTTCGGCAAGATCATCCTGCGCGTCAACTGAGCCGCGCATGAATCTGAAATTCAAACTTGCCCTGTTCCGCTGGGGCCAGAAGCTGAAGACATTCAACTACTGGCTGTCGGCGCATGCGATTTTCGGCGTGCTGTTCCTCCTGCGGCTGCTGCCGGCGAAGGCGGCAACCAATTTCATCGATGCTTCGGCACGCCGCATAGGCCCGCTGATGGGGCGTCATCGCGTCGCCATGACCAATCTGCGCCTGGCCTATCCGGAAAAACCGGAAGAAGAGCTGCAGCTCATCGCCCGCGACATGTGGAGCAGCATGGCCCGCCTCACCGCGGAGTATGTCTTTCTCGATGCAATCTTCGATTATGATCCGCACAGCGACACGCCGGGTCTGATCGAGGTGCAGGGCCGCGAAATCTTTGAACGCATTCGCGATGAGAGCGACCGCCCGCATATCTTCTTCACCGCTCACACCGGCAATTTCGAGCTGTTGCCGATCTGCGCCGCGACGTTCGATCTCAATGTCACCGCGCTGTTCCGCCCGCCGAACAATCCCTATGTCGCGAAGAAAATCCTCAGCGCGCGCCGCACCAATATGGGCCATCTCGTGCCGTCCAAGGCCGGTGCCGCATGGTCGCTGGCGAGCGTCCTCAACACCAATGGCAATGTCGGCATGCTGGTCGACCAGAAATTCCACCGCGGCATAGCCTCGACCTTCTTCAACCGCCCCTGCAAGACCAATCCGCTTCTGGCCAAGCTGGCACGGCAGTATGATTGCGATGTCTACCCGGCGCGCTGCGTCCGCCTGCCCGGCGGCCGTTTCCGGCTGGAACTGGAAGAAAAGATGGAGCTGCCGCGCGATGAAACCGGCGCGGTCGATATCGCCCGCACGGTTCAGCTGGTCAATGACAAGGTCGAGACCTGGGTACGGGAATATCCCGGCCAATGGATGTGGTTCCACAAGCGCTGGAACGCCTAAGCCGGCGGCACCCGCCGCTCGCACCATCAGTAATAATTCATCACCGCGTGTTTCGCCTCGGCGAAAAACAGCCAGCGCTCGATGAACAGCCCGAGGAGATGGGTGAGAACGGCAAGGGCCGTCAGGCACAGGCCGGGCACACCGCCAACGGCCATTGCCATCAGCAGCGCCAGAAGCGGCAACACAATGCCGCTGGCAAAGGCGATGACCCAGAGTTTTTCAGCGTGTTTGCGCGCAACGCGAAATCCCATTTCCCGGGTGAGATAATTGTCCAGCGCATGCGGGCGTTCGAGCAGCCGCACTTTACCGATACTGCCCAGTCCGGTGGCGCTTTCCGGTGTTGACAGCGGAACCAGCGTCCTTGCCCGCTTGCGCCAGACCATTTTTGCGGCAAGCGCCAGAAGCAGAAGCAGCAGCGCCAGAAGCTGCAGCGGCAGTCCGTTCGCTCCCAAAAAAAGGGCAGCCAGCAGTGCCCCGCCAGCAAGGGAAAACAGCAAGAAGCAGAGCGGTGTAAGCCGCGTATGCCAGGAATCCACGGTTTTCAGCGAGGCATAGATCATCGAGGTGCAATAGACGGTCACCAGCGCGCCGAGCACGGTGATCAGGCCGAGAATGCCATCCTGCCGGTTCATGAACAGGCAGAGAGCGGCGTTTGATGTCAGCGGCACGAACGTGGCAATCGCCATCACGCCTTCGCGCGACAGCCAGCTTGACCGCCATTGGCTCAGCGCCCGCCATGCGCGCTGCGGGTTGCCGAGATGCAGGAGCGATGACAGGAGCCCGGTGCTGATCAGCGCGAGGGCCGCGAGATAGGCGATTTTGGTGGTTGGAGCTGATGGGTCGAGAAACCCCAGCCCCAGCATGACGGCAAGGCCATAGCCAAGCCCCGACAGCGTGGTGAAGATAATGATCGAATAGGCCGGATGCATTCAGCGCATCCTCGGGGATGAATATTCACCCCCCTCTGTCCTGCCGATGTGATCTCCCCCCTTGTGGGGGAGATGGGCGGCAGGACAGAGGGGGGTGTCAAAAAACAAATGCATGTTCAAATCCGGTCCAGCGTTTTGTCGAGCCAGGCAAAAAAGCCGCGTGCGCCTTCGGTGTTTTCAGCGAGCGGGATCATCGGCGCGGCGCTGGCCAGCGATGTGCGGGCGCGCGGCGGCAGATATTTGTTGGTCGGCCGCGTCTCCTGCTCCGGCATCAGGTCAAAACCGCCCCGTTCCGCCACCATAACAGACACATGGGACGTGGGATCACCGAGATCGCCGTAGTGGCGGGCATTGGCCGGGCATGTGCGCACGCAGGACGGCACCCGGTCCTCCTGCTGCAGGGTTTCATTGTAGATGCGGTCGACGCACAGCGTGCATTTCTTCATCACGCCCGCCGCCAGGTCCATTTCGCGTGCCCCGTAGGCACAGGACCACGCGCACAGGCCGCAGCCGATGCACTTGTCCTCGTCGACTAGCACGATGCCATCCCCGGCGCGCTTGTAGGACGCGCCGGTCGGACAGACGGTGACACAGGGTGCATCCTCGCAATGCAGGCAGGATTTCGGAAAATGCACCACCCGCGCCTCGCCCGCCTCGCCGATCACCTGTCCGCCTTCAGGCACCACCTCAAAACTATGAATGCGGTTGAGAAAAGTGCCGGAAACATCGTCGCCATAGGGGTGCTGATCCGACAGCGCATTGCCATAGGCGCCGGTGTTCCACTCCTTGCAACTGATGACGCAGGCATGGCAGCCGACACAGACATCGAGATCGATGACAAGGCCAAGTTTTTTGGCACTGCGGGTTTGCGGCAGACTGGTCATGCCGTCCACTCCTGTCCGTAGCGTAGCTGGTCCACCGGTTCCGGCTGGCTGCCGGGCCGATGCAAGGTGCTGAAATGCGGCTCGCTCACCGCGTCCCCCGCCTCCGCCTTCTCGATGCGCACGCGCAAATCGTACCAGGCTGCCTGCCCGGTGATCGGATCGGAATTCGACCAGCGCATGCCGTCGGCTTTCGGCGGCAGCAGTTCATGGATGAGATGGTTGAGCAGAAAGCCCTTGGTCGCCTCCGGTGCATTTTTATCAAGCGCCCAGGCACCGCTGCGCTTGCCGATGGCGTTCCAGGTCCACATGGTCTGGCCGTTCACCGCGTCGGTACGCGCGATCTCGCACTTGATGCGTCCGTGATGCGACGTCAGCCAGACCCAGTCACCATCCTTGAGCCCCAGCTCATCGCAAATGCCGCCGGGCACATAAAGCGGGTTCTTGGTGTGAATCTGCCGCAGCCAGGCATTCTGCGAACCCCAGGAGTGATACATCGCCATGGGGCGCTGCGTGATCGCATGGTACGGAAAAGCCCCGGTATCGACACCCTGTTCCTCGAACGGCCGGTACCACAGGGGCAGCGGATCAAAACATTCGAGCAGCCGCTGCCGGTATTGTTCCGGTGCGACCGGCTGGCGGACGCCCAGCGCCGACAGCCGGAATTTTTGCAGCGTCTCCACATAGAGCTGGATCGTCACCGGCTGCGGCGTATCGAAGAAGCCCGTATCGATGGCGAATTGCTGGTAGGCGGCATTGTGATGCTTGAAATACAGCGCCTCCTCCGGGATATGCTTCATCCAGAAGGCGCCGTTATCGATATAGTTTTTCAGCTGGTCCGGGTTCGGCGCACCGCGCCCCTCACCGGCTCCATCCGTATCGCGCCAACCCGACAGCGGCCCGATGCCCGGCTTGCGCTGGTGATTGACGATGTAGTCGGCATAATCCTTGTACAGCGCCCCGCCCTGTGCATCGACGAAACCCGGCAATTTCAGTCGCGCACCCAGATCGATCAGCACCGACTGGAAACCGCGCACATTGCGGTCCGGCTCCAGCACCGGCCAGCGGATGGCATCGCAGGCAGCTTCCGGTTCGGAAATCGGCCGGTCGAGCAGCGAGATGCAATCGTGGCGTTCCAGATAGGTGGTGTCGGGCAGCACCAGATCGGCATAGGCGACCATTTCCGAGGAATAGGCATCGGAATAAATGATTTTTGGAATCTTGTATTCGCCGGTCGCCTCGTCGCGCGCTTCCAGCATCTTGATGGTGCCGCGCGTGTTCATCGACGAGTTCCACGCCATGTTCGCCATGTAGAGGAACAGCACGTCCACCGGATAGGGATCGCCCGCATGGGCATTGGCGATCACCATATGCATCATGCCGTGGGCGGACAGCGGCGCTTCCCACGAAAAAGCCTTGTCGATGCGCTGCGGCTTGCCATCCGCGTCGACCAGCAGGTCTTCCGGCCCGAGTGGATAGCCGAGATGCGGCCCGGCGAGCGGCTTGCCTGGTGTCACATGCTCCGCCCGTCCGTGCGGGCGCGGATGCGCCGTGGCCGGTTTCGGATAAGGCGGCTTGTAGCGATAACCGCCGGGGCAATCGATGGAACCGATGATGGTCTGCAGCACATGCAGCGCCCGCGCCGACTGAAAACCATTGGAATGGGCCGAGATGCCGCGCATGGCATGGAAAGTGACGGGGCGGCCGATCATCACATCGTGCTGCTCACCCTTCATGTCGATCCATGGCTGGTTGAGAATAATCTCCTCTTCGAACGCCACCCGTGCGATTTCCGCCGCCAGCCCTTTGATGGTTGCCGCCGGTACGCCGGTTTCAGCCGCGACGGCATCGGGCGCGTATTGCGGATCGAGATATTTTTCCGCCATCAGCCGCAGGACGCTGCGCACCCTGCGGCCTGCATCCGTGGTGAAATCGGCGTTGAGATCGGCGATATGTCCCGGCTCGTCAAAACGCACCAGCGCACCCGTCTTGCGGTCACGCACCAGCGCCTTGCCGAGATCGTCACGCAGGAACAGGCCGTGATCCTCCTTGCCCTCATCGTCGATCACCAGCCACGGCGCATTGGTGTAGCGCTGGAGATAATCGAGATCGATCTGGCCGTTGCGGAACAGTTCGTGAATGATGGCGAGGATCAGCAGCCCGTCCGTACCGGGCCTGATGCCGATCCAGTTGTCGGCCACCGCGGAATAGCCCGTGCGCACAGGATTGACCGAAACGAACCGCGCGCCGTTCTGCTTCAGCTTGGAAATACCCATCTTGATCGGGTTGGAATCATGATCCTCGGCGACCCCGAACAGCACGAACAGTTTTGTCTTGTCCCAGTCGGGCGCTCCGAACTCCCAGAATGCGCCGCCGATCGTGTAGATGCCCGCCGCCGCCATGTTGACCGAACAGAATCCGCCATGGGCGGCGTAGTTGGGCGTGCCGAAATTCTGCGCCCAGAAGCTGGTCAGGGCCTGCGACTGGTCGCGGCCGGTAAAGAACGCCAGCTTCTGCGGCGCGGTCTCGCGCACCGGCTGCAGCCAGTCGACGGCAAGCGACAGCGCCTCTTCCCAGCTGATTTCCTTGAACTCGCCCGAGCCGCGCGGGCCGGTGCGCAACAGCGGCGCGCGCAACCGTGCGGGCGAATGATGCTGCATGATTCCGGCTGAACCCTTGGCGCACAGCACCCCCTTGTTGATCGGGTGATCGCGGTTGCCTTCGATATAACGGACCTTGCCGTCCTTCAGATGCACATTGATGCCGCAGCGGCAGGCGCACATGTAGCAGGTTGTCTTGGCGATTGTGTCACCCACCGGCGCCGACAGGGCAATGTACGGTTCGGTATGCATGGGGTGATTGCCTCGCTTGTCACAGAATCCCTGTTTTATAAGAACAATTCCAATCTACCAAACACACTGATGGTCCGATTCTGACATTTGCACGACTTTGATACCAGCTACTCAGGCAAATGTCAGAATCAAAGGACCATCAGCAAGCATGTGTTTCTAGAGGAACTTTGAATTTGACATTCGCCTGATGCGCTTGATGTCCAATGAAGTGCGAATGTCAAATTTGTTCCTCTAGCGACATTGCACAGAGAAATCGCCACGATGCTACTGCCAAGAAGTTGCCTCTTGCCAAATCGTCGCCAAGGCTGATTTGATATACCAATGGATGAAAAACTCTCCCGTGCCATTGAAAAACGCCGTGACGATCTTGTCGCGCTGACCCGTGATCTCATACGCTTTCCCACGGTCAATCCGCCCGGCGAAGCCTACACGCCCTGCGCCGAATTTATCGCGCAACGGTTGAAGAAGAGCGGTTTCGAGACCCAGCTGATTCGCGGCGAAGGCACGCCCGGCGACACTGACCGCTACCCGCGCACCAATATCGTCGCACGCTTTGACGGCCGCACGCATGGCCAGACCGTGCATTTCAATTCGCATATCGACGTGGTCGATGCGGGCGAAGGCTGGACGGTCGACCCGTTCGAGGGCGTCGTCAGGGACGGCAAGGTCTATGGGCGCGGCGCCTGCGACATGAAGGGCGGGCTCGCCGCGTCGATCATCGCCGCCGAAGCCTTTCTTGAAGTCTATCCCGACTTTGCCGGCTCGATCGAGATTTCCGGCACGGTGGACGAGGAATCCGGCGGTTTCGGCGGTGTCGCCTATCTCGCCAGCAAGGGCTTTTTCTCAAAACCGCGCGTCGACCACGTCATCATTCCCGAACCGCTGAACAAGGACCGCATCTGCCTTGGCCATCGCGGCGTCTGGTGGGCCGAGATCGAGACCAAGGGCGAGATTGCCCATGGCTCCATGCCGTTTCTCGGCGATTGCGCCGTGCGCCACATGGGCGCGGTGCTCGACGCCTTCGAAAAGGAGCTGTTTCCGGCGCTCGACCGCAAGCAGACCCGCATGCCCGTGGTGCCGGACGGCGCCAAACGCTCGACCATGAACATCAATTCGATCCATGGCGGCCAGACCGATGATTATTCCGGCCTGCCCTCGCCCAATGTGCCGGATTCCTGCCGCCTGACCATCGACCGGCGCTTCCTGCTCGAAGAGGACATCGCCGAGGTCAAGCGCGAGGTGACGTCGATCCTCGACCGACTGCAATGGGAACGGCCGAAATTCCACTACAACATCCGCGACATCATGGAGGTGCAGCCGCTGATGACCGAGCGCGATGCGCCCGTGGTCACCGCCGTTGCACAGGGCATCCGCGACGTCTTCGGCAAGGAGCCGGAATATGTCATTTCGCCCGGCACCTATGACCAGAAGCACATTGCCCGCATCGGCCTGCTGCATGACTGCATCGCCTATGGGCCGGGGATTCTCGACCTCGCCCACCGGCCTGACGAATATGTGGGCATCGAAGACATGGTCGAATCGGCAAAGGTCATGGCGCTCGGTCTGAAAGTTCTGCTATCCGGTTCTATCTAGACCAATAAAAATATGCTGATCTGCATGGGGTTTACCGCAAAGATTTGGGGAGAGTTGAGTGAACACATTCTGGAAGTCGGCCCTTGCGGCCAGCGCGCTTGTCCTGCTTTCCGCCACCGCATCCCTTGCCGCCAAAACCGATCTCGTGCTGGGCGTCGTCTTGGAGCCGCCGCATCTCGATCCGACGGCCGGTGCGGCCACGGCGATTGGCGAAGTGGTCTACGCCAATGTGTTCGAGGGGCTGACGCGCATCAATGCCAAGGGCGAGGTTCTGCCCGCCCTTGCCGAAAGCTGGACCGTGTCGGAAGACGGCAAGGTCTACACCTTCAAGCTGCATAAGGACGTGAAATTCCACGATGGCACGGCCTTTGACGCGCAGGATGTCAAATTCTCGCTCGACCGGGCGCGGGACGACAAATCCGTCAATCCGCAAAAGCCGCTGTTCGCCGCCATCGATACGGTGGAGGTTGTCGATCCGCTGACCGTCAAGGTCACGCTCAAGCAGCCCAATGGCGATTTCCTCTACAATATGGGCTGGGCCGCCGCAGTCATCGTCGCGCCGGAAAGCGCCGATACCAACAAGGAAAAGCCCATCGGTACCGGGCCTTTCAAGTTTGACACCTGGGCCAAGGGCTCACAGATCGTCATCTCCAGAAATCCGGCCTATTGGGGCACGCCGGTTGCCCTTGATAAGGCGACGTTCCGCATCATCCCCGATCCGGCCGCGGCAACGGCCGCGCTGCTTGCCGGTGACGTACAGGCGTTTCCCGTCTTTCCGAGCTATGAGGCCGTGCCGCAGTTTCAGGCCGACCCGCGCTTCAAGGTGGTCATCGGCACGACGGAGGGCGAGACCGTCCTTGGCATGAACAACCAGAAGCCGCCCTTCGACAATCTCAAGGTCAGGCAGGCCATCGGCCACGCCATCGACCGCAAGACCCTGATCGACGGCGCCATGTTCGGCCTGGGAACACCCATCGGCTCGTTTTTTCCACCGCATCACCCCGCCTATATCGACCTGACGGCCGAGTCTGCCTATGACCCCGCACTGTCGAAGAAACTGCTGGCGGAGGCCGGTCATCCCAACGGTTTCAAAACCACGCTGAAACTGCCGCCTCCTGTCTATGCCCGGCGCGGCGGCGAGATCATTGCTGCGGAATTGCGTGAAATCGGCGTTGAAGCCGAGATCATTCCGGTGGAATGGGCGCAGTGGCTGGAGCAGGTGTTCAAGGGCCGGGATTACGACATGACCATCGTGTCGCACACCGAGCCGAACGATCTCAACATTTTTGCCCGCGACAATTATTATTTCAACTACACCAGCCCGGCCTTCCGCGAGGTGATCAAGCAGATCGAGGCGACCTCCGATACGGCCAAACGCACGCAACTCTACCAGCAGGCGCAGAAAATTCTCGCCGCCGATGCGCCGGTCGCCTTTCTCTTCCAGCTGCCGAAAACCGGCATTTGGGATGCCAAGGTCGAAGGACTGTGGGAAAACGGCCCCATTCCGGCCAATGACCTGACGGCCGTGAAATGGGTGGAGTGACGGGGTGATGGACCTGGGTTCTTTCACCCCCCTCTGGGCTGCCGCCCATCTCCCCCACAAGGGGGGAGATCAGTTTTCACAGCTGTTTCAATTGGTTCTGAAACGTCGAAAAGTAAGCAGATATGCCGATGCCGATGTGATCTCCCCCCTTGTGGGGGGTCCGAAGGACGGGCGAGACCCGTGGCTCGCCCCGGAGGCCGGCAGGACAGAGGGGGGTGAGCACCCCTATCCAGGGTCAAAGCGCCCATGCTGAACTACGTGTCGAAGCGGATTCTGATCGGCATCCTGACGCTGCTGGCCGCTTCCATCGTCGTGTTCATCGTGCTGGAAATCGTGCCGGGTGATCCGGCCCGGCTCATGCTTGGCATGAACGCCACCGAGGATGCCGTGCGGGCCCTGCAGCAGCAGATGGGGCTCGACCAGCCCCTGCTCGTGCGTTATTTCAGCTGGATCGGCGGGCTCCTCACCGGCGATTTCGGCAAGTCCTACACCTATTCGGTTCCGGTCCTGAATCTCATCTCCGAACGCGTCGCCGTTTCCCTGCCGCTGGCGCTCATCTCGCTGTTGCTGTCGACAATCATTGCCATTCCCGTCGGCCTGTTTTCCGCGTCACGGCGCGGCACAATGGCCGACAGCGGCACGATGGCGATTGCCCAGGTCGGCGTTGCCATTCCCAATTTCTGGTTCGCGCTGCTGCTGGTCTATGTCTTCGCCGTCAGCCTGCGCCTCGTTCCGGCGGGTGGCTTTCCCGGCTGGAATGCCGGTATCTGGGCCGGGTTCAAATCGCTGATCCTGCCCTCCATCGCGCTGGGCCTGCCGCAGGCTGCCATCCTTGCCCGCGTCACCCGTTCCGCGCTGCTCGACGTGCTTGGCGAGGACTATATCCGCACGGCCCGCGCCAAGGGCCTCACCCGCCGCAAGATGCTGTACCGGCATGCCCTGCGCAACGCCCTGATCCCGGTCCTGACCATTCTCGGCCTGCAGTTCGCCTTCTTGCTGGCCGGTACGATCATCATCGAAAATGTCTTCTATCTGCCCGGATTGGGCCGTCTGGTGTTCCAGGCCATCACTCAGCGCGATCTCATCGTGGTCGAGGGCGTCGTCATGCTGCTGGTTGCTACCGTCATTCTGGTCAATCTTCTGGTCGATCTCTCCTATGCGCTGGTCGATCCGCGCCTGCGGGGCCGCCCATGAGCGCGCCCACGGAATGGCAGGCCAATATCTCGAAAGCCTTTTCCAACCGGTCCTTCGTCATCGGCCTGATCATTACCGTCCTGCTGGCGTTGATGGCGGCGCTTTCCTTCGTCTGGACACCCTATGCCGTCGGTTCCTTCGACATTCTCGGCAAGCTGAAACCGCCGTCCGCGGCCCATTGGCTCGGCACCGACCATTTCGGCCGCGACATCCTGTCGATGATCATGGTCGGCAGCCGCAATTCCATTGCCGTTGCCTTTGTGTCGGTTGTCATCGGTGCCGGCATCGGCGTGCCGCTCGGCCTGTGGGCAGCGGCCCGCGGCGGCATCATCGACGAAGCCCTGATGCGCTTCAACGATCTCGTCTTCGCCTTTCCGGCCCTGCTTTCCGCTGTCATGATCACGGCCGTGTTCGGTCCCGGCGCGATCAACGCCATCATCGCCATCGGTATTTTCAACATTCCGGTCTTCGCCCGCGTCGCCCGCGGCGCGGCGCTGTCGCTGTGGCCGCGCGAATATATTCTGGCCGCCAGGGCAGCGGGCAAGAGCAGCCTGCTCATCACGGTCGAGCACATCCTGCCCAACATGATGAACATTCTTGTGGTGCAGGGCACCATCCAGTTCTCGCTCGGCATTCTGGCGGAAGCGGGCCTGTCCTATGTCGGCCTCGGCTCGCAGCCGCCCATGCCGAGCTGGGGGCGCATGCTGTTCGAGGCACAGACCATGATCGGCATGGCACCGCACATGGCGCTCTATCCGGGCCTCGCCATCGTCATCACCGTGCTCGGGCTCAATCTTCTGGGCGATGGCCTGCGCGATGTTCTCGATCCGAAAATGCGGCGGGAGCGGTCATGAACCTGCTTGAAATCAGCAAGCTGACCCTGCGCATCGGTGCGTTCGAGGCCCTGAAAGGCATCGACCTTTCGGTCAGGACAGGCGAAATCCGCGCGCTTGTCGGCGAATCCGGTTCAGGCAAATCCATGACGGCGCTGAGCATCATGAAGCTGCTGCCGGGCGGCGCGCGGACCGGCGGCCACATCCGCTTCGATGGCAACGATCTGCTCACAGCCAGCGAAGCGGACATGTGCCGCCTGCGCGGCAACGAGATCGGCATGGTGTTTCAGGAGCCGATGACCGCCCTCAACCCGGTCAAGACAATCGGCGAACAGGTGGCCGAAGGCATCAGGCTGCACACCGGCGCAACCCGCGCCATCGCCGAGGAACAGACGCGTGCCATCCTCGACCGGGTCGGCCTGCCCCCGGAAAAATTTCCGCTCAGCCGCTATCCGCATGAACTGTCCGGCGGCCAGCGCCAGCGCGTGGTGATTGCCATTGCCTGCGCGCTCAAACCCCGCCTGCTGATTGCCGACGAACCCACCACCGCGCTCGATGTCGTCCTGCAGGCACAGATTCTCGATCTCCTGCAAAGCCTCGTCGACGAGGAACGGATGGGCCTGCTGCTGATCAGCCACGACCTTGCCGTGGTCGCCGGCATGGCCCATTCGATCACCGTGCTGCGGCATGGCGAGGTCATGGACACCGGCGAAACCACGCAAATCCTGAGCGAACAGACGCATCCCTATACGCGCCAGCTGGCACAGGCATCGATGCACGTGCCGGAACGCACCCCGCACCACCTCGTGCATACCACGCCGGATGGGCCGTTATTGGCGATCCGCAACCTCACGCGCACCTATCCGGGGCGCCGCAAGGGACTGTTCGGCCGCGACCCGGATTTCCGCGCGGTGGACGACGTCACCTTCGATATCAAGCCGGGGCAATCCACGGCCCTTGTCGGGCGGTCGGGCTGCGGCAAGTCCACCCTCGCCCGCATGGTGCTCGCCCTTGACCATCCGACGGACGGCCAGATTCATTTCGCCGGGCGGCGCATCGACAAGCTGGCGCCGGACGATCTGCGCCCGGTGCGGCGCAACATGCAGGTGGTGTTTCAGGACCCCTACGGTTCCTTCAATCCGCGCCACAAGGCCGAGCGCCTGATCGCGGAGCCGCTCTATCTGCTCGACCGCGAATTGTCCGATGGCGAGCGGCGCGACCGGGTGCACCGCGCGCTGGAGCGGGTCGGCATCCCGCGCGCCGACAAGGACAAATATCCGCACGAATTCTCAGGCGGCCAGCGCCAGCGGCTCGCCATCGCCCGCGCCATCATCACCGAGCCGAAACTTATCGTCGCCGACGAGCCGGTGTCCGCCCTCGACGTGTCGATCCGCGCGCAGATTCTCGATCTCTTCGCCGACCTCAACGACCGGCTGGGCATCGCCTATCTGTTCATCACCCACGATCTCGCCGTAGCGCGGGCCATCACCGATACGGTCATGGTGATGTCGGAGGGCAAGATCGTTGAGCGCGGCAAGACGGAGGAAATCCTGCGCCAGCCGCTGTCGGATGCCGGCCGGGCGCTGGTCCGGGCCTCACCCGACCTGCACAAGGCCCTTGCCCGCCGGATCACCGAACAGGGCTAAAACAGTCCAAGAAAAAACAGAACGAGCAACACGCCCATGAAAAGCGCAGTTGCAACGCTGTAGACGCGCAGCGCCGCATCGATGTGCGCGGCACCGGCATCGCGATGGCCTGATCCGTTGAGCATCGGCTCGTTGGCAACCACGCCGCCATAGATGCGCGGTCCGGCAAGCGCGACATCGATGGCCCCGGCCATGGCCGCCTCGGGCCAACCGGCATTGGGCGAGCGATGCAGCCGCGCATCGCGCATCATCACGTCGAACGAGCGGGCGGCAGCCTTGCCGCCGTGCACGATCCATGCGGCCGCGGCGATCAGCAATCCGGTCAGGCGTGCCGGAATCCAGTTGGCGACATCATCGAGCTTGGCGGCAAACCGGCCAAAATCGCGATGGCGGTCATTGAGATGGCCGATCATCGAATCCGCCGTGTTCAGCATTTTGTAGGCGAGAAGCCCCGGCAGGCCGAGCAGCGCAAACCAGAAGGCCGGGGCAATGATCCCGTCTGACGTGTTCTCTGCAAGACTTTCAATCGCGGCGCGTGAAATGGCCGCCTCGTCGAGCACCTGCGGATCGCGCCCGACGATCATCGACACGGCACGGCGCGCGCCCACCAGCCCGTCATTGCGCAGCGCGTCGGCAACCCGCGCGACGTGCTCGCCCAGGCTTTTCTGCGCCAGGAATACGGCGACGATCAGCGCCTCGATCAGGCCGCCGAACGGCGGGATCATCGTCAGCGCCCAATGGATCAGCACGCCGATACCTGCCGCCGCAAGCAGCAAGGCAAGCATGGCGAGGAAACCGTTGCGGCGCTTTTCCTCGTCTGTATGTCCAGACCGGTTGAAACGCTTGTCGATGAAGGCGATGGTCTTGCCGAACAGCACAACGGGATGCGGCACCCGCTGCCACAACCAGTCGGGATCGCCGACATAACGGTCCGCCAGGAGGGCAAGAAACAGAATCAAAAGGTTGATTTCCATGGATGATTCGATCCCGTTGATTCAAAATCTCAGCTGCGCACAGCGTCCATTGCTATAACGGCCCGCTGCCGGAATGTCTCTGCGTCATTCTCATCCAATGGCAGGCCAAAGCGCAACCACTGCGGCGCATAGGCGAATTTGCGCACCAGAACATGCTGCGCGCACAAGGCCTCGAACAGGGCATGGGCGCGCCCATGCTCGACCAGAGCGAACAGATCGGTACCGGCGATTTCCTTCAGCCCCACCCCGGAAAAAACCGCGGAGAGACGCGTGCGCCGCCGGGTCAGGCGGGTGCTGAAGGCGCCGAGCGCCGACGTGTCGGTAAAGGCGTGCCGGGCAATCGCCAGCGCCGGACCGGACACAGCCCATGGCCCCATGCGCTGCGTCAGTTTCGCCGCAAGCAGCGGGCTGGTCAGGGCAAAACCCAGCCGCAGGCCGGCAAGGCCAAAAAACTTGCCGAAGGATTTGAGCACGATCAGGCCATCGCGCCCGCACTGCGCGGCAATGCTTGTTTCGGGATGCGGATCGGCAAAGGCTTCGTCGACGATCAGGAAACCGCCGCGCGCCTGCAAGGTCCCGGCCAGCGCCAGCAGCGTGTCCTTTGCAACGATGCGGCCGTCCGGATTGTTGGGATTGACGATGACGGCGACCCGGGCCGAATGCGGGATGGCGGAGACGTCAGCGCACGGCGTTACCGTCCAGCCAGCCCGCTCGAACGAGGACTGGTGTTCCTGATAGGTCGGACCGACGATGGCCACCTCGCCGCGATCCGTCAGTTCTGGCATGATCTGGATCAGCGCCTGCGTGCCCGGCGCAGCGGCAATGCCCGCGTCCGCCGAGGTGCGGTAATAGACGCGGGCTGCCGCGAGCGCCGCAGCCAGCAGGTTTTCATCGGGTAAACGGTTCCACAGGTCCGGATGCATGGACGGCAGCGGAAAAACCTCCGGATTGATGCCGGTGGACAGGTCGATCCAGTCTTCGCGCCGGCCGCCAAACCGGTCCATGGCGCGATCAAGCGCGCCGCCATGCTCAATCTGCATCATCCGGCCATATCGATCATGTGCATGTAGGACCCCGACACCGAGCCGACCCGCAGACCCGCCTCGCCGAGATCCCCGCCCAGCGCATCGCGGACGCGAAACAGCCGCGCGGCATCGCCTTCGCGCACAATGCTGGCATAGTGGAATTCATGCGCGGTGAAAGGAAACGGGAACGGCGAGGCCGCCAGCGGTTCGATCCGCCGGTAGCCCAGATGCATCCGGCGCTCGGCAAAGCTGGTTTGCAGCGGCAGCAGCCCGAGCATGCCATGGGTTTTCCCGGCGGCATCCTCGATGCTTTCGCCCAGCACCATGTAGCCGCCGCATTCCCCATAGACCGGGATGCCGCGCTGCGCCGCCTGGCGGATACCGGCGGTAAAATTGGCGGCGGCGGCCAACTGTGCCGCATAGAGTTCGGGATAGCCGCCGGGCAGATAGACCGCATCGCTGTCCGCTGCCGGAGCTTCGTCGTTCAGCGGCGAAAAGAAGCTGATCTGCGCGCCGCGCCGCCGCCAGCCATCGAGCAGATGCAGATAGGAAAAGGCGAAGGCATTGTCGCGCGCCACCGCAATGTGCTGGCCGAGCGGCGGCACCCGCGCAATATTGGCCATGGAGGCGGCGGGGCCCAGACGCCCGGCGATCTGCTGCAGCGCGGCAAGATCGATCTGCGCACCCATGACCGCGCCCGCATGGGCCATGAACGCATCGAGTTCGCAATGTTCCCCCGCCTGCACCAGCCCGAGATGGCGCTCCGGCAGATGCAGCCTCGGGTCGCGCGCGATGGCGCCCAGAACCGGAATGCCGACCGGCTGCAGTGCGGCGCGCAGCATGGCCTCGTGCCGGGCACTGCCGACGCGGTTGAGCACCAGCCCGGCAATCATCAAGGTGCGGCGGAAATCCCGGAAACCGCTGACCACGGCGGCGATCGAATGCGACTGCTTGGCACAGTCAAGCACCAGAATGACCGGCAGCGACAGGCGCACGGCAAGATCGGCCGCCGATCCCTTGCCATCCAGCGCGCCGTCGAAAAGCCCCATCATGCCCTCGACCACCAGCGTCTTGCCGCCTTCCGCATGACGCGATGCCAGGGCGCTGATCAGGTCCGGCCGCATGGCCCAGGGATCGAGATTGATGCAGGGCACATCGCTGGCCACGCTGTGATAGGCCGGATCGATATAGTCGGGCCCCGCCTTGGCGGGCGCAATCTTCACGCCGCTGTCGCGCAGCGCGCGCAGCAAACCCAGGGTGATCGTGGTCTTTCCGCTTCCCGATGCCGGGGCGGCGATGACAAAGCCCTTCATCCCGCATCCTTTTCGCGGCGTGTTCCCAGCGGATCGACCTGCAGGACGCGCCCGTCGAGAG
Source organism: Phyllobacterium sp. 22229 (assembly GCF_052056495.1). Classification (NCBI taxonomy): domain Bacteria; kingdom Pseudomonadati; phylum Pseudomonadota; class Alphaproteobacteria; order Hyphomicrobiales; family Phyllobacteriaceae; genus Phyllobacterium; species Phyllobacterium sp. 22229. The sequence continues at coordinate 119,892 of NZ_JBQEPA010000015.1, forward strand.
CCCCCAGCCAGTCCAGCGCGTTGCGCAGCCGCACCACCTCGCCGATGACAACGATGGCGGGCGGGCGCAGTCCCGCCTGCTCCACCGCATTCTCGGCCTTTTCCAATGTCGTCTCCAGCACTGTCTGCGCGCCCGTCGTGGCATTGCAGACAAAGGCCATGGGTTCGTCCTTCGCGCGGCCCGCCGCCATCAATTTGGCGGCGATGACACCAATATGCTTCATCGCCATATACATGACGATGACGGATGAACCCTTGGCGATGCTCGTCCAGTCCATCGTATCGGGAATAAGGCCCGTCGCGTCGTGTCCGGTCAGGAAGGTCACGCTCTGGTTGGTCTCACGGTGGGTCACCGGAATGCCCGCATAAGCGAGCCCGCCAATACCCGCGGTGATTCCCGGCACGATGCGGAAAGGAATGCCGTGTTCGACCAGTGTCAGCGCTTCCTCGCCACCCCGGCCGAAAACGAAGGGATCACCGCCCTTCAGGCGCAGCACCCGTTTGCCGGCCTTGGCCAGTTCCACCAGGCGCAAGGAGATATCGCGCTGCTGCGGCGACGGCTTGCCGCCGCGCTTGCCGGCATATTCGAGTTCCGCGTCCGCACGGGCAAAGGAAAGGCATTCCTCGTTGACCAGCGCGTCATAGACAATGGCATCCGCCTGTTCGAGCGCATTGACCGCATGCAGCGTCAAGAGCCCAGGATCACCCGGCCCGGCCCCGACAAGCCAGACATGGCCCGCTTCGAACTTCGGCAATTTTGACGTCACTGCGCTCATCGCGCTCCCCGTATCTGTTGCATCGCGCATAGCATAATTTTCCGCATCGCAAGCATGAACTTATCGGAAAAATCATGCAACTCTATCCCAAGCTGGTCTATAAGACGCGCATGAGCGACGAACCCGATGCCGGATTGCGAAAACCAGACGATGCCAGCCCTGCCCCTCTGCGCCGGGGCTGGACCACGGGCGCCTGCGCCACCGCCGCAACCAAGGCCGCGCTGATTGCCCTGATCACGGGCGAGTTTCCCGATCCGGTCGCCATCATCCTGCCGAAGGGCGAGGTCCCCCATTTTCCGCTGGCGCTCGAATCAATCGGCGATGGCTATGCCATTGCCGGGATCGTCAAGGATGCCGGTGATGACCCTGACGTTACCCATGGCGCCACCATCATCTCCACGGTCTATCCTTCGGCCCCCGGCAGCGGCATTCAGTTTGTCGCAGGCGAAGGCGTGGGAACGGTCACCCTGCCGGGCCTGCCGATCCCGCCGGGTGAAGCCGCGATCAATCCCGTCCCGCGCGCCATGATGACCGCGATCTGCACGGAAATCTGCGCCCAGTACGACCTGCCCGCCGATCTTGTCGTGACGATCTCCGTGCCGGAAGGCGAGGAACTGGCCAAGAAAACCTGGAACCCGCGCCTTGGCATCATCGGCGGCATCTCCATTCTCGGCACCACGGGCATCGTCCACCCCTTCTCCTGCGCCGCATGGATCCACTCGATCCATCGGGGCATTGACGTATCGCGCGCCGCCGGGCTCACCCATGTGCTGGCGGCGACAGGCTCGACCTCGGAAGATGCGGCGCAGGCCATCTACGATCTGCCGGACATTGCGCTCCTCGACATGGGCGATTTCGCCGGGGGCCTGCTCAAATATCTGCGGGTCCACCCCATCGACAGGCTGACCATCGCGGGCGGCTTTGCCAAGCTGACCAAGCTGGCGCAGGGCGCGCTTGACCTGCATTCCGCCCGCAGCCAGGTCAGCATGGCATTTCTGGCCGACGAAGCGGAAAAACTTGGATTCGACAAGAACATGAGGGAGCGGATTCTGAATGCCAACACCGCGCAGGAAGTGCTTGAAATGACTCAAGGGCTCGGCATCGACCTGCCGAAATCCATCGCGGAAAAAGCGAAAGCCGTGGCGCTTGCCACTCTCAAGGGTGCGCCCGTCGAGGTGGAGATGATCGTCACGGACCGCAAGGGAACAATCCTTGCGCGCCTGTAACCGTCCCGTCCTCATCCTCGGCGGCACGGCGGAAGCGGTCAAACTCGCCGCTGCGCTCGTCGCCCTTGGCTACCGCACGATCTCATCGCTCGCGGGCCGCACCAGCAATCCCGGCAGGATCGACGGCGAGGTGCGCAGCGGCGGTTTTGGCGGCGCGGACGGCCTTGCCGCTTATATGCGCGCCCAAGATATCGCCCTGCTCGTCGATGCGACCCACCCCTTCGCCACGCAGATATCGGACAATGCGCGCGCGGCGGCGGATGCTACGGAGGTCCCCTTCGTCCGGCTGGAGCGGCCGGACTGGCAGCGCAAACCCGGCGATGCCTGGACCAGTGTCGCAAGCCTTGACGAAGCGGTTGCCGCCATTCCTGCAAAGGCGCGGGTGCTGCTGGCGCTCGGCCGCCAGCACATCGCACCGTTCTCCAGACGGCACGACATCCACTTCGTCGTGCGCATGATCGATCCGCCGGAAACGCCGCTGGACCTCTTCGATTTCGAGTTGGAACTGTCCAAACCGGGCAAGAAGGATGAGGAAGCGGCGTTTCTCACCGGCAAACGCCTCACCCATATCGTGTGCCGCAACTCCGGCGGCGCCGCATCCTATGCCAAGATCGCCGCGGCGCGCGAGCTTGGCCTTCCCGTCATCATGATCGAGCGGCCGCACCGCCCCGCCGGTCACACCCTGCCCGACACACCGGGCGTTCTGCGGTTTATCGAGGAAACGCTGGGCTCACTCCGGACGTGACCGCAAGGTATGGCTGTGGTCCTTGTGATAAAGCGCGGAATCGCGGAATGCATCCGCCGACAGGCCCTTGCCGACGAAGATCATGGCCGAGCGCGTCAGGCCCGACTCCCGCACTTTCCCGGCAATATCCGCCAGCGTGCCATGAACGAACTGCTCGTCCGGCCAGCCGACGCGGTAGGCCACGATGACGGGGCAATCGGCGCCATAGAGCGGCGTCAGATCGGTCTCGATCCGTTGGAGATTGCGGATGGAGAGGTGAATGACAAGCGTCGCGCCGGATTTGCCCAATGTCACGAGATCCTCGCCCTCCGGCATGGCCGAGGACTTCATCGAGGTGCGGGTGAGAATGATGGTCTGGCACACCTCGGGAACCGTCAGTTCCTTTTTCAGCGCAGCAGCGGCAGCGGCAAAGGCCGGAACGCCCGGCGTCACGTCGTAGTCGATGCCAAGCGCATCGAGGCGGCGCATCTGCTCGGCCACCGCGCCATAGATGGAGGGATCGCCGGAATGCACCCGCGCCACGTCCTTGCCTTGCGCATGCGCCAATTCGAATTCGGCAATGATCTCGTCCAGCGTCAGCGACGAGGTATCGACAACCCGCGCGTCCTCCGGCACTTCGGCCACCATTTCCGGCGGCACCAGCGATCCCGCATAGAGGCAGACCGGGCAGGACTGGATCAGTTTCAGGCCGCGCACGGTGATGAGATCGGGGGCGCCGGGCCCGGCACCAATAAAATGAACCGTCATTGTCTATCTCTTTCTTGCCAATGCAGCCGTTGCATGGGCGGATTTTGTCTTGCCGATCACCAGCGCGCCATCCGGTCCCGCAGCGACAAGCGCTGCCGCTTCCGCGACGCCGTGGCTGCCTGTCAGCTCGAAGACGCGCCGGGAGGGGTTGGCAAGGCGGGGCGTTTCCCGTTCCAGGGTTGCCGCATCGAAGCACAGGAACGGCAATTGCCAAAGCGCGGCAAGCGCTACCATCGCCGGTTCATCCGCGCGGGCATCGAGGGAATAGATGCCTGCGAGATCCCGAGGCTCTGCTGCGGCTGCATGCAGGACAGATTCGGCGAGGCTACGCAGTTCCGCCGGATCGCATCCCCGCTCGCATCCAAGGCCCAGCGTGTAGCGGGCAGCGCTCCCCGGCTCTTCAATCATCAATGCTGCTTGTGAAGCTCTTCCGGCGTCACGCCCAGGAGATCGGCGGTGCGGCGGATGAGATTGGCTTCCTTCGGATCAAGATCGTCATCGGCATTGGCGATGGTCAGCAGGTGCCGCAGCAGCATGACCTTGCGCTCGAACGGCACATCGGCAAAAGCCAGCGCCGCCTGCTCGCTGGAGGTCTCGTAACCGAAATCCTTCAGATAGTCGGCCACTTCGCCGAATTCGTCGGGCGCGATGCCAAAATCATTGGAGGCAATGCGCAGGATTGCCGCATATTCCGACTTTTCGGTCTTGCCGTCAGCCAGCGCCACATGCATCAGAAGCAGCAGCTCCGCCGTCAGGACCGGGTCATCGGCAACCTTCTGCACGGCGCTCTTGGTGCCGAGAAATGCGGTGATGCGATCAAAGATGCTCTCGCTCATTGTACCCCCAAAACTGTGTTCACGCGATAGATCGCAGCCCCGGCGGCTGAATTCAAGTGCGCAAACAACACACCAGAATGCGATTCGCACAAGCGGATTGGCTCAGCATTGAAATGTTCTCGCCAAACCGGAAATTGTCTCTATGGTCCGGCACGTTCTCCAAAGAGTCTCCCGCCATGTCCGCCTTCTTCGACAATATTCCCGTGCTTCTGATCATCGCCGGCTTTGCCGCCGGTTTCATCGATTCCATTGCCGGCGGCGGCGGTCTGATCACCGTACCGGCCCTGCTTCTGGCCGGTCTCTCGCCGGTGGAATCACTTGGAACCAACAAACTGCAATCGCTGTTCGGCTCCACCTCGGCAACCATAGCCTATGCCCAGAAAGGCCATGTGAACCTGAGAAAACAGCTGCCATCGGCGTTCATGTCGTTTCTCGGTGCGGTGGCGGGCGCCCTCCTTGCCGGCTTTCTGCCCGGCGACGTCCTGCGCGCCTTCCTGCCGGTCTTGCTCATCGCCATCGCGCTGTATTTTGCCCTGAAGCCCAACATGGGCGATATCGACCGCGCCCACCGGATGACGCCGTTCCTGTTCGGTCTCGCAATCGTTCCGCTGATCGGATTTTATGACGGCGTGTTCGGACCGGGTGCCGGTTCGTTCTTCATGCTCAGCTTTGTCTCACTGGCCGGTTACGGCCTGCTGAAGGCGACGGCCCACACGAAACTGCTCAACCTCGCATCCAATCTCGGCGGCTTCGCCACCTTCGCCTTTCTCGGCGTCATCAACTGGAAGGTCGGCCTGTGCATGGGTGTCGCCCAGTTCATCGGCGCGCGGGTCGGCGCGGGGCTGGCGATGAAGAACGGCGCAAAAATCATCAAGCCGCTGCTGGTGATCGTCTGCCTGGCTCTGGCGACAAAGCTGCTTCTGGACCCGAGCAATCCCATCCGCCTGTGGCTGGCCACGCTGCTTTAGCAGCAGCGCGGTGCAGCGGGCATGAACATCGCCTTTAAAACTCGATGCCCTTCTGCGCCTTGATGCCGGAACGGAACGGGTGCTTGATCATTTCCATCTCGGTGACGAGATCGGCAAACTCGATGAGTTCATCCTTGGCATTGCGCCCGGTGATGATGACATGTTTCATGTGCGGCTTCTGCTTGAGCACATCGATGATTTCCTCCACCGGCAGATAGTCGTAGCGCAGGGCGATGTTCAGCTCGTCGCACAGGACAAGGTCGGTTTCCTCATCAAGGATCAGTGTTTTCGCCTGCTCCCAGGCATCGCGGGCCATGGCGATATCGCGGGCGCGGTCCTGGGTTTCCCAGGTAAAGCCCTCACCCATGGCCGAGATGGTCACCTGCTCGGGGAATTTCTCCAGAACCCAGCGCTCACCGGTATCCCACGAACCCTTGACGAACTGGATCACGCCGATCTTCATGCCGTGGCCGAGTGCCCGAAACACGACGCCGAAACCAGCGGTCGACTTGCCCTTGCCCTTGCCGGTATTGACGATGACCAGTCCCTTTTCATCGGTCTTGGTGGCGAGAATCTTGTCGCGCACCACCTTCTTCTTGCGCATCTTGTCGGCGTGGCGCGCGTTGACTTCCTCTTCGGTCAGGTTCAACAGTTTCTCTGATTTTTCAGCCATTTGGCGTCTCCTTCCGAATCATTGTCTCAAGCGGCAAGCGTGCCGAGTTCATAGCGCGCCGAATTCGAGCGCGGGGTCCAGAAGCCGCGCTCCACGGCCTCCTCCAGCTTTTCGGCGATATCCCGCAGCGCATGCGGGTTCTTGTCTTTCAGGAATGTCCGCACATCCTCGTCCATCAGGAACGCCTGATAGACCGCTTCGAAATGGTGGGTGCGCACAGCGCCTGTCGTCGCGGCAAAGGCAAAGAGATAATCGACCGTCGCCGCCATCTCGAAGGCGCCCTTGTAGCCATGGCGCATCACCCCGGCGATCCATTTCGGATTGGTCACCCGGCCGCGCACGGTGCGCCCAATCTCTTCCTCGAGCGTGCGGATCACGGGCTTTTCCGGGCGCGAATGATCATTGTGGTAGATGGCCGGACGGTCGCCCGACAGCTGCTCGACCGCCGCCGACATCCCGCCTTCGAACTGGTAATAATCGTCGGAGTCGAGCAGGTCGTGCTCGCGGTTGTCCTGATTCTGCACCACGGCCTCGACAGTGCGCAGCCGCTCTTCGAGCAGACCGCGCTCCGCCTTGCCCTCTTCCCCCGCGCCATAGGCATAGCCGCCCCAGACGAGCCATGCCTCGGCAAGATCGTCGCGCTTGTCCCAGGCCTTTTCATCGATCAGCGTCTGCAGACCGGCACCATAGGCGCCGGGCTTGGACCCGAACACGCGAAAACCCGCCCGCTGCTTTGCCGTCTTTTCATCGGCTCCCTCCGCTACAAGCCGCGCCTGTTCGCTGCGCATGCGCAGGGCGATGGGATTGTCTTCCGCATCCTCAGGCAGTGCGCCAACCGCCCGCACCGCCGTGTCGAACAGTGCAATCTGGTCGGGGAAGGCATCGCGGAAAAAGCCGGATATGCGCAGGGTCACGTCGACGCGTGGACGGCCAAGCACGGCAGGCGGGATGATCTCGTATCCGGTGACGCGCCGCGAGGCCATGTCCCAGACCGGTTTGACGCCGATCAGGGCCAGCGCCTGCGCAATATCGTCGCCGCCGGTGCGCATGTTCGATGTGCCCCAGGCGGTCAGTCCCAGCGAGGTCGGCCATTCGCCATGATCTTGCGTGTAGCGGCGGATCAAGAGTTCGGCCGATTTCAGCCCGAGTTCCCATGCGGCCGGTGTCGGCACGGCGCGGCTGTCGACGGAAAAGAAGTTGCGCCCGGTCGGCAGCACATCGGGGCGGCCGCGTGTCGGCGCGCCGGAGGGTCCCGGCGCAATGAAACGGCCGTCGAGCGCCGTCATGAGCCCGGTCATTTCGGCGGCGCCGCAGGCCATCACAGCCGGATGCAGGGTCGTGCGGATACCGTCCAGAACCGTATGCGTTGCCTGCCATTCAGCCGGACAGGCGCTGTCACCGGCCACCAGCTTGGCGGCCAGCAACTCGATACGCTCCACCGTATCGCCGGCAATACGCCACGGATCGTTGGCGACGGCGTTCAGAATTGCGGGCCGTTCCGCATTCCAGGGCGCAGCCATGTCGCAATCCAGCGGATCGAAACCGGCAAAGCCGAGATCAGCGGCGATGGCGCGCTGCAGGCTCTGATCGGCGCCAACGCCCGAACCGCGCGGCACACGCGCCAGCGCGACCACCAGATCGGTCAGCAGGCGCCCCTCCGGCGACAGGCCGAAAATATGCAACCCGTCGCGGATCTGCATTTCCTTGAGATCGCAGAGATAGGCATCGAGTTTTTGCAGGGCGAGATCGTCGGGATCGTGATCGTGAATGCCCGCATCGCTGTCGAGACCGATATCGCGCACGAGATCAAGGATTTGCACCTTGAGGCGCACGAGCCGGCGCGGATCAACCCCGGATGCCTCGTAATATTCGTCGACCAGCGCTTCGAGGTCCTTCAGCGGCCCATAGCTTTCGGCCCGGGTCAAAGGCGGCGTCAGGTGATCGATGATGACAGCGGCGGAACGGCGCTTCGCCTGCGTGCCTTCGCCCGGATCATTGACGATGAACGGATAGATATGCGGTACCGGCCCCAGCACCGCCTCGGGAAAACAGGTTTCCGACAGCGCCAGCGCCTTGCCCGGCAGCCATTCGAGATTGCCGTGCTTGCCGACATGCACGATGGCATGCGCATCATAGACACCGCGCAGATAGGCATAAAAGGCGAGATAGCCATGCGGCGGCACCAGATCGGGTGAGTGATAAGTGTCCTTCGGATCGATATTGTAGCCGCGTGCCGGCTGGATACCGACGAGAATGCCGCCGAACCGGCTGAGCGGCAGCGCAAAGCCGCGGGCCGCATCGAGGAAGAACGGATCACCATCCGGCGCACCCCAGCGCGCCGTGACCTTCTCCTGAATCACCTGGGGAAGCGATTGAAAGAAGCTGTTGTATTGATTGAGCGAAATCGTCTCGCGGATGGCGCGCCCTTCGCTGGCGGCATTGGTCGGCCCGGCCATCAGATGGTTGATCAGCGCTTCGCCATCGGCAGGCATACCGGCGATATCATATCCGGCATCGCGCATGGATTTCAGCACCTGCCATGTACCCGCAGGGGTGTCGAGCCCGACGCCATTGCCAAGCCGTCCGTCCCGGTTGGGATAGTTGGCCATGACGAGCGCAACGCGGCGCTCATTCGGTTTGCTTGTGCGCAGCCGCGCCCAGTTCGCCGCGAGATCGGCAACGAAGGCGATGCGGTCGGCCTGCGGTTCGTGCATGACGATATTGGCCTGCACCGCCTCGTCGAAATGCTGCGCCGACTTGAATGAGACGGCGCGCGACAAAACCCGGCCATCGACTTCCGGCAAGGCAACATTCATCGCCAGATCGCGGGCGGAAAGGCCCTGATCCGACTGGCGCCACTGCTCGGCGCTGGAGCCGGAGAAGATGACCTGCAGCACCATTGCGCCATCATGTTCAAGCACCGTCGGCTTGCGCGCGGAGCCCGGCGCAGACACGGCAAATCCCGTGGCATTCAGCACCACGGCGGGCGGCGCTTCGGCAAAAATGCTCTCCAGCGTGGCGATGGACACCGGGTCTTTCAAACTCGACACGAACACCGGCAGCGGATTGAGCCCCCTGGCACGCAGCGCATCGAGCAAAGCGGCAACGGGCTGGGTCTGGCCGCTCTGCACCAGCGCCCGGTAGAAGCAGATGGCAATGACAGGCGCGCCGTCCGTCCAGTCACGGCGCATCTCCTGCAGCGACGGCGCCGCCTTGCCGGGCCACCACAACCCCGCCTTGAGCAAAGGCGCCGCTTCCTGCGGCTTCTCGCCGGAAGAAATCAGGGCCGCGCAATAATCGAGGAAGCGCTGGGCATTCTGCGCCCCACCCTCCAGCAGATAATGCCAGAGCGCATCGCGATCAGGCCGGGCGACCGTCGAAAACCGGTCGAGCCCCGGATCTGGCTTGTCGTCTCCCGGCAGCACCGCAAGCTGCACCTTGTGGTTGACCGCGCAGGCATGCAGCGCTTCGAGACCATAGGGCCAGTAGCTCTCGCCGCCGATCACCCGGACGACGATGAGCCTGGCATGGCGCGCTGTCCGCTCGACATAGGCATCGACGGACATCGGATGCGACAGGCTCATCATATTGGCAAGGCGCAGCGAAACCGCGCCATCCCCCTGCCGCCGTGCGGCGGCAAGGCTGGCCAGTTCCGTATCGGCGGCGGACAGGAACAGCACATCTCCCGGCGTCTGGCCGAGGTCGATGGCCTCGGTGCCTTCAGCGATGGTGCCTTTCTGGGCAAGCAGGAGATGCATTCAATATCCTATCGTCAGGCAGCGGCAGCGGCTGTTACCGCCGATGTAATGGCGTCATTGTCGATGTCGTGCAGTCCGATGACGACGAGGCGCGTCTGCCGCTCTTCGCCCGGGTTCCATGCGCGGTCGAAGTAATGCTCGATGCGCGTGCCGACCGCCTGCACCACCAGCCGCATCGGCTTGCCGGGAACATCGGCAAAGCCTTTCAGACGCAGGATGTCATGATCGGCAATCACGGTTTTCAGCTTCTCGACAAAGCTCTTGGGTTCAGTCACCGGACCAAGCCCGACAACAAAGCTCTCGAACTCGTCATGATCGTGCTCTTCGCCCGCTTCATGGTCCATTTCATGGTGCGACTTGCGGTTGGCGATATCCTCTTCGGTGCCAACGCCGAGGCCGAGCAGCAGTTCGTTGCTGAGCTTGCCGAAGCTGGCCGGGACCATGTTGAGCGCGCGCGACGAGCGGCTCTGCACATCGCCGCGCACGCCATCGAGCTGCGCGTCGCTGATCAGGTCGCTCTTGTTCAGAACGATCAGGTCGGCGGCGCGGATCTGGTCCTCGAACAGTTCTTCGAGCGGGCTGTCATGGTCGAGCGATTCGTCCTGGATGCGCTGGGCATCGACCTTGTCGTGGTCATCGGCAAAGCGGCCTTCGGACACGGCGGAAGCGTCGATCACCGTGACGACACCGTCAACCGTCACCTGCGTCTTGATCTCCGGCCAGTTGAAGGCGGCAACCAGCGGCTGCGGCAGCGCGAGGCCCGAGGTCTCGATGACGATATGATCCGGACGGTCAGGACGGTCGAGCAGCTTGGTCATGGTCGGGATGAAATCATCGGCGACGGTGCAGCAGATGCAGCCATTGTTCAATTCGATCACATCCTCGTCGCGGCAGGCTTCGATGCCGCAGCCCTTGAGCAGGCCGCCATCGACGCCAAGATCGCCAAACTCGTTGATGATCAGCGCGATGCGCTTGCCATTGGCATTTTCGAGCAGATTGCGGATCATCGTGGTTTTGCCCGAACCGAGAAAACCGGTGATGACTGTTGCTGGAATCTTCTGACCCTGCATATTCCTATCCCTTCATGGTGAGCGGCAGCCCGGCTGCCACGAAATAGACTGTTGCCGCGGCCTGCGCCACGGCCTGATGGAGACGTCCGGCATGGTCGCGAAAATCGCGCGCCATGCGGTTCTCCGGTACGATACCGAGACCCACTTCGTTCGAAACCAGAACGATCGAGCCCGGAAGTTTTGGCAGCGCTTGCACCAGTTGCCGCGTCTCGGCGGTGATGTCGCGCCCGGCCATCATCAGATTGGTCAGCCAGAGCGTCAGGCAATCGACGAGGATCGCCTTGCCCGCGGCGGCAGCCCCTTGCAGGGTGTCGACCAGATCGAGCGGTTCTTCGATGGTGTGCCAGGATGAACCGCGCTGCGCCTTGTGCAGGTCGATGCGCACCGACATTTCCTCGTCCCAGGACCTGCCGGTTGCGAGATAAACGGGGTCAAGGCCGGAAGCCATGATCAGGCCTTCGGCAAAGCTGGACTTGCCCGAGCGGGCACCGCCGAGAATGAAGGTCACGCCGTGATTCAGCTGGGGCATCGCCGTCACTGCAATCGCGATGATCCGTCAGGTACGATCAAGCGGAATGCGGGCGGGGAAACGAGCGCGTATACAATGCGAGCAGCCATAACAACCTCCGTGCTGGGCCTGAAGGGACACGACCCTTCGGTTCTTGGGCAGGATTGCCCCGAGCGTTTCCTGGGAAACGCTCTATGACTGGCAGGTCTCCTGGCTCGCGGGTCACAGGATGAATGCCGCCTTCCCGGTTTCCCAGTGGCTGCCTTCTGCATATGCGTCAGGCTTTGCATTGATCCTCGCCGCTCTACAGTCGCGGGGTCGGCTGCGGTGGGGTCGCCCTTGAGGGTACAACCGTCGCATTCCCTTTTGATCCCTTGGCCTTTGGCCAATATGGGAACCAATCATGGCTGGGACGTTATTCATCCCCCACGGGAAATGTCAATGGAATGCGCGCGGTTTGCTTAGGGAGCGGCACATGCGAGCAGCGCATCCACATCCAGCACTGTTTCAAGCTCGGCGGCGATACTGTCGAGCGCGGCATCGACCCCGGCCTTGTAGTCGAATGCCTCGGCGGCAATGCCCATCGTGCCCAGAAGCGCGGCGCGAAACCGGTCTGCCCCGAAAAGCCCGTGCAGATAGGTGCCGAACACCTTGCCATCCGCCGATATGGCGCCGTCGTTGACGCCGTTGATGCGCACGGCCGGGCGCGAACAGTCCGGGCCGGTCGTCCGGCCCAGATGAATCTCGTAGCCATCGAGCGGCAGGTCGAACGGCAGCGACTGCGCCGCCACATTGCGCACGGTCTTTTCCGGCTCCATCACCGTATCGATATCGAGATGCCCGAGCCCTGCCGTCTCCGTCACGCTGCCTTCGATGCCGTCGGGATCACGCACGGTTCTGCCCAGCATCTGGAACCCGCCGCAGATGCCGATGATATGGCCGCCGCGCCGCCGGTGCAGGTCGAGATCCCTGTCCCAGCCGTTCTCGCGGAAGCGCAGGAGGTCGCCGATGGTGGACTTGGAACCGGGAATGATGACCAGCCCCGCATCGGCGGGCAGGCGTTCGCCGCTGCGCACCATCACCACATCCACCTGCGGTTCGGCCATCAGCGGATCAAGATCATCGAAATTGGCGATGCGGTCGAGCACCGGCACGGCGATCTTCAGCGCGCGGCCCTCGCCCTTCACCAACCGTTCCAAGACGACGGAATCCTCGGCCGGCAGCCGGGCCGCATCCTTCAGCCATGGCACCACGCCGAATGACGGCCAGCCGGTGAACTGCGTTATGGCTTTGAGGCCATCGTCGAACAGCGAGACGTCGCCGCGAAACTTGTTGATGATGTAACCCGCGATCATCTCGCGGTCTTCCCTTTGCAGGATTGCATGGGTGCCGACGAGCGAGGCGATCACCCCGCCGCGATCGATATCGCCGACCAGAACGACAGGCACATTGGCGCGGATGGCAAAGCCCATATTGGCGATATCACCGGCCCGCAGGTTGATTTCGGCGGGAGACCCCGCCCCCTCGACGATGACCAGATCGGCGCCCTCACAGACAATGTCCCACGACGCCATAACAGCATCGAGCAGCTGCGCCTTGAATGCCTGGTAATCGCGCCCCTTGGCCTGTCCCCAGACTTTCCCCTGCACGATGATCTGGCTGCCGGTCTCCGACTGCGGTTTCAGGAGCACCGGATTCATGTGCACCGAGGACGGCACGCCGCAGGCAACAGCCTGCAGCCACTGCGCCCGCCCGATCTCGCCGCCATCGTCGCTGACCGCTGCATTGTTCGACATGTTCTGCGGTTTGAACGGGCGAACCGTCAATCCGCGGTTGCGCGCAAGCCGGCAAAGTCCGGCCACCAGGACGGATTTACCAACATCTGACCCTGTTCCCTGCAACATGATTGCGTGCGTCATGGGCTTTGAGTAGCGGATATGTCTTTCTCTTCCTAGCCCCCGGCAAAACTGATCTGAATCGTTGCGCGGCCCCGCGCTTGCGATAGAGTGGAAATCAAGAGGAATACAGGGAGGTTATCATGGATGCGGTCGTTGATACGGCGTCCGGCCAGTTCGAACTCAATGAGGATCAGCTGGCCATTCAGGACATGGCGCGCGCCTTTGCGGCGGACCGCGTGGCGCCGAACGCGCTGGCCTGGGACCGGGACAAGCATTTTCCCGCCGATGTGATTCGCGAGACCGGGCCGCTCGGCATGGGCGGTATCTACACCAGGGAAGAGTTCGGCGGTTCGGGACTGAAACGCCTGGATGCGGTGCTGATCTTCGAAGCCCTGTCTGCCGCCTGCCCGGCTTTCTCCGCCTTCATCTCGATCCACAACATGGCGACATGGATGATCGATCTCTACGGCAATGACGAACAGCGCCAGCGCTTCGTGCCGCAGCTGACCTCGATGGACTGGCTGGCGAGCTATTGCCTGACCGAGCCCAATTCCGGCTCGGATGCCGCAGCGCTCAAGACCCGCGCAGTGCGCGACGGCGACCACTATGTCCTCAACGGCGCCAAGCAGTTCATTTCAGGCGCGGGCGATACCGACCTTTACGTCACCATGGTGCGTACCGGCGAGGATGGCCCCAAGGGCATTTCGACCCTGATCATCCCGAAGGATGCGCCCGGCCTGTCCTTCGGTGCCAATGAACACAAGATGGGCTGGAACGCCCAGTCCACCCGGCAGGTGATTTTCGACAATTGCCGTGTTCCCGTTGAAAACCGGCTCGGCGCGGAGGGCGACGGCTTCAAGATCGCCATGGGCGGGCTCGATGGCGGACGTCTCAACATTGCCGCCTGCTCGCTCGGCGGTGCGCAGTCCGCGCTCGACAAGGCGGTCGGCTATGCCTCCGAGCGCAAGGCGTTCGGCAAGGCGATCAACCAGTTCCAGGCGCTGCAGTTCAAGCTGGCCGACATGGAAACCGAGCTTTCCGCCGCCCGCGTCCTGCTCTACACCGCCGCCTCGAAGCTTGACCGCAAGGCGCATGACGCATCGAAATGGTCAGCCATGGCCAAGCGCTTCGTCACCGATACCGGCTTCAATGTTGCCAATGATGCGCTGCAGATTCATGGCGGCTACGGTTATCTCCACGATTACGGCGTGGAGAAACTGGTGCGCGACCTGCGCGTCCACCAGATTCTGGAAGGCACCAATGAAATCATGCGGGTGATCATTTCCCGCTCGATGATGGGCCGCTGAGCCACACCGCATCCGATACACAAAATACTATCAGGGAGAATGCTGCGATGACGACAGTCGCTTTTATCGGTCTTGGCCATATGGGCAACCCCATGGCCGCCAATCTGGTCAAGGCAGGCCATACGGTGCTGGGTTTTGATCTCCTGCCGGACAATCTCGAAACCGCCAGCACAAACGGCGTGACCATTGCTGCCAGCGCCGCAGCGGCGGCCGCCGGAGCCGATGTCGTCATCACCATGCTGCCCGCAGGCAAGCACGTCCTGTCGGTCTATGAGGAGATTGCCGGAAAGGCCAAACCGGGTGCGCTGTTCATCGATTCCTCGACCATTGACGTCGATTCCGCCCGCAAGGCGCACGACGTCGCCAAAGCCCATGGCCTGCTCTCCGTCGATGCGCCGGTCTCCGGCGGTATCGGCGGCGCGGCGGCGGGAACCCTGACCTTCATGGTGGGCGGCGCAGCCGATGCGTTCGCCGTTGCCGAACCGGTCCTGAAGCCCATGGCAGGCCGCATCGTACATTGCGGCGAGCCCGGCGCCGGTCAGGCCGCCAAGATCTGCAACAACATGATCCTCGGCATTTCCATGATCGGCGTCAGCGAAGCCTTCACGCTCGCGGAAAAACTCGGCCTGTCGCATCAGGCGCTGTTTGACGTCGCCTCGACCTCGTCGGGCCAGTGCTGGTCGCTGACCACCTATTGCCCCGTCCCCGGCCCCGTGCCGACATCGCCTGCCAACAACAGCTACAAGCCGGGCTTCGCCGCCGCGCTGATGCTGAAGGATCTGAAACTGTCGCAGGAAGCCGCCCGCAGTGTCGGCGCCGCGACGCCGCTCGGCCAGCACGCGGAAGAAATCTACGCGGCCTTCGGCGCCGCCGGAAACGAAGGTTCGGATTTCTCCGGCATCATCAATTACCTGCGCGATGCCACGCGCGAAGGCTGACCGCACCGGCAAAGCTTTGGAAATTTCCAAAATTTAGATTTGCTTAAGCTCTCGCTAACCTCGCGGTAACGATGTCCGGTTAAAACTTTGCATGGAGCAGACAAGACCCTGCTTCATGCTCCGGATCAGGTACTGCGTACCGGGGCTGTAATCTCTGCCAGCGTATTGTACGGCAGAAAGCCATGCGTCATTTGGCAAAAAACCGCACTGCTCCTCACGGACAGGGCGGTTTTTGACTTGGGTCTTCATCAGACAAGAGCACAAAGAAAAACCGCCGCCCTGACCGGACAGCGGTTTCAGAAAGCCTGCGGCGTCTGGACGATCAGCCGGCCGAACGGGTCCAGATGAAGGAAACCGCCGATGCGATGCCGCTCCTGGCATTGCTGGATGGCGCATTGCGCTTTTCCGTGGCATTCCAGGCAATGTGGACGCGATTGTTGCGATTGAAGATGTAAAGCATTTGGGCACCTGAAGGGTAAAACGTCTGTTGCCGCTCAAATGCGCTTTTTGCCTAAAGTTTGATCACGTTTTTTCGTCATGGCGTGTCGCATTTACAGCAACGACCTGTGCAAATTTGCATGGCAGCTATGCTTAAATGCGGCTTCGGCCGCCACAATTGCTGGCGTTTCGCGCAAAGCACCAGCAAAATCAACGATGGCGCAGACAGCAAAGCCGAAAACCTGCCTTAATTCAGCCTCCGCCGCTCAAACGCTTGTAATTGGCCCGCAGTGTTTTCCGGCCGGGCCGCAGTGCCGCCCGTGTCGCTTTATCGACGGTGGCCTGGGCAATGGCGGCGGGCGACTTGCCGCTCCACACATCCAGCCAGAAGGTCGCTGCCGAATTGATCACCGACAGCTGCGCCGCGACGACGCCATTGGTTACGGCAGCCATTTTTTCGGTGACGGCCCGCGTCGATTCCGGCTTGGAAGACGTCTCCGTCATCCCCTCGAGCATCAGCATCGGCAGACGCATGGCGATGACCATCGACGCCATCTGCATGTCATGGGGTGTACGGCTCTTCGTCGGAGACTTCATGGTTTGGGCCCTTTGCGTTTGAACGCCGCATCAACCGGCGGTTTCAGGGCATTGTACCACAGATGGAATGCAGTTCTGTTTCACCGACAGTGGAGGGTTCAACCCCGGATTGCGGCTGACGACCGGGAAAAGTCCATTGGAATTCCTTCACAGGAAAATCCGGCGCTTAGAGCCAGTAAAACCGGGAAAAACCGCAGGACAGTGAATGAATTGATGAAGAAAAATCACCTAAAGCATTGATATTTCATCATCCGGCTTGTTACACTTCCCCCATGAACATTGTGACATTCGGCTTCACAATTGGTTTTCCCGCGTCGTTAAATCGACAGGTGCTGTCGCGATATACCGCATTAATTCCATGAAACCATTGCATTCTGATACGATAAGGATGCCAAATGGCACGCAAGCGAACAACTGGGTAAGGCAGTACCAAGTTAAGATTCGTACCGGGTGAACTGTCAAAACGAGTGGGAGACAAAACTGATGAAGAAGCTGCTTGCTTCAACTTTACTGGCCGCAGGGTTTTTCGGCTTTGCCGGAGCCGCTTCGGCTGCAGGATGCGGTTCGGTTACCATTGCCAATATGAACTGGCCATCGGCGGAAGCCCTGGCCAATCTGGACAAGCTGGTCCTGACCGCAGGTTATGGCTGTGATGCGGAACTGGTTGCCGGCGACACGGTGCCGACCTTCACATCGATGATCGAAAAAGGACAGCCTGATATCGCGCCTGAAGGCTGGCTCAATTCCGTTCGTGAGCCGCTTGAAAAGGCAGTCAAGGAAAACAAGCTGGTTTACGCTGCGCCCGCCATCACCGAAGGCGGCACGGAAAGCTGGTGGATCCCCAAATATTTCGCCGATGCGCATCCGGATATCAAGACGATCGCCGATGCCATGAAGCATCCGGAGCTTTTCCCGTCGCCGGAAGACCCCAAGAAGGGCGCCGTGTTCAACTGCCCGTCGGGCTGGGCCTGCCAGATCACGACGACCAATTTTTACAAAGCCTATGAAGGCGACAAACACGGTTTCACTCTTGTTGATACCGGTTCTGCCGCTGGCCTCGACGGCTCGATTGCCAAGGCCTATGAGCGCAAGGAGCCCTGGCTCGGCTATTACTGGGGCCCGACCGCGATCCTTGGAAAATACCCCATGGTCAAGCTCGACAACGGCGTACCGTTTGACGAGAAGGAATGGCAGCGCTGCACGACCATTGCCGATTGTCCGGATCCAAAGCCGAACGGATGGGCAAAATCCGACATCTACACCATCGTCACCAAGAAATTCGCCGACAAGTCGGGGCCTGCTTTCGATTATCTGAAGCAGCGTCAGCTTTCCACGGTCGAGTTCAACAAGCTCCTCGCCTGGATGGTCGATAATCAGGCAACCGGCGAAGACGGTGCAAAATACTATCTGAAGAACAACGAAGCCACCTGGTCGAAGTGGGTTTCTGCGGAAGCCGCTGAAAAGATCAAGGCCGCGATCAAGTAACCGATGGATGCGGCGGAGACCTGCTTCGCCGCATCGCACCATCCCGAATGGGCCGAACGTTGCCGCGTCCGGTCGCGATGGTCATTTGATGACCCACAAAGAAGGGGACGCACCATATGGATTGGTTCTACTCATTCCCGAAAATGAATGACGAGACACTCCGCAATTTAAAAAAAGCCATGGATGAAGGCTTCAAGGCTTTCACCCGCAGTTACGGCGATGTGATCGAGTCATTTTTCCAGCCGCTGCAATATTTCCTGATCCAGGCCGAAAAATTCATGACGACGACGCCCTGGCCGATCATGGTTCTCCTGATCGCCGGCATTGCCTGGCTCGCCAGCCGCAACTGGAAGATCGTGGCCGGAACGGTCATCACCCTGCTCCTGATCGGCTATTTCGATATGTGGAGCGATGCGATGAAGACCATCGCGATGATTTTTGTCGGCACTGTCGTCTCCGTCGTCGTCGGCATTCCCATCGGCATCATCATGGCGCGCTCCGACGGCTTCCAGCGCATCGTCAATCCCATTCTTGACGTCATGCAGACCATGCCGAGCTTCGTCTACCTCATTCCCGTGGTCATGCTGCTCGGCATCGGTAAGGTTCCCGGCCTCATCGCGGTGGTGATCTACGCCATTCCGCCGATGATCCGCCTGACCAATCTCGGCATACGGCTCGTTGACAAGGACGTGCTCGAGGCCGCCGATGCCTTCGGCTCATCGAGCTGGCAACGCCTGAAGAACGTGCAGATCCCCCTCGCCCTGCCCACCATCATGGCCGGTATCAACCAGACGATCATGATGGCGCTCGCCATGGTGGTCATTGCCTCGATGATCGGCGTCCAGGGTCTCGGCCAGCCGGTCCTGCGCTCGGTCAACGGCCAGTTCTTCTCGCTCGGACTTTTCAACGGTCTTGCCATTGTCGGCATTGCCATCATTTTTGACCGCGTCAGCCAGGCCTATGGCATGCGCCTTCAAAAGCACCAGGAGGTGGTTCATGGCTGATCGTTCCGTTCAGGGCGCCGGTATCCAGATCAAAAATCTCTACAAGATTTTCGGCCAGAAACCGGGAGCTTACGTCGATGCCGTCAAAAAGGGCATGACCAAGACCGAACTCAATGAAAAGCACAACCACGTGCTCGGCCTGCGCGATATCAATATCGATATGCCCGCCGGCTGCATCCAGGTGGTCATGGGTCTCTCGGGTTCGGGCAAATCGACGCTGATCCGCCACATCAACCGGCTGATCGATCCGACGGTCGGCGAGGTCATCATCGGCAACGCCGATGTCTGCAAGATGAACCAGAACGACCTGCGCGAATTTCGCCGCCACAAGACAGCGATGGTTTTCCAGAAGTTTGCGCTGCTTCCCCACCGCACGGTGCTCGACAACACGGTCTATGGCCTGGAAATCCAGGGCCTGAGCCGGGCAAAGCAGGAAGAACAGGCCCGCCGCTGGATCGAACGGGTCGGCCTGAAGGGCTTTGAGGAGAATTATCCCAACCAGCTGTCGGGCGGCATGCAGCAGCGCGTCGGCCTTGCCCGCGCGCTGACCAATGACGCGCCCATCCTGTTGATGGACGAAGCCTTTTCCGCCCTTGACCCGCTGATCCGCATGGACATGCAGTCCGTGCTTCTCGACCTGCAGAAGGAAATCAAGAAGACCATCGTGTTCATCACCCACGATCTTGATGAAGCGCTGCGGCTCGGCGACCGGATTGCCATCCTGCGCGACGGCGAGGTGGTCCAGCAGGGCACCGGACAGGATATCGTGCTGAAACCTGCCGATGAGTACATTTCAAGCTTCGTCAAGGAAGTGAACCGCGGCCGGGTGATCATGGTGGACACCATCTCGACCAAGGGCGACGGTTCGGCCAATGCCGGCGGCGTGACGGTCAAGACCGGCACGATCCTTGAGGAAGCGGCCAAGACCATGACCGACGCCAACCAGCAGCACGCAACCGTTGTGGACGAGGCCGGCAAACCGCTTGGCGTCATCAGCATGAACAACCTGATCCAGGCGATGGTCACCCCCATCAGCCATCTGACCCATCAGGCGGCGGAGTAGGCGCTCTCACCCCCCTCTGGGCTGCCGCCCTCCGGGGCGAGCCACGGGTCTCGCCCGTCCTTCGGCCCCCCCACAAGGGGGGAGATCACATCGGCATGAACGCTTTTGCGTTGTTTTCAATGTTGAAGACTGGCTGAAACAGCAATGACAGCTGATCTCCCCCCTTGTGGGGGAGATGTCCGGCAGGACAGAGGGGGGTGAAAGACCCCCATCACAAAAAAATCACACCAACTTATCCACGTTCTCCCAACCTCGCTTATTCTCATTCCTGTCCTTTCCGGCGGGAATGCTTCCGGAAACCTTCGAAAGTCGGGAAAGGATCGGCGCTTTGGCTTCACGAGGGAAAAAACCTCGTGCGGCCGGGGAGGTTTGGCCCAATGGTGAAACATCGGGCAAAAACCTGAAAACGCCGGGGCGGGTGGTCCTTGGATCGCAAGCATAGCATACAGCATACCCCAAGACCCGCGTTCCAAGGACCGCCCGTCATTCTCCTCTCTCAACAGCCAGACGCATTTGCGGGCGTGGCAAGGGGAACAAACGGGCTGCGCAGGCGCGCGCCCTTTTCCGCCCATTTCACCCGTCCGCCAGCCATGTCGCTTCCCTTGCGCTCGGCGTCGCTCAGGCCGCGCACGATTGCCGCGTCTGTGGCGATAGTGGCACCATCGCAAGTGAAGGGCATGAGCTATGAGTGAACCGGCAGCAGACATCGAAATCCCCGCAACGGCACGCGATCACGGCCGGCGTGGCGGACGCTCCCGCCCCCGCAGCGTTGAAAGCGGCGCCTTCGACCAGCCACCGTTCCGGCAGTTGAAAATCCCGTTCACGCCGACAAAAATCATTTCCGACGACGAGCTGGAATCGATCCACAACGCCTCGCTGCGCGTGCTGCAGGAGATCGGCGTCGACGTGCTGCATGATGGCGCGCGCGAGATCATGAAGACGGCAGGCGCCGATGTGCGCCCCGGCTCCCAGCGCGTGCATTTCGACAAGGACATGATCCTCGACTATGTCAGCCATGCGCCGTCGGAATTCACCCTGCATGCGCGCAATCCCGCCCACAATGTACGCTTCGGCGGCAACAACCTGATTTTCGCACAGATGGGTTCGGCGCCCAATTGCTCCGATACGGACAATGGCCGCCGCTCCGGCAATCAGGCGGATTTCCGCAACTTCGTCAAACTGGCGCAGATGCACAACATCATCAACACCACGGGCGGCTATCCCGTCGAGCCGATCGACATTCATCCCTCGGTGCGCCACCTCGAATGCATCCGCGATCTCGCCACACTCTCCGACAAGGCCTTCCACATCTATTCGCTCGGCAAGGAACGTAATCTGGATGGCATCGAGATCGCCCGCCTCGCCCGCGGCATCAGCCAGGAGCAGCTGCAGAACGAGGCCTCCTGCTACACCATCATCAACACCAATTCGCCCTTGAAGCTCGACGTGCCGATGATGGAAGGCATCATCCATATGTCGGGCAATGGCCAGATCGTCATCGTCACGCCATTCACGCTGGCGGGCGCCATGGCGCCGGTGACCATCGCCGGGGCGCTGGTGCAGCAGAACGCCGAAGCGCTCGCCGGCATCTCCTTCACCCAGATGGTCAAAAAGGGCGCGCCGGTCGGCTATGGCGGCTTCACCTCCAATGTCGACATGAAATCCGGGGCGCCCGCTTTCGGCACGCCCGAATACATGAAGGCGCAGATGGTCGGCGGCCAGCTTGCCCGCCGCTACAAGATCCCCTACCGCACCTCCAATGTCTGCGCCGCCAACACGGTCGACGCGCAGGCGGCCTATGAATCCGTCTTCTCCCTGTGGGGCGCGATCCAGGGCGGCGGCAATTTCATGCTGCATTCCGCCGGCTGGCTGGAGGGCGGCCTGTGCTGCTCCTATGAAAAGATGATCCTCGATTTTGATCTGCTGCAGATGGTGGCCGAGTTCCTGACCCCGCTCGACCTGTCGGACGACGCGCTCGGCATCGAAGCCATGCGCGATGTTGGCCCCGGCGGCCATTTCTTCGGCACCGCTCACACCCAGTCGCGCTACAAGACGGCCTTCTACGCGCCGATCCTTTCCGACTGGCGCAATTACGAGACGTGGCAGGAGGCCGGTTCACCCACGGCCATCGAGCGCGCCAACCGGGTCTGGAAGGAACGGCTTGCCACCTATGAGAAGCCCGCCATCGACCCGGCGATCGAAGAAGAGATCAATGCCTTCGTCGCCCGGCGCAAGGCTGAAGGCGGCGCGCCGACGGATTTCTGACCGCCGCACCGGACTCTAACGCACAACACGTTGAATCACATTTTTACACATGAGGCATAAGTGAATGAAATCGCACGTTAAAGCAGTGGTCATTGGCGGCGGCGTAGTCGGATGCTCGGTCCTCTACCATCTCGCCCGCGCCGGCTGGACCGATGTCATGCTGATCGAACGCTCGGAGCTGACATCCGGTTCATCCTGGCATGCGGCAGGCGGTTTCCACACGCTGAACGGCGATCCGAACGTCGCCAAGCTGCAGGCCTATACGGTCAGCCTCTACAAGGAAATCGAGGAACTCTCCGGCCAGTCCTGCGGCCTGCACCTGACCGGCGGCGTGATGATGGCTGACAGTCCCGAGCGCATGGATTTTCTGCGTCTTGCCCATGCGCGCGGCCGCTATCTCGGCATGGACACGGAACTCATCACCCCCTCCGAAGCCAAGGCCATGTTCCCGCTGATGGACGAAACCAACTTTGTCGGCGCCATGTGGGATCCTGTCGAAGGCCATCTTGACCCGTCCGGCACCACCCATGCCTATGCCAAGGCCGCCCGCAAGCTGGGGGCTGAAATCTCCCTGCGCAACCGCGTCGTCGAACTGACGCAGGAGGTCGACGGCACCTGGAACGTGGTCACCGAACAGGGAACCGTGAAGGCCGAGCATGTGGTCAATTGCGGCGGCCTGTGGGCACGCGAAGTCGGCCGCATGGTGGGGCTCGAACTGCCGGTTCTGGCGATGGAGCACATGTATCTCCTGACCGAAGACGTTCCGGAAGTGATGGAATTCAACCAGTCGACCGGGCGCGAGCTGATCGGCGTCATGGATTTCAAGGGCGAGATTTACACGCGGCAGGAACGCAACGGCATCCTGCTCGGTACCTATGAAAAGGCGGCCAAGCCATGGTCGCCGGTCAACACGCCATGGGATTTCGGCCATGAACTGCTGGCCCCGGATATCGACCGCATCGCCCCGTCGCTTGAAGTTGGCTTCAAGCATTTCCCCGGCATCGAAAAGGCCGGCATCAAGCAGATCATCAACGGCCCCTTCACCTTCGCGCCGGATGGCAACCCGCTGGTCGGCCCTGTCCCCGGCCTGACCAATTACTGGACCGCCTGCGCCGTCATGGCCGGGTTCAGCCAGGGCGGCGGCGTCGGCCTCGCGCTTTCCAACTGGATGGTGCACGGCGAACCCGGCTTCGACGTCTGGGGCATGGATGTCGCCCGCTTCGGCGAATGGGCCACGCTGCGCTATACCAACGCAAAAGTGCGCGAAAACTATTCGCGCCGCTTCTCCATCCGTTTCCCCAACGAGGAACTGCCCGCCGCACGGCCGCAGCAGACGACGCCGCTCTATGACACCATGCTGGCGCAGAACGCCGTCATGGGCGATTCCTGGGGTCTGGAAACCCCGCTCTGGTTCGCCCCGAAGGGAACTGAGGCTAGGGATATCGTTTCCTACCACCGCTCCAACGATTTCGAGCATATCGGCAACGAAGTCCGCGCCACGCGTGAGCGGGTCGGCGTCACCGAAATCGCCAACTTCGCCAAATACGAAGTCACCGGCAGCGGCGCGGAGGCCTTCCTGTCGCGCTTGATGACCAACACGATGCCGAAAGTCGGGCGTCTGGTCCTCACCCCCATGCTGAACGAGAAGGGCAAGCTGATCGGCGATTTCACCATCGCCAAAGCAGCCGAAGACCGCTTCCTCATCTGGGGCTCATCCGCCGCCCAGCGCTACCACATGCGCTGGTTCCAGAAGCACCAGCCGAAAGACGGGTCGGTGCATATCCACCGCTTCGACCAGACGCTGGTCGGCCTGTCCATTGCCGGACCGAAAGCGCGCGACCTGCTTGCCAAGCTTGTTGACGAAGACGTGTCCAACACCGCCTTCCGGTTCATGGATTTCCGCGAAATGGCGGTCGGCGGCGCGCCGTGCAAGGTCAACCGCATTTCCTATACCGGCGATCTCGGCTACGAAATCTGGATGGAACCGGCCTATCAGCGGCTGGTCTACACCGCCATCAAGGCTGCGGGCGAGGAATTCGGTATTGTCGATTTCGGCATGCGCGCCCTGCTCTCCATGCGGCTTGAGAAGAATTTCCCGACCTGGTTCCGCGAACTGCGCCCGATCTACGGCCCCTATGAAGGCTCGATGGATCGTTTCATCAAGCTCGGCAAGAACGACTTCATCGGCCGCGAGGCGGCGGCGCAGGAAAAGGCCGAATTCGATGCCGGGACCAGCAAGAAGCTGCGGCGGGTCTCGCTGATCATCGATGTGCCTGATGGCAATGGCGCTGCCGATGTCATGGGCGACGAGCCGATCTGGGCCAAGGTCAGCAAGGATTACGGCGTCGTCGAGGCCGGACACGGCATCGGCGCACCGCGCTTCAACGATGCGGGCGCGGTCGTGTCCTTCGAGGGCGACAAGGGTGCGGTGCAGGGTGAATGGCGCGTGGTCGGCTGGGTCACATCGGGCGGTTACGCCCATTATGTCGGCCATTCCATGGCGCAGGGCTATGTACCCGCCGAGCTTGCCGACAACGAGAATGCCGGGCTGTTCGAGGTCGAGATCTTGGGTCTTCGCCGCGCCGCCCGCATCAACATCGAGCCGCCCTTCGATCCATCCGGTGCCAAAATGCGCGGGTGATCGGACCACGCACGATAGATATGCAATGTGGATCTAAACAGCCACACCTTCAAACGCCGAGACAAAGGGCAGGCCCTTGCGCCTGCCCGTCCAGCCCACGACAATGAGGGCGCTGGCGGCTTCGTGGTGACGCTGGGCGAGCGCCCACGACTTGCAGTCGATCGCGGCGATATCGGCGCGGCCTGACGCCACCGCCTCGATGGACAGGCGGTGACCGCCGGTCTCGACAAGCCGCGCGAACAGTGCGAACCCCTCACCCTGCAGCGCCAGGTCGCGCTCCATGGCAAGATAGCCCGACATGGAATCAGGACTGTTGAAGGCAAAGCGCTTGCCCCGCAGGCGATCCACCGGCAGCACCGGTTCACCGCCACGCGGTGCCGCAACCGCCAGCCCCTCGCCCCGGCGCATGACAAGCGCGCTGGAATAGAACGCCTCGTCGCCGCCCGCCACGCCGGAATAATCGTCCTGCCCCGCCACATGCACATGCGCGGCAAGGCCGAGCTCCATCGGTCCCCAGCAGGTCTGGGCGAGCAGCAATGCCGGATGGCGCCACAGCGCCGGCAGGTCGAGTTCATCGGGCGGCAGCGTCGCCGGATCGGGCGCAATCACCGCGCCCGAGGCATCGCGGATTCCGCCGGGAACGGGCGGCAGGTCGCCATTGCGCCGCGTCAGGTAATCCGGCGCATCGAACCCCCTTGCCCGCAGCCTGTCGCGCAGGACAATCCACTGCGCATCCACTTCGGCGCGCCGTTCCGGCCAATCATACATCGGCAAGGCTGCAATAGGGGTCATGCGGGGATGTTACTCTGTCGGAGGTTCGGCGGGAATAGGCACGCTGGTGCCGCCCTGCAGGGAAATGCCGTGACGGCGCGGATGAAAAGCCCGGGCCGTTGCCGGTTCACGCCGCAGCACCGGATGCACGACCTCTTCCTTGCTGCGGAAAGCATAGGCGCGCAGGATCTCGAAATAGTTGCGGAAGACATAGCCGCCATTCATGGCCTTCCACTCTTCACGTTGCTCGCTGTAGAGCTTCGGCAGCTTGTACCACGGAACCGTCGGCCGCTTGTGATGGACGAAATGCAGGTTGTTGTTGAGGAACAGCAGCGCCAGCGGCGATGTCTCGACGATGATCGTGCGGCCATCCGGACGCTCGGACCATTGATGCTCGCAATAGGTGCGGATGGCGATGATCGACAACCCGGCATAGGCCGATGTCACGGCATAGAGCCAGAGCGGAATGCCGAACCCCAGCAACAGGGCAACCAGAACGACAAGCCCGGCAGCATGCGACAACCAGGCATTGCGTACCTTGCGGTCGCCGCCCGAAATCAGCCTGGCCTCGCTGATGAGGAAGCCTATCACCATGAGAACCGGCCCGATGACAACCCGGCCAATGAGCGTATTGTTCCAGCGCAGCAGGGTTTTCAGGATGCCCGGCAGCTTATCCCAGTCGCCCAGCGCCCGGTAATAGCTCTCCGGATCGTCATAGGGATCGGTCAGCCGCTCATCCGCATGGTGCTTCAGGTGCAGATGCTTGTAACGGCGATAGGGATAGAACAGGCCGAGCGGCAAAGAGACGAGAAGTTCGTTCAGCCAGCCGCTGCGCGTGGGATGTCCATGCAGGGCTTCGTGCTGCAGCGAGGAGTGAAACGCCACCGCCACCGCCATCAGCGCCAAAGCCGCGAATGGCATGGCGGGATAGAGGTATGCGCCGGCCGCGAACCACAGTCCGTAGCAGACGAACATCAAGCCGATGGTTGGCCATTCGATGCCGGGGTGCTTGCGTTCCCGGCCGGTTTTGTCAGTTGGTTCTGTTGTATGTGCTTCTGATTCCATGATTTTCATGGTCTCACTGTCCAAAACTGTCAGCAATGATATTATTGTGAGAAACCGTTGATTTTGCGCACCAAATCTTGCATTTGTTGTACTCAGTAAACAAAGAGGCGGAAAAATGGACAAACGCGATCTGTCGCGCCTGTTTCAGGAGCGGATCAGGAGCCTGCTCAACCGCAGCGGCGACAACCAGTCGTCCTTCGCGGCAGCGGTCGGCATCGACCGCTCCGCCCTCTCCCAGCTCCTGTCCGGCCAGTCCACCCGCCTGCCGCGCGTGGAAACGCTGCTCAACATTGCCGAGCGCTATGCGGTGTCGCTGGACTGGCTGCTCGGCCTCAGCCAGGACGAGGGCATCATCGGCGAACTGCGCGCCAGCATGGAGATCGAGGAAGGCGTCGACGGCTTCGAGCGGACGCTGCTGGTCCGCTGGCATGCGGAAGCCTCGGGCAGCAAGATCCGCTATGTCCCGGCCCGCATTCCCGACCTCCTGCGCACCCAGGCGGTGATCGCCTACGAGACATCGCTGGTGCACCGCGATCCCGTCACCCAGATCGCCGAAACCGCGTTCCGGCTGGATTACAACCGCCAGCCCGGCACGGACATGGAAGTGTGCATGCCCTACCAGACCCTGCGCGATTTCGCCAAGGGCGGCGGCATCTGGGGCGACCTGTCGCGCGATATCCGGGAAGAACAGCTGCAACGGATGAGCGCGCTGATCGACGAGCTCTACCCGTCCTTCCGGCTCTATCTGTTCGACGGGCGCGAGCGCTTCTCGGTGCCCTATACCGTCTTCGGCCCCTACCGCGCCGCAATCTTCGTCGGCGAGATGTATCTCGTCCTCAATACAACGGAGGCGGTCTTGACCATGCAGCGGCATTTCGACGGGCTGATCCGCGTGGCAAAGATCAACGCCCACGAGGTTGCCGCCTATGTCTCCGCGCTCAAGGCCGAATGATGCGTCAGCGCTTGTCGCAAATGAAGATTGACCACATATAAAGACTTCCTTATATCGTTATCTAAATAGCACCAAAGGAACGCGCCATGACCACAGCCAATCCGCTTGCCGATCTTCTTGCTGAAAAAGGTGTCCTTTTGGCTGACGGCGCGACCGGCACAAACCTGTTTGCCGCGGGCCTGGAGGCCGGTGAAGCGCCCGAACTGTGGAATGAAGCCCAGCCGGAAAAGATCATTGCCCTGCATCAGGGCTTCGTCGATGCCGGGGCTGACATCATCCTCACCAATTCCTTCGGCGGCACGCGGCATCGCCTGAAGCTGCATCACGCGCAGGACCGGGTTTTCGAGCTGAACAGGAAGGCCGCCGAGCTCGCGCGCACCGTGGCCGACAAGGCCGGGCGCAAGGTGATTGTCGCCGGATCGGTCGGGCCGACCGGCGAACTGCTGGTGCCGCTTGGCGCGCTGACCGAAGAGGATGCCGTTGCCGCCTTCACCGAACAGCTGGAAGGCCTGAAGGCCGGCGGCGTCGATGTCGCCTGGATCGAAACCATGTCGGCGCCCGGCGAGATCCGTGCCGCTGCAGAAGCTGCCGTCAAGGTTGGCCTGCCCTATGTCTATACCGGCTCCTTCGATACGGCGGGGAAGACCATGATGGGCCTGCCGCCGAAAGATATTCACGCGGTCGTCGACGGGCTTGCCGCGCGCCCTGTCGCGGTGGGCGCCAATTGCGGCGTCGGCGCCTCGGATATCCTCGCTTCGCTGCTCGACATGTCGGAAGCCGATCCGCAGGCCACCATCGTCATCAAGGGCAATTGCGGCATTCCGGAATTCCGCGGCGCGGAGATTTTCTATTCCGGCACGCCGGAACTCATGGCCAATTATGCGCATATGGCGATTGACGGCGGCGCAAAGATCATCGGCGGCTGCTGCGGCACCTCGTTCGTGCACCTGGCCGCCATGCGCAAGGCACTCGACAGCCATGTCAACGGCACCCGGCCGACGGTGGAGACCATCATCGAAACCATCGGGCCGATGCGCAACAAGCTGTCCGCCCATGCCGATGACCTGCCCAAGCGCGAGCGCCGCGGCCGCCGGGGCTGAGATCGGGCCATTTGGCATGTGAGACAAAAATGGCCGGGAAATCCCGGCCATTTGCTTTTCAACCATGCAACTACCTTATTTCTTAGCTTCCAGCGCATCGGCCAGCCGCACCAGCGACAGGAATTCGCTGCGATAGCCAAAGGCATCGTCGCCGCGCGATCCCGCGCCGAGCTTGGCAATGTCGGCATAGCTGTAGGTCGCCAGACTGTCCGTCCCGCGCAGCTTTTGACCGAAGGCGGCAACGGCCGTCGAGAACCGCACATCATCCGATGCGGCTGCCGAAACCTCATTGGCCTTTGTCACCGGCGTCGTGATCAGCTTGCTCACATCTTCGTTCGGCAGCTTGTAGCGGATCTTGAAGAAGGCATATTCATCCGATCCCGCTTTCGCATCGGCAGTTGCTGCATTGGGCTTGGCGTAGCGCAGGTCATCGGTCAGCACGGCCGGACTGTTCTTCGGCGTGATCTCGTAAATGGCCGTCACCGTATGTCCCGAACCGATTTCACCGGCATCGATGCGGTCATTGTTGAAATCCTCGCGCTTGAGGGCACGGGTTTCGTAGCCGATCAGCCGGTATTCCGCCACCACAGCCGGATTGAACTCGACCTGGATTTTCACATCCTTGGCAATCGGAAACAGCGTCGAGGTTGCTTCCTGCACCAGCGTCTTTTCCGCTTCGGCCAGCGTATCGATATAGGCGGCGGTGCCGTTGCCGTTCTGCGCCAGAACCTGCATCATCTCATCGTTGTAATTGCCCTCGCCGAACCCGAAGACCGACAGGAACACGCCCGATTTGCGCTCATCCTCGATCAGTGTCTTCAGCTCATCGTCGCTGGACTGGCCGACGTTGAAATCGCCGTCGGTGGCCAGCATCACGCGGTTGACGCCGTCCTTGACGAAATTGGCCTTGGCGAGGCGATAGGCCTCCTTGATACCCGCTTCGCCCGCCGTCGATCCGCCCGCCTCCAGCCGGTTCAATGCGTCAAAGATTTTTGCCTTGTCCTTCACCTCCGTCGGTTCCAGTACGGTTCCGGCATTGCCCGCATAGGTGACGATCGACACCTTGTCCTTCGGGTCGAGCTTGCCCACCAGCATGTGGAAGGCGGATTTCAGCAGCGGCAGCTTGTCCGGCTCATCCATCGATCCCGAGACATCGATCAGGAACACCAGATTGGCGCGCGGCTTTTCCGCCGGGATGACGTCATAGCCCTTGATGCCGATATGCATCAGCTTGGTGTTCTGGTTCCACGGGGTGGGCGTTACGGTGATCGTGGTGTTGAACGGCGTCTCGCGGCTCTGCGGCCCTTTCCAGTCATAGGGGAAATAATTGATCATCTCCTCGACGCGCACGCTGTCGGGATCGGGCAAGGCACCGTCCTTCAGCGAACGGCGCACCATGGCGTAGGAGGCCGTGTCCACATCGATCGAGAAGGTCGACACCGGATCATCGGCCACGCGCTTGACCGGATTGGTATCGAACCGCTGCACCCGGTCGCCCGAGGATTGCTGCGGCGCAATGGCGGCCTCGCTATCAAGCTTGGTGAAGCTTTGATTGGCCATGGGAGCCGGTGCAGCGAGGCTGTCCTGCGCCATTTCCACGGCAGGCGCGGGCATGGGGGCCGCGGGAACGGGCTTTTCCGCCGCCTGCCCGATGGTTTTCGAACTGCTGAGCGCTTCAACCTGCCCGGCAAGCGGCGCCCGCTTGACAGGCAACGGGCTCGGCGCGGCCGGTTCAACCGTTGGCAGGGGCTTCGGCTCGTCAACCTGCGGCGGCTGCGCCGCTATGGTGACGGGAGCCTGCTGATCCCCCGCCAGCATGCGCGGGTCGTGCATCATGTTCCAGGAGACATACCCCGCAATCGGCAGGATCAGCAGGCCGCCGAGGGCCGATGTCGACAACAGCAATTTCTTTTCCATCGTTTCACTCCACAATTGGGTTGCGATGGAACTGAGACGCCGGATAAATCCGCTTCCTTGGGTCTGCACTGCGGTATTTTTTGCATCGGCAGTGTCGAACGCCCGCATGGCCGCCTGCAGCGCGGCGCGCTTGGCCGCATCGGATGGCGGTGGCGGCGTCATGCGGCCGAGCTGGTTCAAGTCTTGATCGTCGGTCATGTCAAAAGCCCTCCGGCGCGCGCAGGATGCGCTTCAGCCGTTTCTTGGCATCGTGGATGTGCCACGAAACCGTGGCTTCGGCGCAATCGAGCACTTGGGCTGCATGCGCATGATTCAATCCCTCCCCATAGACCAGCAGGACGGCGTCCGCGGTCTTGTCAGGCAATGTCTTGACCGCCGCCCACAGCGCGTTGACACCGGCCTCGGCATCCGCGCCATCGGCAACCGGTGCATCGTTGAGCAGCTCGCGGTGATAGGCTTCGGCCTTGCGCTTTTCCCGCGCATGACGGCGCAGGTGATCACGCGCGGCATTCAGCGTCATCCGGTAGAGCCAGGTCCGCAGCAGACCCTCGCCGCGCCACTGGCGGATGGCACTGCCAAGCTTGATGCAGACATCCTGGGCGATATCCTCCGCATCGTTGCGGTTGCCCGACCAACGCCAGGCAATGCGGTGGATGAAGTCGTAATTCTGCTCGATCAGAAGCCCGAATGCGCTGCGATCCCCCGCGCGCGCCTGCGCCACAAGGGTTGAAACATCCGCCATGTCATCCGTCAAACGGGAAGTGTCCAAAATGCCTGTCACCCTGTTCATCGCAGCTTTGACGATGCGATGGCGTCAATCCTTGGGTGAAAAAATGCAATCAATCAAAATATTTTTTGGCTGGCGTCAGGCGGAGGCGAATGCCGCCATGTGAAAGCGCTGCTGTTCCGGGGTATAGGCGTGTTCGCGGCCAACGGGACAGGCCAGCCGGGCAAGACAGCCGCCATCCCTGCAAAGCGCGCCCTCCGGCACCGCAAGATGCCCCCGGCAGCGGTCCACAGCAAAGCCGGTCCCGTCGAAAGCATCGACTGGACAGGCATGCAGGCAGGGCTTGTCGATGCAGCTATCGCAGAGATGATTGTTCAAGGGAACAGCGGGAAAACCGATTGCCCTGTCAAACAGCAGCGCGCCGCGAAACGCCTGCCAGAGCCCATATTCGGGATGAATCAGCAGCCCCAGCGGCGAAGCAGACAGACTTTCCGCCCGCTTTGCCCATTGCTGGAAAGGCAGATAGGGCTTGTCCGACGGAAACACCGCCTGCCCGCCGAGTTTGTCCGCAACCTGCGTCAGCACCGCCTTGGACCATGCATCCAGCGGATCGGGCTGACCGCTGTGTGCCTGCCGCCACCGTGTAAAATGCGGCCAGATCGATGAACCGAAATGGCCGGCGAGAACAACGCTGCGCGCTGCAGCGCCGTGGTGCAGGCCGGGCGCCGTCTCACCGGGTCCAAACACGAAACCGCCGCGCGGAACGAGACCATGCGGTTCCAGCGCGGCGGTGATCTGGTCGAGGAGCGGATCGGCAACAATCATCCGGGGCCTGGACCCTTCACAGCAGAGGCCCAGACGTCCTGATGGATCAGACTGGCCACTTTAGCCCGGCCGTCCTCGGGCTTCTTTCAGGTGAATGCGTCGGGCATCGACGCCTTCTTCTTGGCGATGAATTCCTTCAGCGATTCGTCGATGGCCGGATCGAGATACGGCGCCTCGTAGCTTTCGAGCCAGCGCCGCGCCAGCTCGTTGCCGCGCTGGTCGGCACGTTTTTCGCCTTCGGCCAGCCACTGCTCGTAGGAATTGTTGTCGGCAATGTTGGAGCGGTAGAACGCCGTCTGGAAATTCGCCTGTGTGTGGTCGCAGCCGAGATAGTGGCTGCCCGGCCCCACCTGGCGGATGGCATCCATCGCCTGGCCGTTCTCCGAGAGATCGACGCCCTCGGCGAATTTCTGCGCCATGCCGAGTTGGTCGATGTCCATCATGAACTTTTCATAGGAAGAGACGAGACCGCCCTCGAGCCAGCCGGCCGAATGCAGCACGAAGTTTGTCCCGGCCAGCAGCGTCGAGTTCAGTGTATTGGCGCTTTCATAGGCCGCCTGCGCATCGGAAACCTTTGAGGCGCAGAGCGAACCGCCGGTGCGGAACGGCAGCCCGAGACGGCGCGCCAGCTGTGCAGCGCCGTAGGAGACCAGCGAGGGTTCCGGCGTGCCGAATGTCGGCGCACCCGACTGCATCGAGATCGACGAGGCGAAGGTGCCGAAAATGACCGGAGCGCCCGGACGGATCAGCTGGGTGAAGGAGGCACCGGCCAACACTTCCGCCAGAACCTGCGTCAGCGTACCGGCAACGGTCACCGGGCTCATGGCGCCGGCAAGAATGAACGGCGTGACGATGCAGGCCTGGTTGTTGCGGGCATAGACCTTCAGCGCGCCGACCATGGTTTCATCGAAGACCATGGGGGAGTTGGCATTGATCAGGCTGGTCAGGACCGTGTTCTGGTCGAGATAGTCCTCGCCGAAGACGAGCTTGCACATGGCAATCGTGTCTTCCGCCCGCTCGGGCGCGGTGACCGAGCCCATGAACGGCTTGTCGGAATATTTGATATGCGCATAGACCATGTCGAGATGGCGCTTGTTGACGGGCACGTCGACCGGCTCGCACACGGTGCCGCCGGAGTGGTGGATCGACGGCGCCATATAGGCAAGCTTCACGAAATTGTTGAAGTCCTCGATGGTCGCATAGCGGCGGTTGCCTTCCAGATCACGCACGAAGGGCGGCCCGTAC
The DNA here is from genome assembly GCF_052056495.1 of Phyllobacterium sp. 22229. Classification (NCBI taxonomy): domain Bacteria; kingdom Pseudomonadati; phylum Pseudomonadota; class Alphaproteobacteria; order Hyphomicrobiales; family Phyllobacteriaceae; genus Phyllobacterium; species Phyllobacterium sp. 22229. The sequence goes on from NZ_JBQEPA010000015.1 coordinate 153,436, forward strand.
ACCGGCGCGAACACCGTGGCCTTGCCGCCGATCTGGACAGACCGTTCGGGATTGCGGGCATGCTGGGTGTAGATCGAGGGCGCTGTCTTCAAAAGCGACCGCGGAAGCCCCTTGGGGAAATGCACCCGTTCGCCTTTGACGTCGGCGCCGGCTTCGCGCCAGAGCTGCAGGGCTTCCGCATCATCGCGGAACTCGATACCGACCTCTTCGAGAACGGTATCGGCATTGGCTTCGATCAGCGCCAGCCCTTCCTCATCCAGCACTTCATATTCGCGAATCTTGCGGGTGATAAAGGTGAGCGACTTGCCGGGGCCGCCGCCGGAACGGGCGGCGCGGCGGGCGGCAGC